>NZ_VPAW01000032.1:0-31782 GCF_013419055.1 Acinetobacter sp. YH12108 | reverse complement strand
AATTACGCAAAATAATTCGGTACTATTAAACATCGGGACTAGAGTTTTAAGTTTTGTGTGGTAACTCAACTGATGGCTCTAGTCCTCTTATTTTTCAAGTCAATTTTTTATCCGCGATTCGGGTTATCTATGTTTGGACTGAAGTAGGAGTAGGTGATCAAGAGTTTGAGCAATATGCATTCGAATTAAAAAATACCAAAACTTCATGGCAGCAAATCCAAACGATTATTTATCGTGATGTATTGTGGGGGTAGTTGGCTTTCATTAAGTTTGTGGTTAGCTGTCTTAATTTTAATTTTAATTTTATTGCTTGGAGCAGCTTTGTTGGTTGACTGGGGATTTGAAGATAAAAGGTTATCTCAAAAAATAAATCATATTCAAAAATGGCAACTATTTTACAAGTTGAATTCATTGGCATGGATCAGGTATTTAATCGGTTATTAGTTGAGCATAAGTATAGTAAAGAAATTGAAAAGGTAGATGGAACAGACATAAAGCATCAGCAAGTTTGATAATGTAAGAAATGCTAAGCTCCCATAAATCAATTCATAAAACAGTCACACCTTAATTTCATACTTGATCAAAAGTATGGATAGTTATATCTCATTAACTTTTAAATGCCTGGGAATAACCAAATTTTGATTAAGACCAAGGCAGAAAGTGGCTCATAGATACATTTTCACCAAAGTCTTGGGTGTTATAACTACATTATACTCGAAGCACAATCGATCCTTCTCAGGTTTTGTTAAAGGCTAGATAATTATTCCTAAAGAATGAATTGAATGTAGTGATCCAGACGTATTTCAATGAATGCCAGTATACATAAATCATCTATTAACAGTTCAAGGATAGGTCGGATTGAAAGGTCAAAAATATAATTCAGGAGGCGATGGCCAGCGGTGGAGCAGTGATCGCTAATGATCATGGATGTACTTGTTTACAGCTGCAACCTGATCGGAAAAGTTGGCTGAGTAGGTTGGGATAGTGGCAAGAATTCATCTGTTAGATGTCTTAATTAAGCGATTTATAACGATTACAGAAGGATACTGGCATTAACAAACTAAAAAGGTGAATGGCGATTATCTCATGCGTCAATTTGAACAAGCTCTATTTTTCAGTCGTACCAAACCTGAAATACAGGGCATAAAACAATAAGAGCTCTACAATGAAATTTCAGAATGCAAAACTAAAATTTTTAGAAATTGATTTAAAAGGCTGTATTTATCTTAATCATTTTTCACATTCAGAACGCATTGCAGCTTTTTTCAAAATCATTAGCCGGTTGGGCAATGGCGTATTCTGGTATTTGATGCTCATTGCCGTCTGGCTGATTCAGGGCCTGATGTATACCTTACAGATAGTTTATCTGGTATTTGGCAGTATGATCGGAACCCTGATTTATAAACTTTTAAAAACCAAGACAATACGGCCACGTCCTTATCAGGTGCATCAGGTGATTCGGCTCTGTGAGCATCCGCTGGATCATTTTAGTTTTCCTTCGGGACATACCTTGCATGCAGTGATGGTGACCATTGTGCTGGGCTATATCGTACCTTTTTTGCTGTTTTTAATGTTGCCATTTGCCATTCTGGTCGCGATCTCCCGAATGGTTTTAGGCTTGCATTATCCAAGTGATGTGGCGGTAGGAGCCATATTGGGCGCGCTGGTGGCCACCATGATTGTATTTACGGCACCTTTTTTTAATATCATGTTGTAAAAAATCACGAGATGATCTGGCAAAGGCTCGCAGAATTTTGCAGATTTGCTAAAGTACTACATCACAGTAAATAGGCTTAGGAATAGACATGGGTTTACGTTGGACAGATACCCTCGATATCGCGATTGAATTATATGAAGCGCATCCAGACGTGGATCCGCAATGGGTTCGCTTTACCGACCTGCATGCCTGGGTATGCGCACTGCCAGACTTTGAAGATGATCCGACCAAATCAACCGAAGGGCTTCTGGAAGCCATTCAAATGGCATGGATTGACGAAGCACGTTAATTGCCAGTTGAAAAAAGCAATTTTTTTACAGTTTAAAGGCAGAAAAAAGTCCATTATTCGGTATAATGCGGCAAATTTTCATGTCAACAATTGACTTAAGGAGCCAATCATGGCTATTGAACGTACATTATCTATCGTAAAACCAGACGCAGTTGCTAAAAACCACATCGGTGACATCTTTGCTCGTTTCGAAAAAGCAGGTCTTAAAATCGTTGCGACTAAAATGAAACACCTGACTAAAGCTGAAGCTGAAGGTTTCTACGCTGAGCACAAAGAACGTGGTTTCTTCGGTGACCTAGTTGCATTCATGACTTCTGGTCCAGTTGTTGTTTCAGTTCTTGAAGGCGAAAACGCTGTTCTTGCTCACCGTGACATCCTTGGCGCGACTAACCCTAAAGAAGCTGCTCCTGGTACAATCCGTGCAGACTTCGCTGTAAGCATCGACGAAAACGCTGCTCACGGTTCTGACTCTGTAGCATCTGCTGACCGCGAAATTAACTACTTCTTCGCGCAAACTGAGATTGCTCCACGTACTCGTTAATACGCAGTATTCAAACCAGATAAGTGTTATTATACTTATCTGGTTTTTTTATTCTCTGAATAATTCTTTGCTCAGATATTGAGCTTCTCCTTTCATCTTTAGACATGGTTTAGGTATACACATGAGTACTGAAGTGGTCGCTACATCAGCAGTTTCTGATGCACAGCAACAATCTCCGTCCACTCCTGCACAGCAAAATTCTGTGGAAAAAGTGAACTTACTAGGCATGTCACGTCCGCAAATGGAAAAATTCTTCGAAGATATGGGCGAGAAGAAGTTCCGTGCCGGTCAGGTGATGAAATGGATTCATCAGTATTTCGTGACTGATTTTGCCGAGATGACCAATATCTCGGGCAAGCTGCGTGAAAAACTGGAAAAGATTTGTGAAATTAAAGCGCCAGAAGTAGTGCATAAAAACTATTCCAAAGACGGTACCCGTAAATGGGTGTTCCGTGTCGGTGATGGTGATGGCTCTCTGGTTGAAACTGTCCTGATTCCGGCAGAGGATAAAACTGGTTCACGTAAGACCCTGTGTATTTCTTCACAAGTGGGCTGTGCCCTAGACTGTTCATTCTGTTCAACCGGTAAGCAAGGTTTCCAGCGTGACCTGACTCAAGCTGAAATCATTGGTCAGTTATGGATGGCCAACTACTCCTATATGGAAGAAGTGCCTGTGGCTGAGCGTGAGCGTTCAGTGACCAATGTGGTGATGATGGGCATGGGCGAGCCATTGCTGAACTATGATGCTGTATTAAACTCTATGCGCATTATGCTGGATGATTTTGCTTATGGCATGTCTAAACGCCGCGTAACGCTTTCAACTTCAGGTGTCGTGCCGAAAATTGACCAGTTGGCGCAAGATATTGATGTGGCTTTGGCGATTTCATTACACGCAACCAATGACGAGCTGCGTAATGAACTGGTGCCAATCAACAAAAAATATCCGCTAGAGCAGCTTATTGCCGCTTGTCAGCGCTACATCACTAAAGATGGTAATGAAAGTGCGCGTAAGCACGTGACTATCGAATACGTAATGCTGGATGGCGTAAATGACAAACCTGAACATGCCCAGCAGATGATCAAGCTGCTCAAAGATCTGCCAAGCAAGATTAACCTGATTCCATTTAACCCGTTCCCGCATGCGCCATATGGCCGTTCAAGCCGTAACCGGATTATTTCTTTCCAAAAAACTTTGTCTGATGCCGGTTTTGTGTGTACGATTCGTCAGACACGTGGTGATGATATCGACGCTGCGTGTGGACAACTGGTAGGACAAGTTGCTGACCGTACCCGTCGTGCGGAACAGTGGAAAAAGAAAATTGCGCAGTCCAATGAGATTATGCGCTCACAAGGATAACAAGAGGTCGCCAATTGAGTAGTCTGACATCTAAACTTGCTTTGGTTTCAGTAGTATGTGGGTCTTTGGTTTTAACTGCGTGTCAAACGCCAGATCTAGGTCAGAAGGATCCGGAAAAAGCCACCAAGGTTCGTACTCAGTTGGCGGTTGAATATCTTAAAAACGGTGATCTGGATTCAGCCAAACGTGCGCTGGATCAGGCACTGGAAACTAATCCGCGTGATTCGCAAGCCAATATGATGATGGGTGTGCTGCTTCAGCAGGAAGGCAGCAAACCTAATCTTGAAAAAGCTGAAGGTTATTTCAAGCGTGCAATTTCGGCAGATCCAAAAAATGCCCAGGCACGAAATAACTACGGCACCTATTTGTATCAGCTTGAGCGCTATAAAGATGCGATCGAGCAGTTCGAAATTGCCGGCGCAACTTTAGGTTATGACCAGCGATTTCGTGCCCTTGAAAATATGGGGCGGATTTACCTGAAACAGGGTGATCTGGCGAATGCTGAAAAATCATTCAAACAGGCACTACAGGCTAATCGCGCTTCGTATATATCAATGTTAGAGTTGGCAGAAATTTTTTATCTGAACCAGCAGTTCCCGGCCGCGACTCAAATGTATGAACAGTTTGTGCGTGGCGTGGGGCAGAAAAACCAGAGTGCCCGTGCGCTCTGGATTGGCATTCGCACTGCGCGTGCCAGTGGCGATCAGTTAGGCATGCAGGTATTGGTGAATCAATTACGTGCATTGTTCCCTGAAAGCCCGGAATACCAACGTTATTTGCAATTACAGTACAGTACTGAGGCCGTATGGAAGTAAATCCTAATTCAGATTCGAATAATTCGAGCGTAGCTCCAAACGCGTTAGGAAATGTTCAGCGTCCAGGCGAGTACTTACGCAAGATTCGTATTAATCAGCAACGTGAGCTTGAAGACGTTGCCAAAGAACTCAATATTCCGGTAAAGACCCTGAATGCCTTGGAAAAGGATGATTATAAATCCTTGCCTGAAGCAACCTTTATCAAGGGCTATTACCGCACCTATGCCAAATATCTCGGTGTCGATGCATCTAGCCTGATTCAGCGTTTTGATGAAATTTATGCCAATGATACCGGTATGGTTGCAACGCATGCCCTGAAAGATTCTCCAATCAAGATCATGGGTAAATTACCAGGTTCAAAGCGTGATCGTAACCGTAAATGGTTAAAGCGTGGCCTGATTGCACTGGTTGTAGTACTGATCTTGGGTGCACTGGTCGCGATGATTCAGAACTGGTCGGAAAGCAGTTCAAATAATGCTGAAGTTGCGGACACCTCTTCTGATGTTGAGATTTTGAATCTGGATGCCGGTGCTGCCATGTCCGGTGATCAGCTTAAGCTTGATTTTAGCCGTCCGACCTCTGTGCATATTGTAGATGCAGGCGGTAATGTGCTGGCCACTGGCCGTCAGGCATCTACTTTAGAGCTGAACGGTGAAGCGCCATTCCAGATCCGACTGGATGATGCGACAGCAGTATCACTCAGTTTAAATAATGAAAGTATTGCATTGTCACCTTATACGGTTAACGGAAAAGCAGATTTCCGTTTATCACGTTAATGGTGAGCAGATAGGGCGAAATCATGATCGTAAATCCAATTCAGCGCCGTCCAACACGTAAAATCCGTGTCGGTTCTGTCTATGTCGGTGGTGATGCACCGATCACTGTTCAGTCAATGACCAATACTGAAACCTGCGATGTCGCAGCAACTGTTGCACAAATTCAGCGTTGTGTAGATGCAGGTGCGGATATCATGCGTGTCTCTGTCCCAAGTATGGAGGCAGCGGCTGCATTTGGTGAAATCCGTAAGCAAGTCGACGTACCACTGGTTGCAGATATTCACTTCGACTATAAGATTGCGCTGGCTGTTGCTGATCTGGGTGCAGACTGTTTGCGTATTAACCCGGGTAATATCGGTTCAGAAGCCAAGATTCGTGAAGTCGTGGCGGCTGCACGTCATAACGACATTTCCATGCGTATTGGCGTGAATGCCGGTTCACTGGAAAAAGATATTCAAAAGAAATATGGCGAGCCAACAGGTGAAGCATTGCTGGAATCTGCGATGCGTCATATCGACATTCTGGATCGTCTGAATTTCCATGAATTTAAAGTATCGGTCAAAGCATCAAACGTGTTTTTGACGATGGATGCCTATCGTCTGCTGTCTAAACAGATTGATAATCCACTGCACTTGGGTGTGACTGAAGCGGGTGTGTATCGTACTGGTTCAGTGAAATCAGCGATTGCTTTGGGTGGTCTGCTGATGGAAGGTATTGGCGATACCATGCGTATTTCTCTGGCAGCTGAGCCTGAAGAAGAAATCAAGATTGGTTTTGATATCCTGAAATCGCTGGGCCTTCGTTCTAACGGAATTAACTTCATTGCCTGCCCAAGCTGTTCACGTCAGGAATTTAACGTGATTAAAGTAATGCAGACCCTTGAAGAACGTTTGGAAGATGTCCGTGTTCCGATGGATGTGTCTGTAATTGGCTGTAAAGTGAATGGTCCGGGCGAAGCCAAAGAAGCCGATATCGGTGTAGTAGGTGCAAGTCCGCGCTCACTGGTGTATCGTAATGGTGAAAAGAGCCATTTAATCGATACCAATCAACTGGTTGATGAAATCGAATCAATGGTTCGTCAACGTGTTTCCGAGCTTGAAGAAGCCAAATCAAAAGAAATTATTCGCACAAGTTTTTCTGAGTAGATCATGAGTTCAATCGTCGCAATCAAAGGTTTTAATGACATTCTCCCAACGCAAACCCCAGCTTGGAGACGTCTTGAACAGCATCTGTCAGGTCTGATGGATGCCTATGGCTATCAACAGATCCGTTTGCCGATAGTTGAACAGACCAATCTGTTTAAACGTTCAATCGGTGATGCCACAGATATCGTTGAAAAAGAAATGTACACCTTCCTGGACAAAGGTAATCCGCCTGAGTCTCTGACTTTACGTCCTGAAGGAACAGCGGGCTGTGTACGTGCGATGCTGGAACATAACCTGCTTCGTGGTGCGACCCCGAAAGTCTGGTATATCGGACCGATGTTCCGTTATGAAAAACCGCAAAAAGGCCGTTACCGCCAGTTTCACCAGTTTGGTGTGGAAACATTTGGTGTGGCAACGCCTGATCAGGATGCAGAACTGATCCTGATGACAGCACGTCTATGGAAACGTATGGGTGTGGCTGACAAGGTGCAGTTGGAGCTAAATACTTTGGGCGAGTCTGATGAACGTGCAGCGTATCGTGCGGCGCTGGTAGACTTCCTACAAGCGCATAAAGCGGATCTGGATGAAGATTCTCAACGTCGTCTGACGACTAATCCGCTGCGTATTCTGGATTCCAAAGATGTCAAAACTCAAAGTATCCTAGAAAATGCACCAAAACTTCACGACTTTATGGGTGAAGAAACACTGGCGCACTTTAACCAGTTACAACAGTATTTGTCAGATGCCGGTATCAGCTTTGTCATCAATCAGAAACTGGTACGTGGTCTGGACTACTACAACAAAACCGTATTTGAATGGACTACGACTCATTTAGGTTCGCAAGGTACTGTGTGTGCCGGTGGTCGTTATGACGGCTTAGTCGGTCAATTGAAAGGCAAGGCAGATCAATCTGTGCCTGCAGTTGGTTTCGCGATGGGGATGGAGCGTTTATTGCTTCTACTGGAACAGGTTGAAGACAATACGCCAGTACGTGATTGCGAAGTATTCCTGGTTGCCGATCCTGCTTCTCAAGGTAAAGCACTGGTATTGGCCGAACAGATTCGTGATCAATTGGAAGCTGCAGGCAGTAATATTCGTCTGAAAGTCGGCTCTCAGGGTTCAATGAAATCGCAAATGAAAAAAGCCGATCAGGCCGGTGCTTTATATGCAGCCATTATCGGTGAGCGTGAGCTGGAAGCACAAAGCTTTACGGTGAAAGAGCTGGCGACTGCAGAGCAATCTACTGTGCCATTTGCAGACTTTGTCGCATTTTTCAGTACTAAAATTTCTTCAAAATAATCGATAAAACATTAGGAAAAAGGTAATCGCATGAGCGCAATGACTGATGATGAACAACTTGAAAGTTTAAAATCCTTCACGAAGAAGTATGGTTCTTCGATCATTATCGGGATTCTGGTTGCGCTGATTGCCTTTTTCGGATGGGAATATTGGCAGAAGAAAAACCTGGCGGAATCGCAAATGCAGACTGCCAAGGTTCAGCAACTGATGGATGAAGCACAGGCTGCAGATGGTGATGCTTTTGCCAAGCTATCTGAAACTGCAGACAAGATTGTCAAAGAAGCGCCAGATTCAGCTCAAGCGATTCAAACCCAGTTGGTCATGGCGAAACTGGCTTATGACAAGCAGGATTACGCTGCCGCTGAGAAAGCATTACAAAAAGTTGAAAACTCTAAAGTTGATGATAAAGGCCTGGTTCAGGTCGTTAAATTGCGTCTGGCTTATGCACAATTAGCACAGAAAAAATATGATGCAGCCCTGAAAACTTTGGATGCAGTGACTGAACCTGCATTTAAAGCAACCGCCGATGAAGCACGTGGCGATATCTATGTTGCCAAAAATGATATTGAAAATGCCAAAAAAGTATATCAAAGTGCATGGGATGCTTTGATTGAACGTAAAGAAGAACGTCAAATTTTACAAATTAAGCTCGAAAGCGTAGGCGTGTTGGTCGATGACCCGGAAATCGAACGCCCAATTATAGAAACACAAGTGGAAGAAGCTGAATGAACAGAACATATAAAATCACCTGTGCTTTAACTGTTTTAACTCTTGCACTCGCTGGCTGTGCGGGTAAGACCAATAAAGTACCAGAAGTAAAACCGAATCCACTTCCAAAAATCAGTCAGACTAAAACACTTGTTCCTGTATTTTCGACCAGTGTTTCTTCAACAGAGAAGGCTGATCCGCTACGTTTACGTCTGGATGCGGATAACGGAGTCGTATTTGCGATTGACCCTAAGGGTGAAGTCACTGCTTTTAATGGCAAGCAGCGCCTGTGGCAGAAAAAAGTCAGCAAAGATACTTTAAGCTCTGGCGTTGAAGCCGCTGATGGGATTGTGGTGGTTGGCAGCAACAAAGGTCAACTGATCGCACTGGATCAGCAGACTGGCGAACAACGCTGGACTGCACAATTGACTGGTGCCATCTTGGCGCCTTCACTGATTCATGCAGGTCGCGTAATTACTGTCACTAATGACGGTACTGTATATGCCCACGAAGTGGCTTCAGGCGCTCAGGTCTGGACCTATGATTTACCGAATGTCCAGTTTAGCCTGCGTGGCATGGCGGCTCCGGTGCCTTTAGACGCGCGTAATGTATTGATTGCGACTTCAAATGCTTATATTTATGCAATCGATGCCTTAAGTGGCGTGCCTAAATTACAGCGTCGTGTTGCGATCTCGGATGGTCGTTCGGACATTCAGCGTTTGATCGATATTGACGGTGATCCTGTCGTAGCAGGTCAGTTTATTGTGACCACCAGCTATCAAGGTCAGGTGACTGTATTTGATCTGGCTTCACAACAGGTGATCTGGAGTGAAGATGCCAGCAGTATCCAGCGTCCGGAAGTGGTGGGCAATGGCGTCTTCGTTGCCCAAACCGACGGTAAAATCAGCGCTTATGAAATTACCACTGGTCAGCCTTTATGGGAAAATGATCAGTTGTTGAATCGTCAGCTGAGCAATCCGGTAATGCTCGGAACTGAGCTTGTCGTAGGTGATCTGGACGGAGTATTGCACCTGCTGGATCCATCAACAGGGCAGATTATTGGCCGTGCTAAAACTTCTGGTGAAGTGCGTCATTTACGTGTAATTGACAACCAGCTCTATGTTTCGACTCGCAAGGGTGCATTAAGCATCTGGCAGAATCGTTAATTTTTGTTTGGCTTATGCTAAAATAAGCCAACCGTATTTTTTACGCGGGGTGATTGAATGTTCAATGCCCCGTGTTTTTATTTATTTTAGGCTTTAATCCTATTCCCTTTTTCTTCCAAAACTTTCTGATGTTCAGGCCATTTTTAGACAGCCTGATATTGAATAAAGGTTAATCTATGAAACCCGTAATTGCGCTCATTGGTCGTCCGAACGTCGGAAAATCAACTCTGTTTAACCAGATAACCAAGAGCCGTGACGCATTGGTGGCAGACTTTGCAGGTCTGACACGCGACCGTAAATATGGTGATGCGATCTATCAAAACAAATCTTTCATTGTCGTGGATACTGGTGGTATCGGTGAAAATGAAGGCGGTATTGACTCCTACATGGCTGAGCAGTCTAAAACTGCGATCCATGAAGCCGACATGATCATTTTTGTGGTCGATGCACGTGCCGGACTACTGGCATCTGATGAACAGATCGCTCGTGAACTGCGTACTTTGGGCAAGAAAGTTTTCCTTGTAGCTAACAAAGTTGATGGCGTACATGCTGAAGCTGCTCTGGTCGAGTTTTATAAACTCGGTATGGGCGAGCCTATGCAAGTGGCTGCTAGCCACGGCCGTGGCGTACAGCAAATGCTGGAAGAAGTACTTGAAGATGTGCCTGAAGATGAAAGCCCAGAAGAACATGACAAGAATACTGGCCTGCGTCTTGCAATTATTGGTCGTCCAAACGTAGGTAAATCAACACTGGTAAACCGTCTATTGGGTGAAGAGCGTGTTGTGGCGTTTGACCAGCCAGGTACAACGCGTGACTCGATCTATATTCCTTTTGAGCGTGATGGTCGTCAATACACCCTGATTGATACCGCTGGGGTACGCCGTAAAGGTAAGGTTGATGAAATGATTGAGAAATTCTCAATTGTGAAAACTTTACAGGCGATGAAAGATGCACATGTAGTTGTGATCGTGGTAGATGCCCGTGAAGGGATTGTAGAGCAGGACTTACACCTGATCGGTTATGCACTGGAAGCTGGCCGTGCCATGGTGATTGCGATCAATAAATGGGACAACATGTCCGAATATGATCGTAAACAATGTAAGCTCGATGTAGAGCGTCGTTTTGACTTTATTCCTTGGGCGAAAATCCACCTGATTTCTGCGCTACATGGTACAGGTGTCGGTGAGATGTATCCATCGATTCACCGTGCTTATGATTCTTCACATCTGAAAGTATCACCAGCGAAGCTGACTCAGATCCTGAATGATGCCACTGAAGCGCACCAACCGCCTACTGTACAAGGTCGTCGTATTAAGATGCGTTATGCGCATATGGGCGGACAGAATCCACCTACTATCGTGGTTCATGGTAATAAGGTAGATAAGACACCTGCAGATTATCGCCGTTACTTGGAAAATGTATTCCGTAAAGTGTACAAGCTTGAAGGTACACCAGTAAAAATTGAATTTAAAACCTCAGAAAACCCATTTGAAGGTCGCAAGTCACAGCTGGATGAACGTACTGCTGCGCGTCGCCGTCGTTATGTACAGAAATTTAAGAAAGCCGAGAAAAAATTTAAACGTGGTTAATTGTCATATTTAAATAAAAAAGCCTGCAAAAGCAGGCTTTTTTATTTATTCATATTTTAGATTGAGCATTTTTTTGCTTTTTGATAAATACGGATATTTTCAAGATTAGCTAAAGCTACGTCAGCATCGGCTTGAGAAGCAGCAATATTATTTTGATTGTTATTGCCAGTAAAAGCATTGGTAATTTCAGTTGCGCGCGCAACTGTTTGTGATTGACCTGCAAAAGCAGATAATGCACCACTTGCAATACCTGCCAATTTAGAAACAGGATTATTGGCTTGAGCATTCGCCTGGTTAAGTGCATTTTGACTTGCTTCTAAGGTACGTTCAAAACTGCGCGCTTCTACTGCCAAATCTGTACAATCTAAACCTTTTAAGTATGTTGTTGAGTAGACACCGTTATTTTGATTTGAAGCATTATTATAATTAGAAGCATAGGCACGGTCTGCACGTGCAACAGCAGCATTCGCCTGTGCACGGCTGCGCTCCATATTTGCTTCAGCCTGATCCATGATGGCGCCGTTTCTAGCTCCCATAACTGCAGTAGCAGCTTCTAGCCAGGAGCCAGCTTGTGTTGAAAATGATAGTGCAGCAATTGTCGTACTGAATATGATTCGCTTAAACATATGACCCTCTGTTTTTCTATGTATAAAATTGTAGCTGGATTGTAACTATTTTTTATTCGATTAAAAATAGCTTGAAAGCTCAATTATTTATTTTGATTTACAGTATATTTTATTGTTTTAATTAAGTTTTATTAAAATATATTTTAAGATATTACCTATAGTTTGTCAGAGAGGCAATCAGGTTGATTTATACTGAAGGCCTTAAAAGTAACATTTTTTATAAGGGCGACTATTTTTGAAGTCTATTATTCATATTGATTGGATCGCGCTGGCACCACGACTTAGACATTTACAAGACTTAGATCGGAAAACCTATATTCAGCAGCGTAAACAATTAATTTATAACTATCGTAATCAGTTGCTAGCTGCACATTTAGGTTGTGTTATTGACCAGCAGGACTTTACTACAACCGAATACGGCAAGCCTTATTTTCCAGCCCATCCAGACTTTGGTTTTAATCATACCCATAGCCAAAACTTCTATGCATTAGCAACAAGCAAAAGTATTCAGAATTTGGGGATCGATATCGAAGAACTTAATCGAAATGTACGTTTTGAAGCCCTAGCCCAACACGCTTTTCATCCTGAAGAGCTGAAACAGTGGCAGGCATTGGGTTATGATCCTGAATACTGGTTTAAAGTCTGGACCACCAAAGAGGCGGTCCTAAAAGCGTCAGGCCTTGGAATCCGGATAAACCTGAATGAGCTGAATACCCAGATTCATCCATATCAGGATGGAGGACGTTGTGAACATCCAGAAATTGGAATTTATGCCTATCAAAACTATATCTTAGCGGGTTGCATGCTCACTGTGGCCTGGCAAAGCGAGCATTCCTGTAAAGGCCTAAGATTTCCAACGATTCAGATTCATCAAGCTGTTTAAAAGTAGAGTAAGCCCAAAATATTTCTTATTGTTTGGCAATCATTAAATTACTCAGCCGGTTAACGAACTGTGGACTCATTCGAGATAAGTGAAATAAAAACTTACTCTTGAATCCGACTGGATGATGGGTCACTTGCCAAATTGAATCTTTTAGCTGTGCCAGTTTGAAAATATCCTGCGCTACATCCTCAGCTTTTAGATGCACGCCCATTTTTTTGATACTTTCGGCCTGCATATCTTTCACCATTGCAGTGCTAACAAAAAGCGGCATCACATCAAATACCCGAATGCCATATTTTTGCCATTCGATATCTAGTCCTTCAGTCAAACCACGAACCGCAAATTTGCTGGTTGCATAGGAAGCCAGATCCGCTTGGCCATAAATCGCCGATGCTGAAGACAGGTTAATGACCCGGGCAAAGGAAGCCTGCTTTAAGTAGGGTAAAGCAGCATGACAGCCATTCAGGACGCCTTTAATATTCACGTCAAGGGTGCGATGGTGATTAGTAATATTCGTTTCTTCAAAAGGACCGGAATATAAAATCCCGGCATTATTTACCAGAATATTGATTTCACCGGCCCAAGATGCGAATTCAGATAGAGTAGTTTCCCATGATGCATAATCGGTTACATCCAGAAAGCCAGCTTTGGCATGTTCACCGAGTTGCTGGGCCAATTGTTCTGCCTGTTCAAGATTAATATCATAAATTCCGACTTTATAACCTTGCTGGTAAAATAGCCTGGCTGTCGCGGCACCAATTCCTTGTGCTGCACCACTAATCAATATACTGTGCATGTGCTTGATCTCCTTATTGTCTTTTTTTCTTGAGCATAGCAAGAAACAGGCAAAATAATGCGGCTATTTGGTAAAGAAGAGGTTTTACGGTGGAACAATTACTCCAAGTCATGCGTGAGTTACGTGAAAAATGTCCATGGGATCAGCAACAGACTCCCGAATCTTTAACCAAATATGCGATTGAGGAAGCCTATGAAGTTGAAGCAGCAGTGCGCTCTGGCCAAGCTGATGAGGTGCGGGATGAACTGGGTGATTTGCTGTTACAGGTCGTATTTCAGTCACAAATGTATAGCGAGCAGGGCGCTTTTGATTTTCACGATGTAGTTCAGGCGATTACGGATAAGCTGATTCGTCGTCATCCGCATGTATTTCAGGCTGAACAGTTTGCACAGCTGAGTCCTGAAGATGTCTCGGTACTCTGGAAAGAAATCAAGCAGAAAGAAAAACAGGGTAAGCCACGTTCACGTTTGGATGAGACCAAGCATGCACCTGCACTGCAACAGGCGGATGAGATCCAGAAAAATGTCGCCAAAATCGGCTTTGACTTTCCAGATGTCGCGGGTGCCTATGGCAAGCTGGAAGAAGAACTGGCTGAACTCAAAGAAGCCGTTGCTGGACAAAATTCCGATGAAATACTCGAAGAATTTGGAGACTGCTTATTTTCACTGGTGAATGTTGGTCGTAAACTTGGTGTCTCAAGCGAGATGGCATTATTGGGCACGATCCATAAATTCCGGACTCGCTTTGCCCTGATGGAAGATCGGGCAGAACAACAGCAACTCAATCTGGAAAGCCTGTCATTGGCTGAATTGGATCAGCTCTGGGAACAGGCCAAATTAGAATTAAAACAAAGAGCCGCTCATGAACAAAGTACAACATCGCATAGGTCCAGCATGGATTAATACTGTCCTGCTAGGCATTTGGCTGGCCTATACTTCAATTGGAACAGTACATGCAACTGCAACCGATTATGCAGAATGGAAAGTACGTCAGCAGCAGCATGATGCACGCCTGAAGAAGAAAATTGCTGCTGCTACCCCCGTTTCTGAAAACAATCATTATCTGGCTAAACCTGCATTATCCGCCTCTTCAGCTGCTGATAAAATCAGTCTGAATCAGGCCAGTATTGAGCAGTTACAGCAGTTAAATGGCATCGGGCAGAAGAAAGCGGAAGCGATCATTGAATACCGGCAGAAAAACGGTAAATTTAAAACAATTGAAGATATTCAACAGGTCAAAGGCATCGGGCCGGCCTTATTTGCCAAAAACAAGGATAAACTGGCTTTGTAACCCTGCTGAATTTATTGTAAATAAGCCATCCATCTGAACCATGAGAATGACATAATCAAATTGCCCTTTAGCGGTGTAAGCGATATGATTAGCGTCATCTTAGAATTTTACGTTCAGACGTAGGAGACAGCGTCTTTTGCAAACTTTGCGCGCGTCAAAATGTGGTTTATCAACCGCTCAATTACCTTCTTATATTCTCGATGTGATTGATGCCTTAACCAAGGCAGGCTATGAAGCTTATATCGTAGGTGGTGGTGTCCGGGATCTGATGCTGGGTTTAAATCCCAAAGATTTCGATGCAGTGACCAATGCTACACCAGCTCAGGTTAAAGAAGTGTTCGGACGGCGTTGTCGGATTATCGGACGACGTTTCGAGCTGGCGCATGTCTATTCGGGCCGTGAACTGGTTGAAGTGGCAACTTTCCGTGCGCCTCCTAAAAAAGCGGTGACCTCTGCAGCAGGGATGATCCTGCGCGATAATAACTGGGGCACCATTGAGCAGGATTTTGCTCGTCGAGATTTTTCGATCAATGCCATGTATTACCAGCCACGCAAAGGTATCGTGCTGGATTTTTGCAATGCAGTAGATGATATTAAACACAAAACGCTGCGTTTACTGGGTGATCCGACTCTAAGATTTGAGGAAGATCCGGTCCGGATGCTGCGAACTTTACGTTTTGCAGCCAAACTCAATTTCAGTATTGATAAAGCCATTCTGGATATTTTCACTCCGGAAATGACCCAGCTTCTACGTGATGTGTCTCCACACCGTCTCTATGATGAATCGCAAAAGCTATTCACTATGGGACATCTGAATCGTGTGATGCCAATGCTGATCGATTTTGGCATCTGGCGTCAGCTGTTTGCCGATATCAAGCCAAACATTACTGCATTTATTGAACTGGCAGCGAAAAATACCGATCAGCGTATTTCGATTGGCAAGACCATCAATCCGGCTTTCTTCTATGCGGTATTGTTGTGGCAACCGTTCCTAGAGCGCTGTGATTTTTATCTGTCTAAAGGGGTGGTGCCTGCGGAAGCACGTGCGCAAGCAGGACTGGATGTACTGAAACGTCAGGCTACCCGTACTGTGATTCCACGCTTTGCGGAAACTTTCATTCGTGAAGTCTGGGAAATGCAAACCCGCTTGCTCAATCCAAAACCGCAACAGATTGAAGCATTATCAGGTCATGCACGTTTCCGTGCCGGCTTTGACTTTTTGTTGCTGCGTGAAAAATCAGGCGATGAAACTGCACAAGGTATGGGAAGCTGGTGGGAAGCCTATCAGCAAATGGGCAGCGATGAAAAAGAGCGTGCCATTGCCCAATATAACCGTCAGCGTGCCAAGAGCCGTCGCAAGGCTTCTCAGGAAGAACATCTGGAACAGCGTCTGGCTGCACAAGATGTAGTAACTGAGATTGAACCTCTGGTGAATGAGCCGGAACCACGTAGCCGTCGTGCGCGTAAAGCCAAATTTGAGAATGAGCGTAGCAAACCGGTTTCTCATGTGGCGGCCAGTGCCAGCGGCGACATTGGTGCAGACCATCCAATTACCAAGCGTAAACGGGTGCAGCGTGATTTAAGCCAGGTTATTTTTGGGCCTACACAATGACAGTGACCTATATCGGTTTAGGAAGTAACCTGGGCGATTCACGCCAGATTCTGGCTGAAGCCGTGCAAAAGCTGGCAAGTTTGGGACAGGTCAAAACCTCGCATCTATACCAAAGCCCACCTATGGGGCCACAAGATCAGCCGAATTATTTTAATGCTGTCGTACAGTTAATTACGGATCTGGCACCGCTGGATCTGCTGGATCGTCTGCAAGCCTTCGAACAGGAGGCTGGGCGTGTGCGTCTACGTCATTGGGGTGAACGTACCTTGGATCTGGATCTGCTTATTTATGGTGATGAACAGATTCAAAATGAACGGTTAACCGTACCGCATGTGGGCGTGCTGGAACGTGACTTTGTATTGGTGCCATTACTGGATATTGATGCCAACTTGCAGCTGAATGGAAACACATTAAAAGACCTGGACATTGTCAAGCAATCAACCTTAACGGTTTTTGACCACACGAATTGGGCAAATATTTAATTTTTAATTATTGGCATGTTCGAGAGAACTTCAATAATAGAGGAACATCTTCATGATCAGTCTCAGTGATTTAAGACGATATAAAGCGGAAGGACGCAAATTTTCTTGCCTGACTTGCTATGACGCCAGTATGGCCAAAGCCATGGAAATTGCTGAAGTTGATAGTATTCTGATTGGCGACTCTTTGGGTATGTCGATTCAGGGACGTGATTCAACCTTGCCTGTGACTGTAGAAGATATGGCTTACCATACCGCAGCGGTACGCCGTGGCAATCAGCATGCACTGATTATGACTGATTTGCCATTTATGAGTTATGCCACTCTGAATGATGCATTACAAAGCTCAAAAACGGTGATGCAGGCCGGTGCACAAATGGTCAAGATGGAAGGTGGTGCCTGGTTGGCGGAAACCGTTCAGGTTCTAACCCGTAACGGGATTCCAGTCTGTGTTCACTTGGGTCTCACTCCGCAGTCGGTTCATGTCTTTGGTGGCTATAAGCTACAGGCCCGTACCCGTGAAGCGGCCGATCAACTGGTTGCTGACTGTAAGGCAGTGGTTGAAGCCGGTGCAGCAGTGTTGTTACTGGAATGTGTGCCTGCACAATTGGGTCAGGAAATTACTGAACTTTTCCCACATATTCCAGTGATTGGTATTGGAGCAGGGGCAGCCACTGATGGCCAGGTATTGGTCGTTCAAGACATGCTTGGTCTAACCTTTGGCCATACCGCGAAATTTGTACGTAACTTTATGAAAGAACAGTCTGGTGCGACTGCAATTCTGGATGCATTTAAAGCCTATCATGCGGCTGTTTTAGATGGTTCATTCCCAGCACCTGAACAAACATTCCAAGTCGAGTTGTAACATGAAAACAGAAACAACCATCCAAGGATTATCTGCTTCGCTCAATCCTGCACGTTCTGCGCGTAAAATTATTGGTTTTGTCCCGACCATGGGCAACCTGCATCAGGGGCATCTGAATCTGGTGCGTGAGGCGCGTAAACTGTGTGATGTCGTTGTTGTGAGTATTTTCGTTAATCCGATCCAGTTCGGACCTAATGAGGATTTTGATAATTATCCACGTACTTTAGAGCAGGATCAGCAGTTACTGGCAGATGTGGGTTGTGACATTGTCTTTGCCCCAACTGTAGAGCAGATGTATGGTAACAAGCCACGTCTGACCAATATCAGTGTATCTGGTATCACCAATGATCTATGTGGCTTACAGCGTCCAGGTCATTTTGATGGTGTGGCGGTCGTGGTGACCAAATTATTTAATATTGTTCAGCCTAACTATGCTTTCTTTGGTCAGAAAGACTATCAGCAACTGGCTGTGATCCGTCAGTTTGTTCAAGACCTGAATATTCCACTGGAAGTGATTGGTGTGCCGATTGCTCGTGCTGAAGATGGTCTGGCACTTAGTTCGCGTAATGGCTATCTAAGCGAGCAGGAACGTGCAACAGCACCAGTCATTTTCCAGAGTCTGAAAACTGCTGAGCAGCAGTTACATGCAGGTAAAACTTTGGAGGAAGCACTGGCAGGTATCCGTCAGACTTTGACAGATGCAGGTCTGGTAATGGACTATGTAGAAGCCCGTACACCGGAATTGCAGAAAATTGATGAATTTAATCAGGATGTCGTGATTCTGATCGCGGCGAAATTAGGGAAAACTCGTCTGATTGATAATCTGCAGATCAAATATGCAGCTGGATAAGTAAAAGGATCGTAAGGCATGAAGCGCATTTTAATTGTGACAGGACAATCTGGCTCAGGTAAATCTTCTGCATTGCAGGTACTTGAAGACTTGGGTTATTACTGTATTGATAATCTGCCTTTGGCCTTACTTCCTGAAATTGTGGCGAAGCTGGACTGTGAAAATAATCTGGAACAGTTGGCGCTTGGGGTGGATGTACGTAGTACCCGTGCAGATTTGCAGGAATTCGACCATGTGTTTGAACAGCTGCAACAGCATGGTACGGTGGATGTCATCTATCTGACCACGCAGGATCAGGAGCTGATTGCCCGTTTTAGTGCATCACGCCGTCCGCATCCTTTGGCTGCCCGTTTCAAGAGTCTGCATCAATGTATTCAGGAAGAAAAAGTCCTGCTGATGCCAATCCAGCTCCGCTCTACAGTGCATATCGATACCACCGATAAAAGCGTACATGATCTGAAACATACCTTGCTGTACAAGCTGGGGCAGACCGATAACCTGATTGTGATTCTGCAATCTTTTGGCTATAAGCATGGCATTCCTTTAGATGCTGACTATGTTTTTGATGTCCGTCATTTGCCGAATCCGCATTGGGAACTGGAACTGCGTAAATATTCAGGCCTGGATCAGCCGGTACAGGAATTCCTGGAAAAAAGTGATCAGGTCGAAGACATGTTCCAGGATATTTATCACTTTTTAGACAAATGGTTGCCGACCTTTGCTGAGGGTCATCGTCATTATATGACCATCTCGATTGGTTGTACTGGCGGCCAGCATCGTTCTGTTTATATTGTGGATAGACTAAAAAAAGCGCTTGAGGCAAAATGGTCTATTCAAGTCCTCCACCGAGAAATGAAGCACTGGTCATGATTGATACGACTGTTGACGTAATTAATAAACTAGGTTTACATGCGCGTGCATCAGGTAAACTCATTGAAGTTACCACCAAATTTCGTTCCAGTATCCAGATTGGCAAATCGGACAAATTGGTTGATGCCAAAAATATTATGTCCTTGCTGATGCTTGGTGCGGGCAAAGGAACAACTTTACGCTTGGTGATTGAAGGTGCAGATGAGGAAAAGGCCTTATCTGAAATTCAGGCACTGTTTGCGGCAAAATTTTATGAGGCAGATTAATCGTGGCACGTCGACCGAGCAGTTTAACTGAAGAAGACTTTGAATCTTTAGAGGGACGCGCAAGTAAAACCGAACAGAAAAAAGCAGTTCAGCGTATGGCTGCTTTAGGCGCACAGTTGGCAGAACTGAGTGCGAAACAAATTAAAAATTTACCCGTTGAAGAACGTCTGATTGAAGCTTTGCTGGATGTCCAGCAAATCAGTTCACATGAAGCACGCCGTCGTCAATTTTCACGTATTGGTAAATTACTTCGTAATGAAAATGAAACCGTGATTCTGTCTTATCTGACTCCGAAACAGGGTTTGAAAAAGACAGCACAATTGCAGCGTTGGGTTGACCGTATCGTGAAAGATGGTGATCCTGCAATTAATGAATTTACCAAAACCTATAATGCGACAGAACGTCATACCTTACGTCAGCATTATTTACGTGTGCATCGTGATCTAAAAAATCAGGCACCGGAAGAAGAAGTGGCAGCCTCAAAGCAAAAGCTGTTTAACTATGTGCAGCAAGTTGCCCTCATATCAGATAACTGATTGTAAACTGAATTAAAGAAAAGCGACATTTTGTCGCTTTTTTATTCACTCTAATTAATTTTTATTTTCCATGAAAATTCAAGAATGTTCCTATAAGTCATTGTTAACTGTAAAAAAATGTAAACTTTTAATATTTTTGATTACGTAAAAAATTGGTTTTAGTGCATAAATAAACTATTTAAATCACTCAATATTTTATGATTATTAAGAATATTTAAAAAATAGAAATAAATTTAGGGCAAATTAATATTATTGGCGATCTATTTTTTCAGAAGGTGACAATAAGCATTTTCTATATATTTGAAAATTCAAAAGCTTTTATTTACCTAAAGATCAGAAGAAAAATGAGCTGTTTTTATCTTCCTCGGATTTCAGAACTCAGATGATATTGAAACAATTTGAAATGAATTGAGGAATTTCAAATAATTATATGTAATTTTTTATAAGAGGAATATTTTCTCAAGTAATTCTTAATATTTAAATATCAAGGTATTGAAGCTATCAATGTATCTTTAGAGAAATAAGTTAACAAATCCTTTGGTCGATAAATGAGATTTTAACGTTGAGTAAATATAGAATCTTTGTTATTGATTGTATTAATTTAGTCGGTTGTAATTTTTATTCTATATTCCATAACATCCAGAGAGGCAGACATGGAACTAAAACTGCTAGAGATCGGTCAGAATACGGAGCAGTTAAGCTCGTGCCGTATATCTCTCATTTTAGGTGTCTATACCTCTGACAATTTATTAGACACCTTCTGTAAGGTCGCCCGTAAAGTACTCGGCGTTAAGACCTGTATCATCGGATTCCATATGGAACCCTATATCTGGTACAGCTGTCCGCTCGGTTTTCGCGGTTTGCACGTACCACAGAATGTGGACATCCCTAAATATCTACAAGAAATGGATGTGATCGATCAAAATCATCCTGCATATGTAGAACTATCAGATCATGTGAACAGCCTTGGCGTAGTCCATCAGCGGCTCGTAGCATTCAATTTGAAATCAGCCCAAGGACAGTCTTTGGGGCAGGTGGTTTTCTTTGACGATCAGACTGAAGTATTTGATCAGGAAGCTATTATTATCGTCCAGCAATTTGCTGAATCTTTAGTAAAACGAGTTAAACTGAATGAGGAACATGCACAGCTGAAAGAGTTATACGAACAGCAATGTGCACAAAACTTCAGTAAAACCAAATTCTTCCAAATTATTGCTCATGACCTGCGTGCACCTTTCCATGGTCTGTTAGGCTTCTCGGAAGTGCTGGCACAGGAACGTGACACTCTGGATGAATCCAGTATCCAGAGTATTTCTGATTATTTATATGATACGGCTCAATCGACGTATAACTTGTTAGAAAGTCTGTTGACCTGGGCGATGGCTGAGGGTGGACGTTTTGTTTATCATCCGATTAATTATGAATTAAAACAGTCCACTAAAATTGTCTGTGATGTACTGAAAAGTCTGGCGTTGAAAAAGAATATTGAGCTGATTGACCAGGTTTCTGAAGATATCAAGGTGCATGCTGATATCAATATGATTACTTCGGTCTTGCAGAACCTGGTATCGAATGCGCTGAAATTTACTCCAGTTGATCAGGGTGGCCAGGTGATTCTGGCTGCTGAAATGGAAGGTGAGCAAGTCAAGATTACTGTTCAGGATACTGGTCTCGGTATGACTAAAGAGCAAATGGAAAATCTGTTTAGACCTAATCTCACAGTGAGCTTAAAAGGCACAGACAATGAGAAAGGCGCAGGTCTGGGTCTGGTACTGTGTAAGCGTTTTGTAGACCTGAACCATGGACAGATTGTCGTAGATTCTAAAGAAGGCTCTGGAACCACCTTTACTGTGCATTTACCTAAAGTGACCAATGATCATCAGGCATTGGTACTTGAAGACCTGCATACTGAAAAGTCCTGAAAATCATAAATTTCTATTAAAACCGTTCCCACTCGGCCTGAACTCCTGCTATAACTAAATAAAAGTTTTGAGGGAATCACCGAGTGATGGACGCGGTACAATTGCAGAAAACCTTAAGAGCCAGTCAGTATGCAGAACAGGTATTGGCCAATCATCAAGATCTATTGAATCAGGATTATGCAATTGATCAGTTTCAGGGATCACTCGGCACTGAACAGATTCAAAATTTAATTCAGGCCAATTTATTAAATATCAGTGATGAAACCATGTGGATGCGTAGTTTACGTATTCTGCGTGCTCGCCTGATGTTCCGCTGGATCTGGCAGGATGCCAATCAACTCACCGATGTCATCACACTGACCCGCGAGCTGTCTGATTTCGCTGATGCCTGTATCTGTGCTGCCAAAGAGTTTGCCCGTATTCCCCTAGTCGCTAAATATGGTCAGCCAATTGGCTATAACGGTAAAGTTCAAGATCTTATTGTTATTGCGATGGGCAAGCTGGGCGCTCAGGAACTTAACCTTTCCAGTGATATCGACCTGATTTTTGCCTTTGATGAACAGGGTGAAACGGATGGACGTAAATGCATTGACGTTCAGCAATTTTGTATTCTGTGGGGACAGAAGCTGATCTATCTACTGGATCATATTACTGCTGAAGGTTTTGTATTCCGTGTTGATATGCGCTTGCGTCCTTGGGGTGATGGTTCCGCTCTGGCCATCAGTCATGCCGCATTAGAAAAATATCTAAGCCAGCATGGTCGAGAATGGGAACGTTATGCCTGGATTAAAGCCCGCATCGTTAATCCGAGTCCAGAAGGTGATGAACTGCTGGACATGACCCGTCCTTTCGTCTTCCGTAAATATGTCGATTACAGCGCTTTCGAAGCGATGCGTGAAATGAAAGCAATGATTGAGCGTGAAGTACAGCGCCGCAATATTGAAGACGATATCAAGCTTGGCGCAGGCGGGATCCGTGAAGTTGAATTTATAGTGCAGGTTTTTCAGCTGATTTATGGCGGAGCCAAGTTAGAGCTGCAAGACCGGCAATGTCTGGTCAGCCTGAATCATCTGGATGAGGCTGAACTGCTGGATGAACAGGCGGTGACTGACCTCGAAGATGCCTATTTATTCCTTCGTCGGGTAGAGCATGCTATTCAGGCGCTGCATGATCAACAAACCCAATGTTTGCCGACTGAGCCAGATTTACGTCAACGTATTGTGGATACTTTGGGCTTTTCAGACTGGTCCGCCTTTATGGAAGTGCTGGATCAAAAACGCGCTAAAGTGATTTACCAGTTTGAGCACTTGATCAAGGAAAATGGGCCAGAACCACAAGGTAAAAGTTTTTCTCAACTCGAACAACAGCTGAATGAAGTTTTAGATGATCATGCGAAAAATCTGGTACATGAATTCTGGCATGGACATGCCTTAAAAAAACTGCCAGCCAAAGCCATTCAACGTTTAAAAACATTTTGGCCTTATCTGATAGAGGCGATTCTAGAATCAGATAAACCACAAGTTGCACTGGTTCGCCTGATGCCATTGGTTGAATCAGTCATGCGTCGTACGGTGTATCTGGTGATGCTGATTGAAAGTAAAGGTGCTTTACAGCGTTTGGTAAAAATGGCGACTGTCAGCCCCTGGATCTGTGAGGAACTTACTCATTATCCTGTATTGCTGGATGAATTCCTGTCGATGGATTTTGAATTGCCTAAGCGTCAGGATCTGGAAGATAGCCTTCGTCAGCAATTGCTCAGAATCGAAATTGATCAGGTTGAAGACCAGATGCGGGTGCTACGCCTGTTTAAAAAATCCAATGTACTTGCGGTAGCGGCCAGTGATGTGTTGGCAGAAAGCCCTTTAATGAAAGTCTCGGATGCCTTAACAGATATTGCAGAAGTCTCAGTGAATGCTGCGCTGCATCTGGCTTATCAGATTGTGGCCAAACGACATGGTTTTCCGTTGGATGCAGAAGGGCAGCGCTGCTCAATAGAACATACGGCTTTTGCCGTCATTGGCTATGGCAAAGTCGGTGGCATTGAGTTGGGTTATGGTTCGGATCTGGATCTGGTCTTCATTCATTATATGGGTGAGCAGGCAGATACGGACGGTCTCAAGCCGATTAGCGGTTTTGAGTTTGCCATGCGTGTGGCACAGAAGTTTATGTCGCTCATGACCACACAAACACTGGATGGACGTGTCTATGAAGTCGATACTCGTCTACGTCCTTCTGGAGAAGCGGGGCTGCTGGTCACTAGCCTGAAAGCATTTGAGCAATATCAGTTGAAAAATGCATGGCTGTGGGAACATCAGGCCTTGGTGCGTGCACGCTCCATTGCCGGTGAAAATAGCTTGAGAGAGACATTTGAAGCACTACGTTGTAAGATTCTTACCCAGAAACGCGATATCTGTCATGTACGTAGTGAAGTTCTGAAAATGCGTCAGAAAATGAAAGATCATCTGGGTTCTTCCAAAGAGCAAAAAAAAGATGGGATTTTTCATTTAAAACAAGATGCAGGTGGTATCGTTGATATCGAATTTATGGCACAGTATGCGGTGTTAGCTTGGAGTGGGACGAATAAAGATCTCGCCCATTACTCCGACAATGTAAGAATCCTTGAGGATGCCGCAAAATCAGGTTGCTTATCCAGCGACGATGCGACTGCTCTGATTCAAGCTTATCTCCGTGAACGCGCCGAGAGCCATCGCTTAGCCCTTGCAAATCAATCCATGCAAGTGTCTGCAAGCGACTGGCACGATACCCGAAAGACCGTTTGCAAGTTATGGCAAAGACTGATTGATCCAAGTGCAGTATTTGCACTGGATAGTGAATAATTGTGAAAAATTGGAGTTTGTGGCATGAATTTGGCTGATCGTGATGGTTTCATTTGGCAAGATGGACAACTAGTAGACTGGCGTGAGGCGAAAACTCACGTATTAACACATACTTTGCATTACAGCATGGGTGTGTTTGAAGGTGTCCGTGCTTATGAAACCCCGAATGGAACGGCTATTTTCCGTCTGAAAGAACACACCAAACGTTTGCTCAATTCTGCAAAAATTTATCAAATGAAAGTTCCATTTGATCATGCAACATTAGAACAAGCTCAAATTGATGTGGTTCGTGAAAATAAATTGGCATCTTGCTATTTACGTCCAATTATTTTTATTGGCTCTGAAAAATTGGGTATTGCTGCTACTGACAATACTATTCATGCTGTAGTTGCAGCGTGGAGCTGGGGTGCTTACCTTGGTGATGATGCGATGGCGAAAGGTATTCGTGTAAAAACTTCATCATTCACACACCATCATCCAAACGTGACTATGTGTAAAGCCAAAGCATCTGGTAACTACACATTATCGATTCTTGCTCACCAAGAAGTGGCACATTCTGGTTATGACGAAGCAATGCTGCTTGATCCGCAAGGCTATGTATGCCAAGGTTCAGGCGAAAACGTATTCCTGGTACGTGATGGCGTAATTCATACTCCAGACATCGCTGGTGGCGCATTAGACGGTATTACACGTCAATCGATTATTACCATTGCTAAAGATCTTGGTTATGAAGTGGTAGAACGCCGTATTACCCGTGACGAGTTCTATATTGCAGATGAAGCATTCTTTACTGGTACTGCAGCTGAAGTCACACCAATCCGTGAATATGATGACCGTCAAATTGGTGAAGGGGTACGTGGTCCAATTACGACTCAAATCCAGAAAGCCTACTTTGATGCGGTTCAGGGTAAAGACCCTAAATATGCACACTGGTTAACTTATGTAAAATAAGTTAAATCTATGAAAAAGGGACTCATTTGAGTCCTTTTTTTATTTTAGTGACTCTTTCTCAAAATATTAAACTATTAGGTTGTTAGGTAGAGAAGCCAATAAATTGCAGAAAAAATGACGACTCTCATATTTTGGAAAGTTATATATTCACTATAAAAATAAACGAATAAGCGTAACGAACAACTAAAATTAGTGTTGCTCTATACTTATCATTCAAATATGAACTTTATTTTGATATAAGTTGCTGGAAAAATATTCAATTCTTGTGATGAAAAAATGAAGATTATATTTCTTCATGAGATTTGCGGTAAACTGTGCAGAAATGAAAAGCAATAGGTTCGGTAAGTACCAGTAATGGTATGATACTGATATTGCATAGGTGGATGATGGGTGCATGAACGCAAAGCAAAATGACCTTAAGACTCAGAGTGAACAGTCACCTGAACAAAATATTGTGATCTGTATGAAATGGGGCACAAAATATGGGTCTGAATATGTCAATCGTCTTTACAATATGGTGAAGCGACACACAACCGTTGATTTTCAAATGGTGTGTTTAACTGACCGTACTGAAGGGATTGATCCAAATGTGCAATGCTTTTCTATTCCACCGTTGGCTTTGCCAGAAGGGGCGCCAGAACGTGGCTGGAATAAGCTGTCTACCTTTGAACCTGATCTCTATGGTTTAAAAGGAAATGCTTTATTTTTAGATCTGGATGTGGTGATTGTCGATAATATTGATGAATTCTTTACACATCCGGGTGAGTTTCTGATTATCCATGACTGGAAACGACCATGGCGTATTACGGGTAATAGTTCAGTTTATCGCTTTAAGCTCGGAGCTTTTCCTGGTCTTTTGCCATATTTCCGCGAACACTTTGATGAAATCCGTCAAAAATTCCGTAATGAGCAGGCTTATCTTTCTTGGTATGTAGACCAGGAGAAGAAACTTGGTTATTGGCCGGATAGCTGGTGCAAAAGTTATAAATACCATTGCCTACAAAAAATTCCGATGGCTTATTTCAAACCGCCAGTAAAGCCTGAGGGCGTAAAAATTATTATTTTCCATGGGGAGATTAACCCACCTGATGCCATTAATGGTGGTGGTGGTAAATGGTATCGCTATGTGTTGCCATCCCAGTGGATCAAGGATGCTTGGCAGTAATTCAAATTAAATGGTTTAAACATGCCCGTAAGAAAGAAAAGTAAGTTTGAACAATGGTTTTCATTTAGCCGACATCAGCGTCGTTTTGGCGCAGATAAAGTCTATGCTCAGCTTGAGGGCGTAGATATTGAACAACTGAAAAATGAAGTTATTATCGGTGATCAAATCCGGTATACGCATGGTTCAGCGAAAGATTTAAATGAGCATATTGAACAACTTAAACATGAGTTTGTTGGTCAACCGGCATTAAGTCATTATCATGCAAGCCTTATTGTTTTGATTCGGCGTGAAGTAGATGTCGAAGAAAATTTTGAAAAATTTAAAGCATTATGGATGAATGAGCGAGATTTTTTGCTCAAGACTTTAAATATTCGATGGTTAATATCAGCATGTGATACTTTTTTAGATTTGCACGATGATATCGCACTTAAAGCGACATTAATGAATGCAGTTGTGTTGATTAATACATTGAAATTACAAGAAACTGAACGTTATTTATGTGATCAGTCTACGGTAGTGTGTGAATTAAAGCGGGATCGGTTACCACAAGAACGTGTAACATTATTTGATGGAACTTCAGCATTCATTGTAGGGACTGATGATACATTACGAAATATGCGTTGGCGTTTAGATCAAATTTGCAAGATACATCCACTTGGAGTGATAGTTTTAGAAATATTCGATCGATTACAACATGAGGAGAACAATACGGTTTATTTAAGATTTAAGAAACAACATACGCGTGAAAAGACACGTTGGTGGTAAAAATGGAAATATTAATTATTAATTTACCTAAATCTAAGGAACGGCGTGTCTTTCAAGAACAACAATTTTTAAAAGTTGGTCTACAACCTACTTTTTTACAAGCCGTATCAATAGATCAGATTTCAGAAGAGCAATTTAATGCAGAAGCTTTTGGGTGGCAGCGGCCATTAAAAAAAGTAGAGTTAGCATGCTTTCTAAGTCATAAAAAAGCATGGCAACAAGTTTTAGAGTGTAATCAACCTGTTCTTATTCTAGAAGATGATGCTGTGGTTGTAAGCAATATTGCGCAGCTTCTAAAAGATATACAATCTCAAACCTTAAATTTACAACCTGATTTGATTAACCTCGAAGTTAGAAGTCGTAAAAAGATTGTAGGCAAAAAGCCGGCTTGTTATTTAAATAATTCAGGATACAAATTATTAGACTTGTTCCAAGAGAGAACAGGAACAGGAGGCTATATATTGTTTCCGACAGGTGCACAAAAACTATTAGAAAAAGCAAATCATTTTGCTGCTGCTACGGCAGATGCTTTTATTTTTAGTACATATAGTTTAAATGCTTATCAGGTTGAACCGGCTGCGTTGATTCAAGAAGATCAAATGATTGCATACGGATTGTCGGATACTGAGCATTTTGAATCAACAATCGGTCGTTCAGAGCATTTTAAACCTGAATATGCCTCTTTTAATGAAAAGTTTAAATTTAAACAGCGACGTTTAGCTGGGCAAATTGCAATGGCATTTAGATATATCCAAGTAATAGCTAAAGCTGAAAAGCGATTTATTAAGTTAGATAAAAAAGATTTTATATAAGATTGTAAGAAATGAAGAAGAAAGTTGTTTTAGCTATTTTTACTTTACAAGGGAATGGTGCTGAACGTTTTGCTTTAACCTTGGCAAAAGGTTTAATAGATGCTGGGCATGAAGCTCATATTGTACACTTTAAAAATATAATTGATTTACCTATACCTGAAGGGGTTAATCTGCATTTTTTTGACTATCAGAAATATCGCCTAATTCCAAAAAGTTTACGTCCAAAATGGGCAGCTAAAGCATTTGATCGATTTGTCTTAAAAAAGATTGGTACACCAGATCTTGTGCTTTCAAATTTATTTCCTGTCGATTTTATATTGTCAAAAAGTCGACTACCGAATATTCATTTAGTGATTCATAATACTACTAGTCTCGAATATGGGGAGAGACTGAATAAGTTAAAGAATCAACTTGCCCAAGTTTATCTATCGAAACCTTGTGTAGCTGTTAGTCAGGGGGTTGAGAAAGATTTTCGGGAAGTTTTTGGTTCTGAAAGTCGAATTACTACTATTTATAATCCGATTGATATTGAGCAAGTAGTTTCAACGGCCAATGAATATCTGCCAGATATTGATGAACCATATATTGTAAATGTAGGAAAGTTTAAGCAACAAAAACGACATGACATTTTAATTAAAGCTTATGCCCAAGCAGATATTAAAGAAAAGTTAGTTTTAGTCGGTACAGGAGAGTTGTTAGAATCCTCTAAGCAATTAGTCAAAGATTTGAAAATTGAAAATAAAGTAATTTTTACAGGTTTTAAAAAGAATCCATATCCATATATTAAACATGCCAAATTTATGGTAGTTTCTTCAGATTTTGAAGGGTTTAGCATTGCAATTTTAGAGGCCTTAGCTCTAGGAACACCAGTAATAAGTACAGATTGTCCATCTGGCCCGAGGGAAGTGCTTCCATTGCGTCATTTGGTTCATGTACAGGATGTAGATGAGCTTGCTTTAAAAATACAACAGGTTAGTAAGGATATTAGTGATTTTACCTCCTTACTAGATCAAAAATTTCTAATAAAAGCCGCTGTAATGGCTTATTTGAACTTGAGTGAATAGAATTAATGAGTTCGAGTCATCCTTATGTATTGTCTATTATTATTCCGGTTTATGGGGTAGAAAATTATATTGAAGCATGTATTGCATCTTTATTGCCGCAATTAGGAGCAGAAGTAGAATGTATTGTGGTGAATGATGGGTGTAAAGATCGTTCGATGGAGGTATTACAAGCTTACTTAGATAATCATCCGTATGATGCTCATATTCGTATACTTAACCAGGAAAATCAGGGATTGAGTATGGCACGTAATAATGGGTATAAAATTGCCCAAGGTAGCTATATAGCATTTTTAGACTCAGATGATTATGTCGAACCAAATTTTGTAGCTCGTATCTTGCAGGCAATTGAACAAGAACCTGGAATCGATCTTATTCACTTTAATGCCCATATGGAAACAAGACTACAAAAAATAAAGCCTTTGATCTTGGTCGATAAGACAAGTTTGATTAAAGCTGATTCTCAATATCTACAACATATATTTCATAAAAATAAATGGTATGCTTGGTTGCGAGTATATAAAACAGAAATATTATTAGATTTTCAGTTTCCTAAAGGCTATCTCTATGAAGATATGCTGTCTATTCCCTTCTTATATCGGGAAGGGATGACTATTTTAGAGATTGCAGAACCGTTATTAACTTATCGTTATCGCCCCACAAGCATTACCAATTGCCAAATTAATATGAAGCAATTGAATAGTCTGGAATATGGTGTTCAGTTATATCGACAACAGCGCGATTTGGCACATTTTCAAGAAGTTTATCTTCATTTAATTTTAGGATTATTCGAAAGTTATTTGAAGCTGGGTTTTAAGGCATATGCGGCATTTATTCAACGTATTTTGAATGATCTTCCATATTTATATGACAAGTTACAAGAACTACATTGGAAAAAAAGACTAATGTTACGCTGTCCTAAGCTATTTTATTGGTGGAAAAATTGGTTAGGTTTTCGATCTTATAATTAGATTGTTTTTAAGTTTTGGCCTATCTAGGAAGGGTAAGATTTATATAAATTTTTTTATTAACCTTTAATTTAATAACTTAATAAAATGATCGGCCATTGTATCTAAACGGCTTTGTTGCACAAACCTATCTGTAAAGGCTTTTTCAGCGATATAATTTTCAAATGAAGAAGCCTACACACAAAATCTACCGCACAACCAATTGGCCCGCATATAACCGAGCACTCATGAGTCGCGGAAATATTGCCATTTGGTTTGATCCTGCTACGCAATGGTATGCTCCATCAAAAGGCAAACAAGGGCGAAATCAAACCTACTCCGACGCAGCTATCCAATGCTGCTTAATGATTAAATCCTTATTCCGTCTATCTTTACGTATGGTTACTGGCTTTGTGCAAAGTCTGATTGAACTTTGCGGATTAAATTGGACCGCACCAGATTACAGTACGCTTTGTAGAAGACAAAAGCATATTGATATTGCAATCAGCTACCAAAAAAGTAGCGATGGGCTGCATCTACTCGTAGACTCTACAGGCATGAAGTTTCTAGGTGAGGGTGAATGGAAACGCAAGAAACATGGAGCTGAATATCGTCGCCAATGGCGTAAACTACATATTGGTATAGATGCCAAAACCCTACAAATACGCGCTATTCAGCTCATAACCAATAATGTCAGTGATTCACAGGTGCTTGGTGATCTACTTAATCAGATTCCACAAGATGAGCAGATTGACTCTGTTTATACCGATGGAGCTTATGACACCAAGCAATGCCGTCAGGTCATTGCAGATCGGCAAGCACATGCGGTGATTCCACCTAGAAAAAA
>NZ_VPAW01000002.1:0-241841 GCF_013419055.1 Acinetobacter sp. YH12108 | reverse complement strand
ATGTACGAGTCGTGGTGCCGTACATGATTTCGAACTCTTCAAACGTAACTTGAATCAGATTCCTGCAGGTGCATTTATCCTTGCGGATAAGGGTTATCAGGGAATTTATACAGTGTATCCAAATAGCTTGTTGCCATTAAAAGCCAAAAGACACTGTAAATTGGATCCTGAATTGAAAATCTATAATCAAGAAATCAATAAAAGAAGAATCGGAATTGAGCATGTATTTGGCAGCCTGAAAACCTTCAAAATCCTTGCTGAGCGTTATCGAAATAGAGGTAAAAGGCTTGGTTTGAGATTCAATTTAATCGCTGGAATCTACAACTTGAACTGAGCAAAAAATGATTTATGAAAGAGGTCTATTAAATAGTCAATTAATACAACTCTATAAAACAATGTAAACGAAAAATTCAAATCTTCTGCTAAATTAAAAAATAAACCAAATGTGTGGAGGTCTGTATGAGAAATATACCAGAAGGAACCCAGGTTATTCATCATATATCAGCTCAGGACTGTGCATTCTATAAGGAAGAAAATGGAATTCTGAAAGTCTGGAATAGTGGTACTTGGGTGAATGCGATTGTACCAAATCTGGAAAAGATGATGGAGCTTGATTTCGAGTTAGAAGTACTCAAATCTATGTAGTAATTTAAAATTTAAAGATCCTTCTATTTAGGATCTTTAAATTTATATATTGAGGTTTTAAAAATAATAAAAAATGATCTTTATGGAAAAAAAGAGAATTTTATTGAAAATAAGTTAGCAGTTGTTGATTATTTAAAAACACATATCAGGTGTTTAGTTTTAATTTGATATCAAATAAGGAAAATAAATTATGAAATAGTAAATTAAAACCTATGAAATGACTTAAAAAGACATTAAGTTCAGAAGCTTAAATTTTGGAATGGCAATATATTACATAGAAAAATTTTTTATAAACAAAGATTATTTTATGATTTCAAAGAAATAATCTATTAATTTTTTAAATAAAATTTTTTAAGTAATTGATAATTAAAAATATATTTATTGATAATTAAGGTTTAATTTATAGTTTTACTCTCTTATATTGTGTTTTACTTTAGTTTAAATATTCAAGATTATGTAATATTTTGTTATTTGGTTTTATGCTTATGTAGTGTATAAATAATATACAGCTCTCCATGAGGGTAAAACACATGACTAAAGCAGAATTAGCTGTCTCCGCATTGGTCGTATTCCTTATTACCTTGATGGTTTATGGAGTAGGACAATCATTGAGTTATTAAAATAACTTTTTTCTAATGATTCCGGTATGTAAATAAAGCCCTTCGTGGGCTTTATTTTGTTTTTAGTCTGAGTCACTCTTCTGATTTTCAGAATATTCTAGTGCAGCTTTTTGTGCTTCTGCGGCGGCTTTAGCTTCCAAAGGAATAGCATCTGCTGCAATAGTAGAAGTACCATAAAGGCCTATCATAATGAGTATTAGAATTTTCGAAAACTGTTTCATATGAAATCCTCTAATTTTCTAAAACTTGATTTCAGTGTAGGGGATAAAACTCTCTGGGCATGTATGGGCGGTGTCTGCTTATGTAAGATATTCGGGCTTAGCGTGAAAACCCTTTCACCTTATGTAAGAACAATTATCTTATGAATTATTTTGTAGAATTAATTAAAGAAATGTTTTAGAAATTGAAAACATTAAATGTTCTTAAATTTATAACTTGGAAGATATAAATTTTATAACCTTAGAATTTAATTCCTTTAAAGAAAATATTACCATTTATTGAATAAAATAATATGGATTAAAAAATAGTTCAAATAGGAACAATAAAAATATTATAGAGCTAAGAATATTTGAACCTTAGCAGATTCTATGCAAGTAGTAGCACAATCAAAATTAATAAATTGTTAAACTTCAAAATTGTGACAAGATGACTCTGAATACAGATCTAATATTCAATCTACCTTATCATCCAGTTATTCCTTGACTGCGAAAACTGTGGCATACATTTTATAGCCTCTTATACCAAATGTACCATTACTGCGTTAGTCAGAGTCTGAACTGGCAATTATTGAGAATATGAATACATCAATATTAAATTTGGATCATCACGTTGGATCCACATCTATTGTTAGATTTTTGAAGGGTTTTATTCAGAAAACCATATTTATATTCAGAGTTAAAACAGGTATCAACATGCAACGCTATGTAAGCGATGTAAATACCTCGAATAAAGATCTAATCAGAATTGAATGACTTAACTAAAGATGCTTTTACATTGACGTATTTGGATACAGCTCAGCGATTGGCTTATTTTATATAAAGGTTAGAGTGATTAATGCAACTTCCAGTGATAGAGACAGTTCTCCAAAGGAGTTTATGCTATGGCTAAATCAAGAGCAAAACACAAGCAAGTCCAGCAAAAGGATAAAAAGGACAGTGCTCAAAATGAAGAGCAACAACAGCAACAGCAACAACCCTCTAAACCATCACGTGCGAAAAAGCGTAAATAAAATTTAGACCTGATTCAACAAAACCCTCAGCTGAGGGTTTTGTTATTTTTAAGACTGTTTCTGAAAAGCAATCTGGAAAAAACATCACTAAAAATAACAGGATTTTGACTTTAAATTTCTGTGTCTTCCTTAAGATAAAACGAACCCCCATTAAACGGCTATGCGAGCTATTGTGAAAATTCCCAAAATCCTGCTTTTAATATTTTCCTTAAGCATATTACTTACTGCCTGTCAGCCACCGCCATCAGGTGAGCCAGCGGGCTGGAAAAGCCCGTATCTGTACTGGCAATTAAAAAAATCTGAGCTGATTAGACCGGTAGAAATTCCTGTACAAGGAGTAAAACCTCGCCAGATTCAGGATACTTGGGGTGGAGCGCGCAGTGAGGGACGTAAACACGAAGGAACAGATATTTTTGCTCAACGAGGTACACCGGTAGTCAGTGCGACCCAAGGGATCGCCCGCAAGATTGGAACCAATAATTTAGGAGGTAAAGTTATATGGATTACTGGTCCGAATTTAAGCCAACATTATTATGCACATCTGGAGGATTATGCTGAACATATTCAGGAAGGAGACTGGGTAGAAGCAGGTGAAATCATTGCCTATGTCGGCAATACCGGTAATGCGAAAAATACACCACCACATTTGCATTATGGGATTTATCTCAGTGGGGAAGGTGCGACCAATCCTTATCCTTATTTAAAGGTAGAAGAATTGGAATAAGTGCAGGTGAATGTAAAAAAAATGTAAAAGATCGCCATCTAAAGAATGAAAAGCATAAAATAGCGTATCTCCCGCTTTTCCTGTTTTTATGAGTTTTGCTTATCGACCAGATATCGATGGCCTGAGAGCTATTGCAGTATCATTGGTTATTTTCAATCACCTGGGCTGGTCATTATTTTCTGGCGGCTATATTGGTGTTGATATTTTCTTTGTCATTTCCGGCTATCTCATCACGACCATTCTGACGCGCGATATTGAGTTGCAGCAATTTTCAATTGCACGGTTTTATAAGAAACGGGTGATCCGTCTGGCACCTGCATATTTTACTGTACTGGCAATTGTCAGTCTGATTGCTTGGCAGGTGATGTTGCCGGGTGAACTGACAGAATATTTTAAAAGTGTCATGTATGCGACTGTACTTATTGCCAATCTGTATATGCGAAATGAGGTGGGAGATTATTTCAGTCCGAATGTAGAAAATGTGCCTTTATTACATTTATGGTCACTGGGCGTAGAAGAGCAGTTTTATATTTTCTGGCCGCTCTTGCTATGGCTATTCCTTAGCAAGACCTCGCGTAAATATCTTTGGCTCGTCATCAGTGTATTCATTGTCGCTTTGGTTCTATATGCCCAGCAGCAACTGACTCAAAACCCGGCCAAAGCTTATTATAGTATGCCGGTACGGGCATTTGAGTTATTGATTGGTGCATTGATTAGCTGCTTGCCAAAACCAAATCTGCCAAAAAAACTATTACAGGGATTGGTCTGGGCTGGGGTAAGTGTTCTATTTGCAACTGCAATTTATTTTGATCAGCAAACCCCATTCCCAGGACTGATGGCATTGATCCCGTGTCTTGCAACAGCACTGATTATTTATCTGGGACAATCCATAGCTTCAAGTAATTTATTGCTAAGTAATCGTCTTAGTACATGGATTGGCAAAATTTCATATCCTCTGTATTTATGGCACTGGCCAATCATCGTGTTCTTTGGCATTTATATGCTGCCCTTGAATCTGGAAAATCAGATTATTATTGTTTTCCTATCACTTATATGTGCATTTCTGACTTATAAACTGGCTGAAACACCCCTGAAACGCTTTGTGATGGCTGCAAATTATAAAGTGATTATTCTTGGATTTCTGTTACCTGCAGTCAGTTTTATTGCGATCGCCCAAACCATCAAAACACATGAAGGTTTCCCGGAGCGTTTTCCAAAATCGGTGCATGACAAACAGGAAGCATTACACACGTATGCACATGTGATTCGTAGTAACTGCATGGATACCGCGGATCCAAATGTTTTACCCAATGCTCAAGATTGTGTCTTAGGACAATCTAAAGAAGATATTGATTTCCTGTTGATTGGCGATTCGCATGCCAATGCCTATACAGCAATGCTGGACGAATGGGCAAAGGATGCCAATTTACGCGGTTATGATGCAACGCAAAGTTCAACTTTTTATCTGCCAGGTGTGCAGCGATTTGAGTTAAAGCTGAATCAATGGAAAGAACTGACCAAATTCCAAAAACGTAATGATGCTATTACTGCACATCTTAAAGAAACCCATTATCCAATGATTATTCTGGCGGGATCTTATGCGCAGTATTTTGACGATGATGTGAAACTTAAAGATAGTGTTCATCATATAGAGGAAGAGATATTTAAAGCAGGCTTAATGAAGGCCTTAGAAATTGCCCATCAATCTAGTGATCAGGTGGTGCTAATTAATGATGTACCACATCTAGACTGGGAAGGGATTCCATCTGATTGTAATATTCGTAAAGAGATTCTTCATCGAGACGCTTCATGTACAGTTTCTCGAAAAAGTTATGAAGCACATTTAAAGCAATTCAATCAGATTTTGGCAGAAGCAAAACTGAAATATCCGCAATTGAAAATCGTTGATCCAACCAAAGTCATCTGTGATCAGCAGGCATGTAAAACGATACTGAATGATGTGCCTTTGTATCGTTTTAAAGATGATAATCATCTTAATGATCAGGGTTCACGGCAATTAGGCGTTGAATATCTAAAACAGTTTGGTAACCCGCTTAAAGATTTGAAGAAAGATTAAATGGAATAAAACCACGTTTAATGACGTGGTTTTATTCCTTGGGATTTGGGTTGTTGACCCCGATTTTAATCTTTATTTAATTCTTTTCTTCTTGAACAGAAATTGGTTGCTCACCCATCTTATATTTGGAGGAACGTGTATTCCAGACCAATTGCAAAGTTCCGGCTAATAAAACTAAAGCGGCCAGCATAAACTGTTGATGATAGTTCAATCCTAGATATTGCAGGGCGCTAAAACTTAATCCTCCAATCAGCTGAACAGAGGCAAAACATAGAGTCGCAATACTCCAGAGCTTTTTATAGGCCAGTCCATACAGTTGCAAAATGGTATAAGAGGTAAGGAAAACTACAGCGGGATTCAACATTCCGGTAAAAAAAGAAGAACTGAAAGTGAGGAACGGGTTAGCATTTAAAGTCGCGATAAAAATCGCCAGAATATATACACTATAAAGAATCTTTAGGGCAGTAAAATTGCCAAATTTTCTTGCCAGGACATAAGCAGAAAAAGCACCTAAGGCACTGCCCAATCCATATAGAATCCAGTTAAAGTTAATCCAGAACAAGCTTAATCCTAGTTCATGGCTGAGATAGTCAATCCAGAACAGGGAATGCGGAATATAGGCAAATGCACTACAGGCATAAACCACCAGCAAACTATAAAAGACTGTATTTAAAGAAACTTGAGAAGGATGAGAAACAGATTGTTTAGCTAGATAGGGTTTAAATTGTGGTATCAGTAGGCTTAAGCAGATACAAATCATCAGGGCAAACCCACATAAGATCAGCCAGGCCGTACGTATGGAAATCTGGTCAAGATAAGGCAAAAACAGGGTAGCTAATAAAACCCCTAATCCAATCCCGCTAAAACCAATAAAATTGATTTTAAAACGGTCTTTTAAATCACAGCACTGAGCCACGATACTTGGTGACAAAATCATGAGCAGGCCACCACTAATACCGGAAATTACTCGCCAGCTGATATACCAGATTTCAGCAAACCCTGAAAAGGCACAACAGAATAAGCTAACCATTCCAGCTATTGCAGCAAGCTGGATATAGGCACTCATGCTTCGGTCTTGGGGCAAGCGCATCGCTACAAAAGCACCGATTAAATAACCCAGTAGATTGGCACTACCCAAAAGACTGGCAAAGCTCGTGCTCCAGGCAAAGGCTTCACGTGTAGCAGGTAACAATGCGGTATAGGAAAAACGCAGAATGCCGATGCCTAAGCACATGCTCAGGCAGAGAAAAAGGCTAAGCTTGACCGTATTTGAGAACATCCATGCACTCTTGGATTTTTATATTTGTTCAAAAAATAGCATGAATCATCAAGCTAAAGGAGAAAAGGCTGAATAGATTTTATTAAAAAAAGAAACTCTAGATTAACAGCATGCTTCTATTGTAAATATCTGTAAAGCTTATCGCGGAACTTTTTAGACAATAAAAAACCGCATTCATGAATGCGGTTTTTTGGAATTAATTTTATAAATTAACGCATTTTTGCCAAGAAACGGCCTAAACGGGTAATCGCTTCACGCAGTTCATTTTCTGCTGGCAGGAATACCACACGGAAGTGATCCGGTGTTGGCCAGTTGAAACCAGTACCTTGAACCAATAGAACTTTCTCAGCACGTAACAGATCAAGCATCAGTTTCTCGTCATCTTCAACCGGATAGATTTCAGGATCAAGACGAGGGAAGCAGTACATTGCACCTTCAGGCTTCACACAAGACACCCCTGGAATCTCGTTTAGCATTTCCCAGGCAATATTGCGTTGTTCATATAGACGGCCACCTGGGCGGATCAAGTCATTAATAGACTGATAGCCACCAAGTGCAGTCTGAATTGCATATTGTGCTTGATGATTCGCGCAAAGACGCATTGAAGCCAGCATATCCAAGCCTTCAATGTAGTCCATTGCACGTGATTTATCACCAGTAATTGCCATCCAGCCTGAGCGATAGCCAGCAATACGATAGGCTTTAGATAAACCGTTGAACGATACACATAATTGCTTGCCTGCAAGCGAAGCTACTGACACATGTTCAATGCCATCGTAAACGATCTTGTCGTAGATTTCGTCTGCGAACAGGATCAGGTCATATTTCTTCGCTAGATCCACAATTTGCTGTAATACATGACGCGGATAAACCGACCCAGTTGGATTATTCGGGTTGATAATCACGATCCCGCGGGTATTTGGCGTGATTTTGCTTTCCATATCCGCAATATCTGGATACCAGTGATCTTCTTCATCACATTTATAGTGAATCGCTGTACCGCCAGACAGGTTCACTGCCGCAGTCCATAATGGATAATCCGGCATTGGAATCAGCATTTCATCGCCGTCATCCAGCAGGCCTTGCATCGCCATCACGATCAGCTCAGATACGCCATTGCCGACATACACGTCATTCACGTGCATATCCAGAATGCCTTTTTGCTGGTAATACTGACAGATCGCTTTACGTGCCGGGAAAATCCCTTTGGAATCCGTATAACCAATCGCATTTGGCAGGTTCAGTGCAACATCATTAATGATTTCTTGCGGGGCTTCAAAGCCGAATGGGGCGGGATTTCCGATATTCAGTTTGATAATTTTATGTCCGGCTTCTTCCATCTCGTTGGCCGCTCGTAACACTGGTCCGCGAATGTCGTAGCAAACATGCTCAAGCTTAGACGATTTCTTGATCTCGCGAGGGGGGGTGTTACCAATACCGGACATAATTCCATCCAATTAATTTTTAAGTTAAACCTATAGATTACGCAAATATCACAATCTATGCTGAAATTTCGCTAGAAATTTTTTCATCTCTAGCGTAAATATGGAAGTACTGAAGCATGACATTGAATGTCAAAGATTTAAAGGAGTTAGTGATGGGAAAACTCAATAAAACAGACCGGGAATGGCAAAGAGAGTTATCACCAGAAGAGTTTCGCATTACGCGTGAAAAAGGAACTGAACCGGCATTCACAGGCAAGTACTGGAATACAAAACAGGAAGGGACTTATGTCTGCCGTTGCTGTGGTACACCACTGTTTTCTTCAACCACCAAATATGACAGCGGTTGCGGCTGGCCAAGCTTCTATCGTCCTGTGAGCAGCTCAGTTGTAGAGGAATTACCTGATACTTCACATGGTATGGTGAGAACAGAAATTGTTTGTCATCATTGTGATGCACATTTGGGACACGTTTTCCCGGATGGTCCGGAACCGACTGGCTTACGTTATTGTGTAAACTCGGCCTCTTTAGAATTACAAACACAAGAAAAAACTGACGAGGAAACTTATCCATGACCAGCATTTATCAGTTTGAAGCTGAGTTGTTAGATGGGAAAAACAAACGGCTTGCAGATTATGAAGGAAAAGTACTTTTAATCGTAAATACCGCGAGTAAATGTGGTTTCACTCCACAATTTGCAGGTCTGGAAAAGCTTTACCAGAAATATAAAGAGCAGGGACTGGAAGTTTTAGGTTTTCCATGCAATCAGTTTGGCGGACAGGATCCAGGTTCAAATGAACAGATCGGGGAATTTTGCCAGAAAAATTATGGGGTTTCTTTCCCAATGTTTTCCAAGGTAGATGTTAAAGGTCCGGAAGCGCATGCAATCTTCCGTTACTTGACCAATAATTCCAAAGGAATTCTAGGAAATGGCATTAAGTGGAATTTCACCAAGTTTCTGATTGGTCGTGATGGCAAGGTATTAAACCGTTTTGCACCTACCACCAAACCTGAAGATCTCGAAACAGAAATTGAAAAGGTTTTATAAGTTTATTTGAAATGTCTAATTTCTAATGAATAGAAAATAAGTGAAATAGAAGAATAATTTGTAGCCAAAATCCATAAAAAACCCACTTCTGGAAAGTGGGTTTTTTATTTGTGTTTAGATCTTAAAAGATTAAAGAATCGCTTTTAAACGCTGAATTACCTGTTCACATTGTGCCAGATCAGCCACCAATGCCAGACGCACATGATTTTCACCCGGGTTACCTTGCGTAGTTTCACGAGACAGATAACGGCCTGGCAATACTTTGATATGCGCTTTTTCCATCAACATTTTGGCAAAAGCTTCATCATTGTCCACTTTGAGCCAATAGTAGAAACCCGCATCCGGTTTTTTCAGCGGAAGCAAGTGCCCCAATTCTTTCTGGAACAGATCGAACTTGGCACGATACTGTACCCGGTTTTCTTCCACATGCGCTTCATCACTCCAGGCTGCAATTGATGCTAACTGGTGTTGCACCGGCATCGCTGCACCGTGATAAGTACGGTATTGCAGATAAGGTTTGAGTAAAGTGGCATCACCTGCAACAAAGCCTGAACGCATGCCTGGCAGGTTGGAGCGTTTAGATAGAGAATGGAAAACGACACAGTTTTTATAGTCATCTCGGCCAATCTCGGCACACACTTCCAGTAAACCTGTCGGTGCTTCATCAAACCAGAGTTCTGAATAGCATTCATCAGAAGCAATGACAAAATCATATTTGTCTGACAGTGCAATCAGCTTTTTAAACTGCTCTTTAGAAAGAACAGCACCTGTTGGGTTGCCCGGTGTACACACAAATAACAGGGCAGTTTTTTCCCAGACTTCAGCCGGAACTGAATCAAAGTCGCCTAAGTAGTCATTTTCTTCAGTACAGTTAATGAAATAAGGTTTTGCACCTGCAAGCAGGGTAGCACCTTCATAAATCTGGTAGAAAGGGTTTGGCATCACCACATAAGGCGCATCTTCACGATTAATCAGCGCCTGAACAAAAGAAAAGATTGCTTCACGGGTACCAGAGACCGGTAATACATTGCTGTCTGCACTGATGCTATTCAGTTTAAAACGACGAGTCAGCCAGTTGGCAATGCTTTCTCGTAATTCAGGTAAGCCTTTGCTGTTCGGATAAGTCGATAGATGCTGAAAATTATCAATAATCGCCTGTTTCACAAACTCGGGTGCTGGATGCTTTGGTTCACCAATTGAAAGGGGAATCAAAGGCATATTCGCAGGCTGGATATCCGCGAAAAGTTTATTCAACTTTTCAAACGGATATGGATGCAATAAAGACAAGCTAGAGTTCATGAATGTGTTACCGAGCAGTGTGTTAGTGTTGAGCATTGACCTGATGTGAGGCCTCATCTAGAGCAGCTTTTAATGCCGCTGCAAAATTGTCAGACTCTATTTGGGTCATTGGGCTGCCATCTTTTTTGGTGACAAAGAAAATATCTTCAGCACGTTCGCCAAGCGTAGCAATTTTGGCAGAGTGAATATCCAGACCCTGCATCATAAATAAACCGCCAATTTTCGCAAGTAAACCAGGATGGTCAAGTGTCGCAATTTCAACCATATTCTGGTTTAAAGCTTCATTAAGGGTGATATCGACGGTATTTTCAATGTCAAAATGACGTAACTGACGCGGAATCCGGCGCTGCATCAGACCTGGATATTCATCAGAATGACTTAAGGCATCCTGTAAGGCTTCAATGACAGTTGCCTCACGTTCCGGATCGGTCAATAACGTGCCAAAACGGTCAAGGACGACATAGGTATCCAAACTGAAAGCTTTGGTTGCGGTAATAATCCGGGCATCCTGAACGTCCAGATTCATGCGATCCAGAACAGCAACCGTGGTGGCGAACAGATTTGGCTTATCTTGAGTATAGATGAAGATCTGCACGGCATCCTGCGCATATTTACGATGCGCACGCATTAATACCAATGGTGCAGGATTATCGCCATGTTCCAAAATAGCACGGGTATGCCAGGCGATTTCATCGGCAGATTCTTTCAGGAAGTAGTCATCGCCCAGTTCCTGCCAGACTTTTTCGACATCATAAAGCGAGAAATGTTCCACTAGACGTTCACTGGCTTCGAACTTGGTATCTTCAATCAGCATCTGGTAATCAACCGGACGGCCCAAGCCAGAACGAATCACATCACGCGCATGCGTATAGAGTTGACGCATCAAAGATGAACGCCAGGTATTCCAGAGTTTTGGATTGGTCGCATTAATATCTGCCACGGTTAGGGTATACAGATAATCCAGATGCTCCATATCTCCCATTTTTTCAGCAAATTCTTTGACCACATCCGGATCGGAAATGTCTTTTTTCTGTGAGGTCACTGACATGGACAAATGGTTTTCAATCAGCCAGGCAACCAGATTGCATTCACGTTCGGTAAAGCCATGGATACGGCAGAACTGAATCGCATCGGCTGCACCAAGCTCACTATGATCACCGCCACGACCTTTGGCAATATCATGGAAAATAGCCGCCAGATAAACGATGTCACGACGTGCTAATCGCTGGAACACAGAGCTGACCACAGGGAATTCTTTGGCAAATTCGGGTTCCTTGAAGCGGTTCAGATTGCGGATCAAGAGCAGGGTATGTGCATCCACGGTATAGATGTGGAATAAGTCATATTGCATCAGACCGGTAATCTGTCCGAAAGCCGGAATATATTTGCCTAGGACACCATAACGTTTCATTGCCACCAAGGTTTCATACAGGCGATGCGGTGAACGAATGATGGCCATAAACAGGGCTTGGTGTACCGGATTATCACGGAAATCCTGATCAATACGTTTAGCTGCCAGAGTAAGCAGACGTAAAGTACGCGCGCGAATGCCCTCAATTTCAGGACGATTGGCCAGCAAATAGAAGATTTCCAGAATGGCACTTGGCTTTTCCGAGAAAATCTTGTGATGTTGAACTGCTAACTTGCCATCGACCAGTTTGAAATTTTCATTGATTTCTTCAATCTGGCGTTCATATTGAGGTAAACGCGGAGTAATCACTGATTCATTGAAATAAGCCAGCAGCATTTCATTCAGAGTTGAAACCTGCTGCGCGCTACGATAATAGCGCTTCATGAACTGTTCGATTGGATAGTTCGGTGGCTGACCTTCTTCACGGGTATAGCCAAACATCGCCGCAATATCCCGTTGATAATCGAACAACAGGCGGTTTTCATCGCGCTTGGTCAGGCGGTGTAAATGATGACGAATTTCCCAGAGGAAGCTTTCGGCTTCTTCGAGTACGGCAAGTTCAAACTCTGAAATAAAGCCCAGATGCACCAGGTCATAAATACGGTTGACGCGGAAATGACGTTTGGCAATCCAGCCAATCTGGTTGATATCGCGGATACCGCCCGGTGCATTTTTAATATCCGGTTCCAGATTGCTTTCAGTATTGTTGTGCTGAGCATAGCGTTTGTGCTGCTCGTCCATTTTCGCATCAAAAAAGGTTTTATCGGTCCAGGTTTGTGACACGATCCGGCGTGGCCACTTGGTCAAATTTTCATTGCCAATGATCAGACGTGCCTCGATCAAGGACGTCGCTACAGTAAGGTCGCTGCTGGCCTGATTGACGCATTCATTGATAGTACGGACACTGATGCCCGGTTTGAAATTGCCCACATCCCAAAGAGAGGAAATAAAGCTGGAGATCAGCTTTTCCTGCTCTGGAGTGAAATCATCTTCAGACAGGATCATGATATCGACATCTGAATATGGCAGCATTTCGCGGCGGCCATAACCGCCAACAGCGAAAAGCGCCAAATCAGTCTGATCTAGTTCAGCATGATTCCATAAGAATTGCAAAGCCTCATCAATCAGGTTAGAACGGGCCTGAATGATGTCACGGATGGATTGTCCATTTTCAAAACATTCCTGAAGCTGATTTTCTACATCGCTACGCCATTGATTGATCGCTTTGATGTCATTGTGACTTTTAATGTAATTCAGCAGCGGGGAGGTATTGATCATGAACAGTGGTCCGTTGTATTTACTTAATTTTGATGAACATTAACTTGGTCAGCAACCTGTTGAGCCAGCTCGCGAGCCTGTTCAATGCTTTTTGCACGCGCAGTCGCGACACCCATACGGCGGCGTTTAAAGCCTTCAGGTTTACCAAACAGGCGTAAATCGGTATCGGCATGGGCTAAAGCAAGATTCAGGCCAGAAAATGAAAGATTGCGATCATCGACACCTGCGTAAATCACGGCACTGGCAGCTACACTATGACGAGCTGTATTGACTGGTAAGCCTAAAATAGCACGGGCATGCAGTTCAAATTCACTCTGGAACTGGGAAGCCAAAGTGACCAGACCAGTGTCATGCGGGCGAGGTGAAACCTCACTAAACCATACTTTGTCGCCTTTGACAAAGAGTTCTACACCAAAAATGCCGCAACCGCCCAATGCCGTGGTGACTTTATTGGCGATACGTTTTGATTCTTCCAGAGCAGCGGGACTCATTGGCTGAGGCTGCCAGCTTTCTACATAGTCGCCTGAGTCCTGACGATGTCCAATCGGATCACAGTAAGAAGTTTCGATTTCGCCAGTTTGAGGATTCTTAGCCCGCACAGTAAGCAGGGTAATTTCAAAATCGAAATCAATCTGTGATTCGACAATCACTTTGCCCTGATTAACTCGACCACCTGTTTGCGCATATTCCCAGGCAGCATCGACTTCTTCAAAACTTTTCACGCGGGATTGACCTTTACCTGAAGAAGACATCACCGGTTTCACAAAGTTTGGATAGCCAATGTCATCACAGGCTGCGCGGAAAGATTCCAGAGAATCGGCGAAGCGATAAGCAGAGGTCGGTAAGCCTAGTTCTTCAGCCGCCAGACGACGAATGCCTTCACGGTTCATGGTCAGGTTAACTGCTTTAGCTGAAGGAATTACGGTTGCAATATTCTGTTCTTCAATTTCAACCAGCACTTCGGTCGCAATCGCTTCAATTTCAGGAACAATGAGATGCGGCTGAATTTTTTGAATAAGCTGTTTGAGTTCCGCTGCATCTGCCATATTTAAGGCATAAGAAAAATGTGCCACCTGCATGGCAGGAGCATCTGCATAACGATCTGCAGCATGAACTTCTACACCTAAACGTTGCAAGGAAATCACCACTTCCTTACCTAGTTCTCCTGAACCTAGCAATAGAACTTTAAAAGCTGAAGATTGAAGAGGAGTACCAATAGTCACGTTCATGTGTATTATCCATGCTTGATTTTATGGACTTTTAGCATAACAGAACTCAATGCCGAGATAAGCCGAGTTTCATACAAAATTGTGATATTAGCCAGCAGTTTTATTTATAAAAGTTTATAGAGAATTGCATCTGAAATCAGGCAGTTCGCTTTACTGTATTTTTCACCGGGTTTAAATGATAAATCCGGTTTTGCGGATTGAGTTTTTCCATATGCAAAATTTGCTTGTCATTGAGCTGAAGTTGATGGAGAAGTTTCAGACTCTGTATTCTCTTAAAGGCGTAAAAGGGAATGACAAAAGGACAGATAAAACCAAATATCCATAGCAATAAACCAAATCCTGAAAATTGCAGTGCATCTAAGAATACAGTGAAAAAGTGGAATTGATGATTTGACACTGCGACAAGTGCAAAAAATAGAAACAGTAAAATTATACTAAAGCAAAATACATAAATGAGATTTGGAATGCCTTTATGTAACAGGCTCCATCGGCTAAAAATGATTTGTTTAGGATGCAGATGGATCACCTGTTGAGTCTGATTGTAGAGGGCAATGATTTTATTTTTGCCATGCTTCTGAATATAAATGACACAGATATGATCTGCGGGTCAGCAACCACTTCTACAAAATGACCAGTAAAATTCTGTGTATTAATAAGGCATTCAAAATAGCAGCCGGGTAATTCATATTGGCTAAAAATAGCTAACATCTCATCACGTCGATAATGAATAAATATTTTACCTTCAATTATTTGCTTTGGCTCGAACATGCCAATATTTTCCTTACTTTTTTTCTTATATAAAAAAGACTTATGCAATTAATTTAGCATAAGTCTTGAATGAGATTTTTAATTTTCTAAAAGGCTTAAAAAGGTACAGAGATATAGGTATAGATCAGGCCATAAGTTAAAGCTGCAGTTAAGGTCGCCATGACAATTTTCTTGAACTTGAAATACAGTCCAGCGAGTACAATAAAACCGATCAGCATGGCAAAGCTTTTATCTGGCGTTTCCAATAAGGGCGGTAAGGTCGCCACAACCAGCATGGAACTGATAGCAGCAATCCCAATTGAACCCAAAGCAATTTTCAGCCATAGCGCACCACGTTTTTGCGAACCCTGCTGAAATTTTTGAATTACATAGAAAGGGCCAAAACGTGAGGCAAAATTGGCAATCCCGACAATAATTCCGACCAAGATAATTTCAAGATTCATGATTGATCTCCTGCATATTCAGGATCTGGTTTTTTCAGCACATAGTGCTTGAACAGGCCGGCCAAAATGCCGGAACTGATGCCGATAAAGATCGCAGCGGACAGATCGATAAAATAACAGGCAACTGCTGAGACAATAATCGTGATGGTCACCACAAAGGTGTGTTTCTTTTCAAAGGCTGCCAATAAGAAACTTAAGAACAGGGCAGGTAGCAGGAAATCTAAAGCCGCCTGCAAGAATTGTGGCAAATTACTGACCTGATCAGCAAATAATCCACCTAAAAATGAACCTGTCGCCCAAGACAGCCAGCTAAATAGACTCAGACCGAGCATCCATGATTCTGACCATTCTTGGCGCCGTTGCGACAGCTTGATCATACCTGAAGCAAAGACTTCATCAGTAAGACCCCAAGCCCAGACTGCGGTTTTCTTCAGATTTAAACGATCTTGAATCAGGTTTTGTAAAGCTGGGCCGTATAAAAGATGACGAATGTCCAAGGCAATCACGGTCAATGCAGTCATCCAGATCGAAGTACCGCTACCAAGTAACGCTACAACTAAAAACTGACTGGCACCGGCATACATGGAGCAGGACAGAAATAAGGCTTCCCAGGCAGTAAAGCCGAACTGGGTGGCAGAAACGCCAAAGGCAAAGGAGACCGGAAGGTAAGTAAATATAATGGCCTGGCTATCTTTGGCACCTTGCCAGAAACCGGCAGGTTGCATCGCTACTGGATTGTGGTCAGACACAAAACACCTTGAGGGAGAGAGTTAAAACAGGGATTAAATCAAGATTGTGTATTGTACGCGAATTTACTAGCATAGTGCCGAAATGTTTAACTGGCGATTCTGATATGTTGATGTTCAAGACACGTGCAATGCTGGTCGGTGTTTTAATCGGCAGCACCTTATTTCTTCAAGCTTGTGGAAATGACAGTCAAGCGCCAAAAGCCGAAATTAAAGCGGCACCTAAACTCTCTAATGATGCGACCACTTATGCCAATGCTGCATGGCAATTCATGAATGAAGTCGATCCGCTGGTTTATAACAAGGAAATGGAACAGATAGATGCTCAGGTACGTCAACCGGCCCGTAAATTGAGTACTGACTGGCGCATTAATGTGAAAATGACTGACTCAGTGACGGAAGGAAAATATGCCTTATGTCGCAAGGCGTTAACCAGTCTGGAAATCTGGGCACGTAGCACCGTTGAAAATAGCAGTAGTGTGGCACAGAAACAGGCCGACTATGAGCGTGATAAACAGCAATGTCAGGGAGCTATTGCTCATCCTGAACTGGGAAATACTGATCCAAAGCAGAAAGGTAATGCAGTAGCTGAACAGTCTTAATCGGGTTTTATAATCTTCAGGCGGAACTTCGGTTCCGCTTTTTTGTTATAAAAAACGATTCTATTTATATAAATAAACAATAATTAAAATCAAGAAATATTGCCCCTGAGTCATTAAAAAAGTCCTATAATTGACTCATAATCAAGCGATTTAGAGATAAAAGTTAACTTTTGGAGTAATTTTAAATGTTAAATAAATTGTTTTTAGCGATAAGTATAAGTACTGTTTTAGTAAGTGCAGTACAAGCTTCTTATGCGTGTGAAGTGGCATCATGTACCAATGGCTTTGATAGCGTCAATGTTTGTGAATTGCTTTCTTAAATTTTAAATCCATCTCCCTATAGAAAATTCAAACAGCAAAAATTAAAAGAAGCCTCAGAATAAGGCTTCCCATACAGTTAGACGATCATGTCTTAAAGCAACATGAACAGACGTTCTAGATACAACACTGCTCCGCCCAAAAGAATACTGAGGCCGCAGATCAAGCGTAAAGAGTGCCAAGACATGAGATTTCGTCCTACTGTATTCATTTATATTTAAAGTGCTTCCAGATAACGGCGATTCACTTCCTTCCAGTTCACCACATTAAAGAAAGCGGCAATATATTCAGGACGACGGTTCTGGTATTTCAAATAGTACGCATGTTCCCAGACATCCAGTCCTAGAATCGGGGTATTGCCATGCATCAGCGGTGAGTCCTGATTGACACTGCTTTCTACGATAATGGTTTGATCGGGTGCCACGCTGAGCCAGGCCCATCCGCTACCAAAACGGGTCAGGGCTGCCTTGGTAAAAGCTTCTTTAAAGGCTTCAAAGCCGCCAAACTCCTTGTCAATCGCTTGTGCAATTTCACCTTCAGGATTACCACCGCCATCTGGACTCATTACTGTCCAGAACAGGGAATGGTTGGCATGACCGCCACCATTATTAATCACATTATTTTTTAAATCTTCAGGTACCTGATTGGCTTTGCTCACCAGTTCTTCCACAGAAAGATCTTCCCATTCTGTGCCTTCAATACCTGCATTGATGTTGTTGATATAAGTTTGATGATGCTTAGTGTGGTGAATTTCCATGGTTTTAGCATCAATATGAGGTTCCAATGCATCATAAGCATAAGGGAGTTCGGGAAGGGTATAGCTCATTTTTAATTGTCCTTAAGCGTGATTGAGTGAGTGGAATTCTCGACTAAATTTTAAAATACGCTTGAGTTGTATTAAATACAATGAGAATTATTATCATTAATGTTATGGGAAGAGATTTTTATAAATAGGATGTAAAGATGCGTATGAGAATAGCAAGAAGCCAAATTTAGTAACAAAAAAGCCCCAGATTTGGGGCTTTTCTTTGGCTTCAACTTATACGTTGAAACGGAAGTGCAGAACGTCACCGTCCTGAACGATATAAGTTTTACCCTCTAGACGCCATTTACCTGCTTCTTTAGCGCCAGCTTCGCCGTTGTACTGCACAAAATCATCATAAGCAATACATTCTGCACGGATGAAGCCTTTTTCGAAGTCAGTGTGAATGACACCCGCTGCTTGAGGCGCAGTAGCGCCGACTTTAACCGTCCAGGCGCGAACTTCCTGTACACCGGCAGTGAAGTAAGTTTGTAGGCCAAGCAGTGAATAACCTGCGCGGATTACCACGTTCAGACCTGGCTCTTCCATACCCATTGCTTCCAGGAACTCAGCACGGTCTTCATCTTCAAGCAATGAAATTTCAGCTTCGATCTGGTTGCAAAGCGGAACCACGATTGCATTTTCAGCAGCTGCCAGTTCACGTACCGCATCGAGGTGCGGGTTATTTTCAAAACCGTCTTCTGCCACGTTAGCGATGTACATCGTTGGTTTAAGCGTTAACAGACCAAAGCCACGTACCAGTTTACGTTCGTCATCATCCAGATTTGCTGCACGGGCAGGTTTGCCTTCATCAAGCAAAGGTAGGATTTTTTCAAGAACGGCTTTAGTGGCTACAGCTTCTTTATCGCCACCTTTTGCAGACTTCGCCAGACGAGTCACTGCTTTAGTCACAGTTTCAAGGTCAGCTAGAGCAAGTTCAGTGTTAATGGTTGCGATGTCATCAAGCGGATCAATTTTACCGTTGACGTGAATCACGTTTTCATCTTCGAAACAACGAACAACATGAGCAATTGCATCAGTTTCACGGATATTCGCCAGGAACTGGTTACCCAGACCTTCGCCTTTAGATGCACCAGCAACCAGACCCGCGATGTCCACGAATTCCATGGTAGTTGGTACCACGCGTTGTGGTTTTACGATTTCAGCAAGTTTATCCAAGCGTGGATCTGGTACAGGCACGATACCGGTGTTTGGTTCAATCGTACAGAATGGGAAGTTTTCCGCAGCAATTGCAGCTTTAGTTAATGCATTGAAAAGCGTAGATTTACCAACGTTAGGCAGGCCTACAATACCACAATTAAAACCCATGAAATAACTCACAAAGCGTTATATAAAAATTGCCAGTGATTTTACATGAAAGCCATGACAAAGTCAGGTCATGGCTGGGTGCTTTGTTGAAAACTTATGAAATAGATGTTTTTAAATTTTACGTTTGTCGAGCTGATTCGACAGGGTGTCACCAGTGGCCTGAACCAGCATGACCAGAATCACCAGCACCACAATCACCGCCAGCATGATCTGCATGTCAAAACGCTGATAGCCATAACGGTAGGCAATGTCGCCCAGACCACCGGCACCAATAGCACCGGCAATTGCTGATGAGTTAATCATGGTCACCAAAGTGACGGTAAAACCGGCCACAATCCCTGGTAAAGCTTCAGGTAATAGCACATACCAGATAATTTGCTTACGGTTACAGCCAATCGCTTGAGCCGCTTCAATCAGTCCCTGATCGACTTCACGTAAACTCACTTCAGCAATACGCGCAAAGAAAGGAGTCGCGGCCAACGTTAAAGGTACAACTGCTGCCCAGACGCCATAGCTGGTGCCTACAATCCAGCGGGTAAGGGGAATTAAAGCGACCATTAAAATCAGGAAAGGCACCGAACGGGTAATATTTACAATCCAGCCCAGAGCCTGATTAATGGGTTTGGATGGATAGATCCCGTGTTCAGATGTACTGACCAGTACTACTGCCATCGGTAAACCAATCAGAAAGGCAACGATTGCGGATACACCAACCATGATGAGGGTATCGGTGGTTCCTGTTAGTAATAAATCAATGAGTTGGTCGTGCATAGCCAATCACCTCAATCTGTGCAATGTGTTGTTTTAGTTTTTGCTGAAGTAAGTCAGTATCCAGGTTTAGATCGGCAACTGCGACAATCAGGCTACCGACCAGATGATTTTGGATGCTGTCGATATGACTTTGATAGAGATGCACCGGATGCTCGAACTGTTCGAAAATCACTTTCAAATCTGGGGAATGCTGAACACTAGAGGCATAGCGCAGTTTGATAATGCTATGCGTGGTATCTGTTGTTACTTCAGGACTAATCGCAAATGGTAATTCCAGTTGTTCCAGATTCAGCAGTTCCTGGGTGATCTGTTGCTGTGGGTTAGAGAATACAGACCAGACTTCACCGGATTCGACAATTTCACCTTTTTCAATCACGACGACTTGATCGCAAATTTCACGGATCACTTGCATTTCATGGGTGATCAGCACAATGGTAATACCAAGTTTCTGATTGATTTCTTTTAACAGTGATAACACCACGGAAGTGCTTTCCGGATCCAGTGCAGAAGTGGCTTCATCACAGAGTAGAATTTCCGGGTGATGCACCAGCGCGCGGGCAATACCGACACGCTGTTTTTGGCCACCGGATAGCTGAGAAGGGTAGTTCTGAGCCTTATCGCTTAAGCCGACCAGTTGCAGCACTTCGTTTACACGCGCATCAATGTCTGATTTTTTATAATTTGCAACTTTTAAAGGCAGAGCTACATTTTCCCAGACGGTTTTGGCAGACATCAGGTTGAAGTGCTGAAAAATCATGCCAATACGCTGACGAAGCTGGATCAGTTCAGCATGGGTTAAGCCAGCCAAATCCTGCTGATGGATATGGATATGACCTTCGCTGATCTGTTCCAGACCATTTAGGGTACGTAGCAGCGAGGATTTCCCCGCACCACTTTTCCCGATAATCCCGAAGATCTTGCCTTCAGGAATATCCAGATTGATGTTTTTCAAGGCATGTACCGATTTGCCTTGTACCTCATAGTATTTATTCAGGTCACGGATTTTGATATGTGGGACGGAAAACGCCATCTGAGAACCAAAACTCACCATAGTATTCACCTTATTTCTAGCCTTCAAACCACATACCAGTACCAAAATCCTGGTCCAGAATTGCTTTGACTTTTTCAGAATTCTGGAAAGCTTTTACGAAAGTCGCCAGTTTCTGGTTTTTATCTTCGTAGTCTTTGCGTGTCACAAACAGAATGGCGTATTTCTTGTCGATTGGATCCAGGAACAGAGCATCATGTGGATCTGCTGCTTTAGCAAGTTTTAGATAATGTGGATAACCAAAGATCAGATCAGCTTTATTCAAGGCATGTGCCGTTTGTGGGCCTTCAACTTCAATAAACTGCAACTGTTTAGGATTATTCTTGATGTCCTTAACGGTTGATAATTCATTGTTGATATTTTTCAGTTCAATCAGTTTTGCACGGTTAAGAAGGATCAAGGCACGTGCCAGATTCACCGGATCATTTGGAATGACCACACGGGCATTTTGTGGTAACTCATCCAGCGATTTATATTTCTTAGAATATAAACCGACATGGCTACCCGTACCGGGCGCGAAACTATGTAGATCGAAGTTGGTTTCGCGAATGACATTTCCTAAGTACACACTTTGCTGGAAAAAGTTAGCATCGATGTCGCCATTCTGTACCGCGACATTGGGTGCATGCCAGTCGGAAAATTCAACCAGTTTCACATTAATACCTTGCGGTTTCAGTTCATCAGCCACACTTTGCAATAAGTCTGCATAAGATGGGCTAATGCCAATGGTCAGTACATCCTCCTGCTGCTGACCCTTGGTCCAACGGTAAGCCGCCAGACCGAGAATCAGTGCCAAAATGACACCGTCAATGATCCACTTCTTTGCATTCGAATTTGACGAATTTACTTGTGTCATCATCGCACCTTATTTCCAACCTGGGAACCAGAGCTTCGCACCGAAGTCAGCATCTAATGCTTCCTTCACGCGAGGTGAGTTCTGATAGATTTCAACAAATTTTTTCAGCTTGTCATTTTTGTCCTGATAGTCCTCACGTACCGCAAATAGGATCGCGTAACGGTTGTCTTTGTTAGAGTCAAATAACAACGCTTGTTCTGGATCAGCTGTTTTAGCCAGACGTAGATAGTGCGGGTAACCGAAAGCCAGATCAACATCATCAATGGCACGTGCAGTTTGCGGACCTTCAACCTCAACGAATTGCAGATTTTTCGGATTCACTGCAATATCTTTTAGGCTAGAAAGGTGGTTATTCGGATCTTTTAAAGTCACCAGTTTAGCCTGTTGTAATAACAATAGAGCACGGCCTTGGTTGACTGGATCGTTTGGCACTACAACTTTCGCGCCGTCTTTAAGTTCATCCAGACTGTTAATTTTCTTGGAATATAGACCAACATGAGTTGCTGCACCTTTGGCAAACGCCTTGATTTTAAAATCAGTTTCTTTCTTCGCATTATCCAAAAATGGCTGATGCTGGAAGAAGTTAGCATCAATGTCACCATGATTCAGGGTGATGTTTGGTGTGTTCCAGTCTGAGAACTCGACCAGTTTGACATTGATGTCTTGCTGTTTGGCCTCTTCGGCTGCGACTTGTAAAGGTTTAGCGAAGGACGGGCTGATCCCAATCACCAGTTCATCCGAACCGGATTTCTTTTGTTGATTCCAGATCACCAAGCCGATAATCACGGCGGCAATAATCACCCCAATCATGGTGAATTTTGTTTTAGCTGTTTGTGCCATGTTGCACCTCAAAATAAATTTATGCTGATTGTTTTTGCTTTAAGTTTGTGTTCGCGGTAGAGGCAGAGTTTTGACATCGGAATTGCTGTACTGGATGCGCGCTAGGTAAGCGGTCACCTTGCTGAAACAGTTTGTGTCTGAAACTGCCTTGTTCATATTCAGTTTTATAGCGTCCGCGCTGCTGTAATTCAGGAATCACAAATTGGATAAAATCCTGATGTGATTCAGGTGCCACCGTGCGGGTCAGGTTGAAGCCATCGATACCAGTTTCATCAATCAGCTGAATTAGCTTTTCTGCCACCGTTGCGCCGCTGCCAACAATTAGTGGATAACGCCCACCTAACACATGCTGAGCTTTTAGGTCATTTGGCGTGATCTGCTGCTCTTTAAATTTTTGATTGACCGTTGCGATACTATTGGTCTTCTTGTAAGGAATTGGCTCATCATCGGCAAATTTGGACAGGTCAATGCCAACAGAACTGGAGTAATGCGCAAGACCGGCTTCAGGGCTGGCATAAGCACGGTATTCATCCAGTTTTTGCTGTGCCAGTTCATCCGTTTCTCCGGTGACCACAGCAATGCCGACAAAAATCTTGATCGCTTCAGGATCACGACCTTGTTCAACCGCTTGATGACGAATTTGATTGACCTGTTTCTTGATCTTGTCCGGATGATCACCACCAATAAACATACCTTCAGCATGCTGGGTAGCGAAAGCCATGCCACGCGGGGAAGCACCGGCTTGGAACAGTACCGGCGTACGCTGAGCAGAAGGGGAAACCTGGAATACACCCTGGCTACGATAGAACTGGCCTTGGTGATTTATCTGATGCACCTTGGCTGGATCAGTAAAGATACGCTGCTGCTTATCTTTTAAGACAGCATCATCTTCCCAGGAGCTTTCCCAGAACTTGTAGCACAGCTGTAAAAATTCCTCGGCCTGTTCATAGCGCAGATCATGGTCTTTCAGGCCATTTTCACCAATCAGACGTTGTGCACTGTCCAGATAACCGGTGACAATATTCCAGCCGATACGGCCATGGGTCAGGTGATCCAGACTGGCAAAACGGCGGGCGAACTGATATGGCGATTCATAGCTGAGATTCACCGTGACACCAAAACCGAGATTCTCAGTGACTGCTGCTATGGCAGATACCAACGTGCTTGGGTCATGGCTAGGTAACTGAATGGATTCTCTTAGAGGCAGGTCAATGCCGTTCTGATAGACATCATAGACTCCGGTAATGTCGGCAATGAACAGGCCGTCAAACAGACCTTTTTCCAGCGTTTTCGCCAGATCAGTCCAGTAGCTCAGTTCATTAAAACGGTGTGATTCATCCCGCGGATGAGCCCACAAGCCATGATTGATATGACCCACGCAGTTCATATCAAAAGCGTTCAGCAGGATTTTTTTAGTTTTCGAGTTTGTTGTAGTCTTTGTCATTACAATGTCCCCCGGCGTGGAGGCAGAACACCATTCAGCAAATAATTGGCGATAAAATAGTATTTCCATCGTGAAGCATCATGCAGGGTATGCACGCGGGCATTACGCCAGAAGCGGTCTAAGCCATCTTCGCGCTGGCTACCACGACTGCCAGCCAGTTCAATCAGCTTCGATGATGCTTTTAATGCGGTTTCAGAACTGTGTGCACGCGCTTTAGCCACATCCAGAGAAGCTCTGGCCACGCTGGTTTCAGTCGGATTGGCTTTGGCAGTATCGACAGAGCGGGCGGCCTGTTTGAGTAACACTTCAGAAGCACGCACATCAGCTACCACACGGCCCAGTTCAAGTTTGGTCAGCGGATCATCGGTGGCCTTGTCCACACCAGAATCAATCCACGGACGCGCCTGACGTACACGGTCCAAGGTTTCCTCAAATGCAGCACGGGCAATGCCGGTTTCAATGGAGGCATGTAGCAATTGTGCGAAAGGACCGGAAATGGTTGGGCGGGAATAGGCCGTATCAAAACGTACCACATCTTCCTCAAGCACCTGCACGTTGTCGAATTTCACCGTGCCGCTGCCAGTGGTACGCTGGCCAAAACCGCTCCAGTCATCAATCAGGGTCAGACCTTCACTGTCACGTGGGACAAAGGCCAGGAATTGCTGTTCGCTTTCATGCACGACCAGTGTCGGAATGCGGTGCGCAAACAGGCTGCCGGTGCAATAGAATTTTTCGCCGTTAATGACATAACCTTGCTCGGTTTTGCGAATCGCAGTTTGGCGCTGTGCAGCAGTCTTGGTCTTGAATTCAGCTAGGGCATTACCAAAACGAGCACCTTTTAAGACTTCGGCATAGAGTTTCTGTTTTTGTTCCTCCGTGCCGTTATTGCGCAGGATTTCGAGACCATAGAAATGGTTTTGCGGAATCTGACCGATTGATCCATCCACACCGCTCATTAGGGCAATGACTTGTGCCACCGTATAGCTAGACACTTCTGCACCACCATATTCTTTAGGTACAGTAATCGCCCAGAGTCCGGACTGGCTATAAGCCTCGATTTCTTCGAAAGGCAGAATACGTTCAGCATCACGTTGTACTGAATTAATCTTGAACTGCTCTGCCAGATTATGGGCAATTTCTAGTGCTTCTTCATCAGATTTGATGATGTGCGCATGTGCCAGCTGTTCTGACTGCAATGGACTAATGTTTTGAAATGAAGTCATGGCAAATATCCTTAAATCCAGGCGTGGCGGGCAGGGAGTTTATGATTTAGGTAATAACCCCCAAGTGCATGCAGCTTCCAGCGGATCGGGTCATGCAAGGTATGCACACGGGCATTACGCCAATGCTGATCCAGATTGTGCTGACTGAGGCTGGAGCGACTTCCACCCAATTCCAGTAATTTTTCCGAGATATGTAGCGCAGCATCGTTGGCATAGACCTTGGCTTCAGCCACTAGAATTGAGGCTTTGGCTGCCTGCTCATCAGTCACAGATTCCAGCTGATCCAGTTCATCCAGATATTCAGCGGCTTCATCCAGCAGTAAAATCGCGGCATCGAGCAGCACAGAAGATTTGCCAACTTCCTGCAGGGTATAATGTTCTAAGCTGGCTTTTTCGACTTGAGCATCGACAATTGGACGTGCTTTTTGTACGGCAGTCAGCGTATCGGCAAAAGCAGCTTCGGCAATGCCGACATCAATCGCGACCTGCATCAATTGGGAATAGGCACCGCGGTAGCTTGGTTGATTTCCTAACAGACGCTCATCAAAAATCAATAGCGGATCAACTTCGACATGCTGAAGTTTGACGGTACCACTCGAAGTCGTGCGTTGACCAAAGCCATTCCAATTGTCGATCACTTCCACACCTTCAGCATTGCGGTCGACAATGGTTAGTACTACATGGCCTTCTGGATGAATCGCTTTAATCGCTAACCAGTGCGCGAAGCTACTACCAGTTGAATAGAATTTCTCGCCATCCACAAAATAGCGGCCATTTTCAAATGTTAAAGTGGTGGCAAGCGTCTTGGTATCTTTGGTATTGCGCTCTGGACCGCCATTCGCCAGACGCTTACCTTTTAGAATTTCGTTATAAATAAACTGTTTTTGTTCTTCTGTGCCCATGATCTCGATCATGTTGAGTAATGCGATCTGGTTCTGCGGAATTTGCCCGACACTTGAGTCAGCCTTATTAATAATCCGGAATACATGAGCCAGGGTTTTATTGGCAACAAATGCACCGCCGTACTGTTTCGGAATACGCATGCCGCCCAGGCCTTTCTGGCTGAACAGGTCAATCTCAGCAAAAGGTAATAGACGTTGCTGATCACGCTGATTACGGCCTTCCAGGGCAAAGTCTGCAACCTGATAAGCAGCATTAATCGCGTCGAGATCATTTTCGATGATATGAACTTTTTCAGAAGTTAAACGAGACATAATGACATCCTAAATCGATGCCAAAACGTTACAGCGAAAGCTTTATGTAATTAAGCAATTGCTTTTGCAAAGCTTATAAAAAAAGCTCTTTAAGATAAAAACTGCTAGATTCTTATAAATTTGGAATATAGTAACTGATTAAAATTAAATAGATTTTGAATAATTTCTTAATTTTAATAGATGTTTTTAAAGCAGTGCATATCTGCTTTATAGATAATCAAGACAAAAAAATGTATAAAAATACTCATCGTCGTGCTGAATAAGCAACATCTTTATTTGGAATAAAAAGTTCATTGTATTTCCAGGCTAGGGTGACTAAAGTATCCGACTAAATTAGATGGTTTTAATGCGATCTAACCTAAAAACAAGCATGGAGAATTTATGCGCATCTTATACCAGTTTCCACTTTCTCATTTTTGTGAAAAGGCACGCTGGATGCTGGATTACAAAGAGCTGGAATATGTCGCGCAAAACCTCATGCCGGGTGCCCATCGTGCCTTTGCCCGCCTGAAAACTGGACAAAACCGTTTACCGATTCTGCGTGATCAGGAACGGTGGATTGCGGATTCGACCAAAATCGCTCTATATCTGGATGAGCAATATCCTGAACACCGTCTGCTACCTGCAGAAGCAAGCTTGCGTCAGCAGGCACTAGATATTGATGAAATCACCCAAGAATTAGGCCGCCATGTGCGTCGCTGGATGCTGGCTCAGGCTTTATCGCATGACCATGAATCGATGGATATTCTGATTGGAGAAAAAGGCTATCTGCGCCAGTTTGAAAAATTCTCCAAGCCATTGCTAAAAACCATTTTGACCAAGGGTTATGCCTTGACTGAAGAAACACTGGAACAGTCCAAACAATTTATCAAGGATTCGGTTGAGCAGCTTAATCAGATCCGTATGGAAAAAGAAGGACCTTATCTCGTCGGTTCGCGTTTCTCTCTGGCCGATATTGCGGTTTGTTCTATTTTGGCCCCTCTATTGGCTATTCCGGGAACGCCGTGGGAGAGGGAAAGCTTTGAATCGATGTCGGATGAATACCGGGAATATCAAAGTCATCTGGCTGAGTTGCCATTAGGGCAATATATTCAAAAGATGTATCGTAATGAGCGCAATGCCCGTGTTGATTGGCGCGGTGTATAAAATTAAAAATGAAATAAAAAAACGCGCATAAAGCGCGTTTTTTTATGAGATTAGAACTAACTCCAAGGGCTGGTTTGATCAATATCACTTGTTTTACTGAAGCCACTGAGCAGTGAGCTAAAGTCAAACTTCGGCAGGGAACTACCACTTGAGATATTGGTAATAGTTTCTTTAATGGTTGGGAGGATTTCAGTAATGCTGATATTCGTAGCCGTATCAGTATTACTAATGCCGGAAATCAATTCGCTAAGATCAGGCAGTTGTAGGGACGAGTTGTTACCGACTAAATTGCCAAGACTATCCGTGAATGCATCCAAACCTAAACTCTCTAAGCTTGGCACGCCAGAACCGAGTGACCCGAGCAGGTCGCCAATTTCAGGAAACTGAACACCATCCAGAAGATCCGAGAATTGACCTTCGCTATCAATCAGCGCAATCACTGGTTTTAGTGCTGTAATCACATTGTTGAGGTCGCTGGATAAGGTGAGCAGTAATGGGTTATTCACAAAATCCAGCACCACTTGTACGCCATTCAAGACATCGTAAAGAGAATTCACGATTTCTGCCTGATCAGCGTCAAGAACGTCACTATTCGCTAATAGATTCAACAGTGGATTGATGCCTTTTAGTACATCCGCGATGGTGTCTGGCACATTACCTGAACCTGCAGAACTGATTGCAGATACCAATGTAGTCACACTACCAACCACTGTTGGTAAAACTTGGGTAAGTTGATCCATATCAATGGATGAGTTACCTGTATCAATCGATGCAAGCAGTGGCATCAGGCTTTGCGTTACAGTTTGCGCAATGGTGCCCGTATCGATATTGCCTGAATTGCTGATTAGACCACTGAGCAAATTGGTAATAGCACCGATATCAAGGTCACTGCTTGCATTGCTCATTAGGTTACTGGCTAACAGATTGACTGAACTGGTATCTAAACTACCTGTTGAGCCACCGATCAATCCGCTGATCAAGTCAACAATTGCACCGATGTCGAGATCACTAGCGGCATTGCCACTGATGAGACCACCGACTAGATTGGCAATTTGACCAATATCTACATCGCCAAGTCCGCCAGAACCACCAATTAAGCCACTAACCAGTTCAGCAATTTGTGCGATATCAATATCACCACCTTGGATGAGACCACTGACGATACCGACGATGGCACCAATGTCTGTTCCACCAAGACCACCAGTACCTCCAATCCGGCCACTCAGCAGTTGAGTGATTTGGGTAAGATCAAGGTCGCCACCTTGCAATAAGTTGCTAGCCAGTTCAGCAATTTTACCGAGGTCTACATTGCCAGTACTGCCACCCATCAATCCACTTACTAATTTGATAACCGCATTTAAATCCAGGGTTGATGTATTACCACCCATTAAACTGCCAAGCAGATTGCTGATTGAACCTATATCAAAACTGCCACCATTGGCTTTTGTTAACTGGCTAATTAAATTATTGATATCAAGTTTAGAAGCATTTGAGCCTGTAAATTGGCTAATTAAATCAGTGAGGGAACTGGAATTTAAACTTTTGCCAGAAAGCAGGCTGTTTAAGAGAGAATCTAGGGAAGGGGTAGAGGCGGTAGAACCTGTAATAGAACCAATAATGCCAGAAAGACTGCCACCCAATAAACCACCAAGTAAACTCGTATTTTGTGTCTCTGTCGTGAGCACTGGACTGAGTTTAGTTTTAATTGAACTAAGAATACTAAAAGCCATAACCGTTCCTTGCGAATTTTTATCTTGTTATGTTTGTTATGTGTTTTAGATAAAACGCTCAATTCTTATTCAATTTCTATACAAGTGTAAATCTAAGTTGAATTAATCATGCTTTGAAAATCCAGTTATCAGCGTCATAGTATTTATTCATAAATAGTTTAGTGATAAATAAGAATGATTTATTTAAAAGCGTCGCTTATCGAAAATTTGTTTTATACGACGAATGACCATAAGCATGACTTAAAACTGGTCATTGAGAGGGGTCTGGCATTTTTTTTCAAATAACTGGTAATTTATGAAAAATTTATCAATACTATCAGCAAAACAATGATGTATTTGAATAAAATGGCAAGAGATTAAAGATGGAATTAGATCGTTTTGATAAGCACATTCTTGAAATTTTGACCCATGAAGATGTCAATCTGAATGAACTCTCGGAGAGAGTAAATTTATCTGTGAGTTCGGTACACCGCAGGATCAAGCATTTGATCGATCATAATATTATCAGTGGCTTGAAGCGCGAGATTAATTATCAAAAATTGGGCTTTAGCCTGCATGTACTGTTGCAGGTTTCCTTGAGTAAGCATGATAGCGATACTTTTGCCAAATTTTTAGAAGAATTAGAAAATATTCCGGAAGTCATTAACGCTTTCCTGGTGACAGGGCAGTCTGCAGATTTTATTGTTGAAGTTGTGGCACGTGATATGGAAAATTATAGTCAGATTCTATTAAGCCGAATCGGCAAGATCGAGCATGTCGTAGCACTGCATTCCAGCTTTGTGATCAAGGAATATAATGTTTTTAACTGTAGTGGTCTTTTAAATAAGGTTTAAAATTCCAGGCATTTTTTAACACATATAAAAAACGCACCCGAAGGTGCGTTTTGATCTCATAGAAGATTAGGCATCGAGTTGCGCTAAAACTTCATCAGAGAATTCAACGTTGGTATAAACGTTTTGAACATCGTCTAGGTCTTCAAGCATATCGATCATTTTCATGATTTTTTTCGCTTGGTCGATATCTGTGATTTCAGCTTTGGTAGACGGGCTCATCACCACTTCAGCGTTATCAGATTTTAAACCTGCAGCAGCTAAAGCATCTTGTACTGTACCGAAGCTTTCAGGCGTAGTGATCACCAGGATTTCATCTTCATCCACTTCGATGTCTTCAGCACCCGCTTCAAGCGCCACTTCCATGATTTGATCTTCTAAAGACACATCTTCAAAAGTAATTTCGCCACGTTTAGTGAATAGGAAGGATACTGAACCGTTGGTACCGAGGTTACCATCAGTTTTAGTAAAGCAGTGACGTACATCAGGAACCGTACGGTTCAGGTTATCTGTCATGGTTTCAACAATAACCGCAACGCCGCCTACGCCATAACCTTCATAGGTTACTTCTTTCAGATCATCGTTATCTTCACCACCGGCACCACGCTGAATTGCACGGTTGATCACATCACGTGTCATGTTTACAGATAATGCTTTTTCTACAACAGCACGTAGACGAGGATTACTACCCGCATCAGCGCCACCGAGTTTGGCAGCAGTTGTTAATTCACGAATGTATTTGGTAAACAACTTACCACGACTGGCATCTTGTTTTGCTTTACGATGCTTAATATTGGCCCACTTGGAATGACCCGCCATGCGAAATATGCTCCTTGTAGATTGGCTGTATGCCTATCGAATTGCGCCGATTCTACCATAAGCTCTTTTTTTGAAAAAAGAGTCTGGATTTGAGATTTAATGCTAATGCCAAAAAAATAGGCAATAAAATAGAAAGGCAAAGCAATAAATGTAAATAAAAACTTAAGAAAATGTTTGCTGAGAAAATGCCTAAATAATAAAAGGGCAGGTGAAACATTATTCTCAAGCCCTTTTATGGAAAGTTTATTCCGGGATAATGATATCCAGACCAACATTCTCTTTATAGAGCTGCTTGATTAAAGCCAGATCATGCGCGAGATCAGTCGGGTAGATTTTGCCAAAAATCCCGCCTTGCTTGGTCTTGGAATTGGCGTACATAAGCACAATTGGCACATTGGCAGCTTTGGCAATATGCCAGAAACCGGTACGGATCGGTTTACGCGCTTCACCATTTTTGGCACGGGTGGCTTCAGGTGCGATCACCAGATTGAATTTTTCATTATTCTGAAAATGTTCAACCATTACGCTGACAATATCTTTATTGGCTTTACGGTCGACCGCGATACCACCCATGGCTTCCAGAATTGGTTTCATTGGGCCTTTGAACAGTTCTTTCTTGATCAGGGTATGAATTTTGATGTCATACATTTTAAAGAGTGCCAAAGATAGAACTGCATCCATCATGGATGTATGTTCAAATCCGACAATGACCTGTTTATCTTCGAGTACATCGGGTTCGACATGATATTGCCAACCGGCAAGTTTAAATGCAGATTCGCCAATAAATTTGTTTAGCATAAGTAGAAAGAAATAAGAGCTAACGGTATGAACTGCATAATTTCTTCCTGTTCTTATTCACAGTCAATAGGCTTTAATTAAAATTCATTAATAATATAAAAAATCCAAAATTAAAAATGTATATTAAATAGTTTTTTAAGACCTGAAAGATATAAATAAATACTTAATAATCCTTAGGAAATATCATCTTATATAAAATAAGTCTTAAAATGATGAAAAAATGACTATCCAGCACAAATTTTAGTTATTAGACTTTTGTCGAAGAAAAGAAGAAATTGTGTCTTTTCTATTTTCTGGTCATTTTCTCTCTGAGATTGAAACCTATGACGTATATTACAGCTTTCATGTTCTCAATGCTTCTTTTAGCACTGGTTATTGTATGGTCTTTAATCGAAATCTATATGGATTTGCGTAAAGACGAGAAATTGGAATCAGAATTTTAGCCTTTATAGATTTTTAAAGAATATTTCCTGTGATTATATTTCCATATATAATAGTTGGTATTTTTATTGATTATGGATATATTGAGACGTAAAAGCGATCAATTTATCGATTTGATATTCGAATAATTAGCGTAGCTCTCTTTATTTTAGATAGAAAATATAGATGTCATATTAGGGCTTTGCTAACTCAAATTAGACTGAAGTCTTAAATCCTAAACAGGGCAGTTATTAAGGATAAAAAATGGTTGCTGGCTAAGTGTGCAAGCAGAAAGAAAAGTACTTGTTTTTTGATCTAATCTTGGCTAGTATTCAATGCGCCTGAACTAGTTGAAATATAACAAATTCAGTCTATATAGGGCCTATAGCTCAGTTGGTTAGAGCAGCGGACTCATAATCCGTTGGTCGACAGTTCAAGTCTGTCTGGGCCCACCAAATACATCAAGCATCTAGGAGCAATACTCTTAGGTGCTTTTTTATTTTTTGAATTCATTTAAGCACTATCTATCTTCAAAAATAACTAAAATTTCAATCTCTTATCATAAGGTAGGCTTTTAGTAGGTGGGATTCTTTTATCGTTCATTGAATACTTAAATCACGGTGAGGGTCACCGATAATAAGATGAATGGTAGAAGGAATCGAACCATGGCTTTTAAGAATATTGCAGATCAAACAAACGGTTTTTATATCCCTTGTGTTTCACTTTTCGGTCCAGGCTGTGCCAAAGAAATTGGCGTTAAAGCACAAAATTTAGGTGCCAAGAAAGCTCTGATTGTGACCGATGAAGGCTTATACAAATTTGGTGTCGCAGATACCATCGCAAATTATTTAAAAGAGGCTGGTGTTGACAGCCATATCTTCCCAGGTGCAGAACCAAACCCAACAGATATTAACGTTCATAATGGCGTACAAGTCTACAATGACAACGGCTGCGATTTTATTGTATCACTCGGTGGCGGTTCTTCACATGACTGTGCCAAAGGTATTGGCCTGGTGACTGCCGGTGGTGGTCATATCCGCGACTATGAAGGTATTGATAAAAGTACTGTGCCTATGACACCGCTTATTGCAGTCAATACCACAGCGGGTACAGCGTCGGAAATGACACGCTTCTGTATCATTACCAATACCGATACCCATGTCAAAATGGCAATTGTGGATTGGCGTTGTACACCATTGATCGCGATCGATGATCCTAAATTGATGATTGCCAAGCCAGCGGGCTTAACTGCCGCGACTGGTATGGATGCCTTAACCCATGCGGTAGAAGCGTATGTTTCTACGGCAGCCAATCCGATTACGGATGCCTGTGCAGAAAAGGCCATTACCATGATCAGTGAATGGCTGAGTCAGGCAGTAGCAAATGGTGAAAATATTGAAGCACGTGATGCTATGAGCTATGCACAGTATCTGGCAGGCATGGCATTCAACAATGCATCACTCGGATATGTGCATGCGATGGCACACCAGCTGGGTGGTTTCTATAACCTGCCACATGGTGTATGTAATGCGATTTTGCTACCGCACGTATGCGAATTTAACCTGATTGCCTGTCCGGATCGCTATGCAAAAATTGCCCAGTTGATGGGTGTAAATACTGAAGGATTAACTGTGACTGAAGCAGCTTATGCAGCGATTGATGCCATTCGCCAGCTTTCAGCTTCAATTGGAATTCCATCTGGTCTGAAAGGCTTAGGGGTTAAAGAGGAAGACCTTGCCATTATGGCAGAAAATGCGCAAAAGGATGCCTGTATGCTGACCAACCCGCGTAAGGCTAGCCATGCACAAGTCGTAGAGATTTTTAAAGCGGCGCTGTAAGCCTCTATGTAAGTCGATTCTCTCCACTCGACAGACTTACATTTTATGCAACCCTGTTCGCACTTCTTAGTGAAGTGCGCCAAGATAAATGTATCCCCATGCGATATTCTTGGCTGATCCTTACACCCTTGATAAGGATATAGAGCAGGCGTTGCTCTTTTTTTTTGCCTAAATTTTTGCTTTCAAAAAATATATTTGGGCAGTTAATTCATCAGGGTATAGCTTATTAAAATTAACTGAATGAACTCGATAATAATAAAATACTGGAATGAGCAGAGTATTGCTAAAAGCTTATTCGTAGCATGAGCTAAATCAATAAAATGTTATAATAAAAAATTATAATTCTAAAGTAGTTAAATGCTTTTTATATTTTTATAAGTTGGAATCTTCTCAATGGAAGATAGCCGTAATTATCTTGCTAACAAGAAGCCAAACAAGAAATGATCTGATTTTTAAATATCCTGAAATTTAAGCAGGGTTTGATGTGTTGGATGACCTTTTGGCATCAGTTCAATCAGACGTTCAACCGCATCAATTGCTTCAGGAAAACGTGCTACATGTTTCAGCAGCACATCAGTTTCATTGGCTTTGAAAATAGCATCACTGAGACGTGATTCCAGACAATCCCGCCATGCACATAAAAATGGGCTTTCAGTTTTTGCCAGAAAAACTCCAGTATAAAGTTTTAAGGCTGAATCGATATAACCTGCATCTAAAGACTGTTCGGTTTGCAGGAAGTCTGCTTCAACATGCGCCAGCAATCGATAAGGGCGCGAACCAAGCATACCGCCCAGAATATCTCGTAACTGTGACATTTCAGCTTTTAGCGTACCCATGCTGACTTTACGTTCGCCATAAAGTGCCTGATGCAAGTGATCCAGACTTAAACCTTGTGGGAATAAAGCCAGAATAGCGAGAATTTCAGTCTGGCGTGGGGTTATGGTCAGGGTTTTACCATTAAAAATGACCTGCGGGACAGAAAAGGCACGAATATATAAACGCTGTTTTTGCGATTCCAGTAAAGCAGATTGAATGATGGATGCACAACGTTCGGCTGCTAATAGCCCTAAGCTATTATGTTTTTGCCAGTGGGTGGACAGATCAATAACCCCTAGAATCTGTTTGGAATAAGGATCAATAATGGGGGAGGCATAACAGACTAGATCCTGCACGGAAGGCATGTAATGTTCGCTGGAAAACACGCAGCTCGATTGTTGGGTTTTGATCGACAGGGCAAGGGCATTGGTCCCGACCAGTTCCTCACGCCACTGACCGCCTTCAACTAAGTGAATATTATCAGCAATTGTGCGCAATTCAGGGCAGGAGGCCCGCCATAGTACCGTACTGCCAATATCTCCAACGGCCAAAACCATAGAGGACTGTTCGGCAATATGCCTCAAACTTTCAGCACAATGTTCCAAGGCATGACTTAAAGCCGAAGAAGTGCTGATTTGTTTTATATCTGTTAATGGGGCAGCCAGACGATTTTTGGGAATCTCGGCTAAAGAAGAGCGTTGCCAGGAGCTAACGATGCTCTGTTCGAGTTGTGCTGCATGTGAAGGCGATAAACTGCTGCTTTGACGAAGCTGATCAATTTTTTGCCTTTGTTGTATCAAGCTCTGTTCTGTCATCATTCCTTATTCTCACAATAATTCATGATTTACATCCAAATGTAATTTTTATTGTTTTTATGAGGAATCAAAAGAAATGTAAATCGGTTGAGTGCCAACCTTTCTCCAACCTTATAACGCGTATGTTAACTAAATAGAGTACGGATGTACCTTATACCAAAGCTGTAGATGCAGCATTTTTAAAGATTAAAATAAGCAAAGGAAATACATATGCGTTATATCGATCCGAACCAGCCTGGCTCAAAAGTTCATTTCAAAGCCCAGTATGACAACTTTATTGGTGGGCAATGGGTGCCGCCAGTCAAAGGCGAATACTTTGATAATATTTCTCCTGTAGATGGCAAGCTGTTTACCAAAGTGCCACGTTCTAGCGTGGAAGATATCGAACTGGCGCTGGATGCTGCGCATAAAGCTAAAGCACAATGGAATAAATCATCTCCAACGACTCGCTCTAACATTCTGCTCAAAATTGCTGATCGTCTCGAAGCCAATCTGGAACTGCTGGCGGTGGCTGAAACCTGGGACAATGGCAAGCCAATCCGTGAAACCCTGGCTGCTGATATTCCTTTAGCGATTGATCACTTCCGCTATTTCGCCGGCTGTATCCGTGCGCAAGAAGGCGGCATTTCTGAGATTGATGAAGATACCATTGCCTACCATTTCCATGAGCCTTTAGGTGTGGTTGGTCAGATCATTCCATGGAACTTCCCGATCTTGATGGCAGCATGGAAATTGGCACCGGCTTTGGCCGCAGGCAATTGTATCGTTCTGAAACCGGCAGAGCAGACCCCGGTCAGTATTCTGGTACTGGCTGAACTGATTCAGGACCTGTTACCTGAAGGTGTATTAAACATCGTGAATGGCTATGGTGTTGAAGTCGGCCGTCCACTGGCTGTGAATCCGCGTATTGCCAAAATTGCCTTCACTGGTTCGACTGCTGTAGGTCAGCAAATCATGCAATATGCCACTGAAAATATTATTCCGGTGACACTGGAACTTGGTGGTAAATCACCAAATATTTTCTTTGAAGATGTCATGGCGCAGCAGGATGATTATCTGGAAAAAGCACTGGAAGGTTTCACCATGTTTGCCTTGAACCAAGGGGAAATCTGTACCTGTCCATCACGTGCTTTGGTCCAGGAAAGTATTGCTGATCAGTTCCTGGAACTGGCAATCGATCGGGTTAAACGTATTAAAACTGGTCATCCACTCGATACTGAAACCATGATTGGTGCGCAGGCATCGCAGGAACAGCAGGACAAGATTCTGGGGTGTATTGCAACAGGTCGCGGCGAAGGTGCAGAAGTGCTTGTTGGTGGCGGTGTACGTCAGGAAGTCGGGCAAGGCTTCTACATTGAACCGACCATCTTTAAAGGCACCAATAATATGCGTACCTTCCAGGAAGAAATTTTTGGGCCGGTACTGGCAGTAACCACCTTTAAAGATTTTGATGATGCCATCAAGATTGCCAACGATACGATTTATGGCCTAGGTGCTGGTGTCTGGTCACGTTCGGCACATACCTCGTATCGCGCTGGCCGTGCCATTGAAGCGGGTCGTGTCTGGACCAACTGCTATCATATCTATCCGGCCCATGCAGCCTTTGGTGGTTACAAGAAATCTGGGATCGGTCGTGAAAACCACAAGATGATGCTGGATCATTACCAGCAGACCAAAAACCTGTTGGTGAGTTATTCAACCAAGCCAGCTGGTTTCTTCTAAATAAAAGCAAAAAAGCGAACTTCGGTTCGCTTTTTTTATAGTAGAGAATCTTTAATAAGTGGTATTTGAGATATAGATCACAGATGCTAATTAAAAGCATGAATCAATTGAAATTTAACTTTATCGGAAAGTTGAAAAAATGAATGAAATAGGTTTTACATTTTGAAAAATTCTGGTTATAAGTTAGAGGTGGTTTTTATCCAGAACAACAAATCGACACTCAGGAAGGGTGCCTAAAGAAGCGTATTTTAAAAATGATGAAACGGGAGTTTTATAATGCTTCAACTACTGAAAAAACTATTCTGCTTGCACATTTATGAATACCAGCAAATGGAGGAAATTGGGGCAGATTGGGAATGCCGCAAATGTGGTACCCAAAGAGATTAAAAAATACTGCAAGAAAAAGTGAGCGATATGCTCACTTTTTTATATCCATTATATTTAATCTAAACTCATATCCATTAAAATCATTACCAGTACCACATGATGAGAAGGCTTAAATGAGCAAAGATTTCCATGCCAAAACCTATATTGTAGATGAAAATCTGGCTGACACTTTACACTGGTTAAGCCTGCATCAGGACTGTTATGACTCTTTTAGTTTTGATGCACTGACGCAGGAACTGGTCGTACATCATGCCAATGGAACAGACCAGATCCGGATCGGTGATTATCTCAATGCCAGTTATGGCATTTTAATTACTGCGCATAACTTTTCAGCATCTTGAATTATTTCAATTAACTTGCCATTGCATCAGTCGCCAATGCGCGGATGCTTGGCTTTGGTTGTTCTGCTACCAGTCCCAATTTTTCAAAGAGCTGTTGGTCACGACCTTTGGCTGTATTTGGAGTCGTTAGAAGTTTTTCGCCTGAGAAAATTGAGTTGGCGCCTGCCATAAATGCCAATGCCTGATCTGAGTCAGTCAGTGATTCACGGCCTGCCGAAAGACGAATATAACTTTTTGGCATCAGAATGCGGGCCACTGCAATAGTTCGAATCCATTCAATCACATCCAGTTTTTCAACATCTGCCATCGGTGTGCCTTCGATTGGCACCAGCATATTGATAGGCACAGATTCCGGATGAATTGGAAGGGTAGAAAGCTCAAACAATAAACCGATCCGGTCATTACGACTTTCACCTAAGCCGACAATGCCACCACTACACACTTTTAAACCCGCTTGACGCACATGATCCAGTGTATCCAATCGGTCATCAAAACTGCGGGTACTGATAATATGTGAATAGTATTCACGTGACGTATCCAGATTGTGATTGTAATAATCCAGTCCTGCATCTTTCAGGCGTTCTGCCTGTGAGGCATTCAGCATGCCTAAAGTCATACAGGTTTCGAGTCCCAGTGCTTTGACTTCACGTACCATGTCCAGTACATAAGGCATATCACGTTCATGCGGATTACGCCATGCTGCTCCCATACAGAAACGTGAACTGCCAGAGGCAAGAGCTTCTTTTGCTTCCTGAATTACTTTTTCTACTGCGATTCGTTTTTCCGCTTCGAGTTTGGAGTCATAATGTGCGGACTGAGAACAGTATTTGCAATCTTCTGGGCATTTACCGGTTTTAATAGAGAGCAGGGTACTGACCTGAACGGTATTGGCATCAAAATATTGACGATGAACCTGTTGAGCCTGAAAGAGCAAATCCATTAAAGGTTGTTGATATAGGGCTTCAATTTCTGCACGAGACCAATCATTACGTATTGGATCAATACTGTTCATCTGTCCATCCTTGTTCATATTTATTTATCAGGCTCCATCTTAAGTAAAAGTATCGCCATCTTCATTAGCAAAATATGACCTTATAGAAAAAACAAAACCCACACAAGGTGAGCTTTGTAGTTGAACTCTTGATCGGAGTTTATTCACGATGATTTCCGTGAATATTCTGGTTTTGTAAATCACTACGATGTTGCTTGTTTAATACACGTTCATCTTGTTCGTGCTGGTTATTTTTTGGAGAGCCAAGCGGGCCATGTTGTGACTGCTGCTGTTGCTGTTGTTGCTGCTTCTGGTGTTGATGTTGCAACTCTTCAAGCTGTTCCTGATTTTGATGTTGTGTATCAGATGACTTTTGCATATCCACCTCCGGCTTTATTTCTATTCTTTTTCCTTTATGCCATAGCTTGCACAGTAACTGTGTAAGGCTTTGACGAGAAAATGTGAACCGAAGTAAAAATTGAAAATTACCGGGATTTTGCCAGTTGTTCCTGTATGGCCCAGTCAATATGAACTTGTACAATCTCATCATGTTGATTCTGCTGAGCTTGTAAGGCTTGAACAATCTGCGGATCAAAAGGCGCATTACCTAAGCCAATCGCAATATTGCGCATAAAGCTTTGATAGCCGGTACGGCGTAATGGACTGCCTTCAGTTGAGCTTAAAAATGTAGCTTCATCCCATTGCCAGAGATCCAGTAAACTCACTTGATCCAGTCCATGTCGGGGGTGAAAATCTTCAATATTGGTTTTTTGAGCAAAACTGTTCCATGGACAAATCAACTGACAATCATCGCAGCCAAAGACCCGGTTACCAATCCCTCGACGTAAATCTTCTGGAATGATCCCTTTATACTCAATGGTTAAATAAGCAATACAGCGACGTGCATCTAGCATATAAGGTTCAACAATAGCCTGTGTCGGGCAAATATCAATACAGGCTGTACATGAGCCACAATGTTTGCTTGCAGGCTCATCAAAAGGCAGTTCCAGTGAGCTAAACAGTTCTCCTAAAACGAAAAAAGATCCGGATTTTTTATGGATTAATAAAGTATGTTTGCCAGTCCAGCCCATACCCGCACTCTCGGCCAGAGATTTTTCAAATACAGGTGCAGAGTCTGCAAAGGGGCGGGATTCAAATTCACCGACTTTTTCCCGAATTTTAGAAGCCAGTATTTTTAGGCGCCCGCGCATGGTTTTATGATAATCACGACCACGGGCATAACGGGCGATAATTGCAGAATTTGGTGCATAGGGCACTAAGCGCGGTTCTGGAAGATCGACCAGATAATCTATTCGTACACAGATCACGGATTTGGTATTGGGAATAAGCAGTGTGGGATCGGCACGTTTTTCCAGATTTTCTTCCAGAAACTTCATATCACCGTGATAGCCGCGGTCTAAATATTCCTGCAAGCGCACTAATTCTGCTTGAGCATCCGGTTTGGCAATGACACAATCAGAAAAACCCAGCTCTCGTGCCTGCTCTTTGATCCACGCTTTCAGTTCATTTGGATCTTGTTGATAAACTTGAATTTGCGCTTGGGAATCGGGTGTTGTCATAAACCAGAAACAGGAAATAAGAAATGCAGCAGCAAGTTTATCATAGCCACGATATACAAGCATGGGAGCAGCGGTGGTTTGGCAAGCAAAATAGTTCTTATGGTTTGATGCAACAGGTGGCATGGTCGATTGCGCAGCGACTCGTCCCTTTGTTGGAACAACAGCAATTGACTCAAATCGCTGTGTGTTGCGGTCAGGGTAATAATGCCGGTGATGGCTATCTGGTAGGTAAATATTTAAAACAGGCCGGTTTTGAAATAGATATTTACGCAGCAGAACCCGGTCCATCACAGGATCTGGCTCAAGCAATCCAGGAAGCTCAGGAAATCGGTATAGCCACTTATTCAGGTTTTAATTTTCAGAAACAATATGATGTCTATATTGATGCCTTATTTGGGATCGGCTTGAACCGTGATCTGAATGAAAATTGGCAACAGATTATTCAAAGTATTAATGCCCAGCAAGGATTCAAAATCGCAGTAGATATTCCAAGCGGACTGCATGCCAATACAGGCCAGCCTTTGCCAGTCGCCATTAAGGCAGATTATAGTTTTAGTGTTTTAGGTTTAAAGGCAGGACTATTTACCGGACAAGGCAAAGAATATGCCGGTAAGGTAGAGATCATCTCGGCTATTCCTTCCGATGCTGAACTTGTACCCATAGCTCAACTTTCCTCGACTCAAATTCATCTGCCTAAACGTGAAGCTTTTGGACATAAGGGCAGTTATGGGCATGTGCTCGTGATTGGGGGGCATGCCGATATGGGCGGTGCGGTCATTATGGCAGCTGAGGCAGCCTTTGCTGCCGGTGCAGGTAAGGTCACTGTGGTTTGTGATGCCAAACATCATACTGCCATTTTGTCACGTGCTCCGAATATCATGCTGCGTGATATTAATGCGCTAGATGCTGAGCAACGCCAAGCTTTAGTTCGTCATGTGGATGCTGTCTGTTTTGGTATGGGGTTAGGACGAGATACTTGGGCTGAACAGCAATATAAATACTGGTTTGACCTGATTCAGCAATCAGAACTGGAGACAGTTCTCGATGCAGACGCCTTGTGGTTTCTGGCAAAATCACCACAAAAGTTGAATGCCCATACTTATGCAACACCACATCCGGGTGAAGCGGCTACTTTGTTAGAAATGAAAGCATCAGAAGTCGAAGCAGATCGTATTCAGGCAATTCAACAGCTCCAGCAAAAATATCAGGGACAATGGGTGCTCAAAGGTTCAGGTAGCCTGATTTTAGAAGATGCTCTTTTCATCTGTACCGCAGGCAATGCCGGTATGGGAACCGGAGGAATGGGAGATGTACTTGCTGGCATGATCGCAAGTTTGAAAGCCCAATTTAAAGATGCCACCCATTTACATGAAATCGTAACTTTGCACGCACTTGCCGGTGATGTATTGGCGAAAAAAGGTGAACGTGGCTTGCAGGCGCAAGATATGAAACATGCCATTTACCAGGTTGTGAACCACTAAGGACAATAAAAATGCAGGCCATTCATTTGATCATTCAGGGCAAAGTGCAGGGCGTGGGCTACCGTCGCTGGTTTGAACAACAGGCAATTCAATTAGGTTTAAAGGGTTTTGTGCGTAATCTGGAAACAGGCGAAGTCGAGGCTGTCATTGTTGGGAAGGAAGCGATTGTTCAGGACATGATCCAGCTCAGCAGAACTGGATCACAACGTGCAGAAGTCACTGCAATTCATCAGCAGAGTTTGAATCTTCAAGACGCGGATTTTCAGGATTTTAAAGTATTAACTAAAGACTAACGACGACGGGTGCTGACCCGGCTGCGTCCGCGTGCCATACCGCCTAAGGCATTCAATACGGCCATTTTACTCATGCTGCCTGAAGCATGAGCATGACAAATCGCAGCAGCAAGTGCATCGGCAGCATCTTGTTGCGGTTTGATTGTCAGGTTCAGAATACGCATAACCATCATCTGAACCTGTTCTTTGTCTGCAGCGCCATAGCCCACAACAGACTGTTTGATCTGCCGTGCCGTATATTCGGCAACTTTCAGATCCAGATTCACCAAGGCTGCGACTGCCGCACCACGAGCCTGACCCAGTTTGAGAGCAGAATCCGGATTTTGTGCCATAAACACCTGTTCCACAGCAGCCTCGGTCGGGCCGTAAAATTTGACAATTCGTTCGACACCAGCAAAGATTCGTTTTAAACGTTCAGGCATTTCCGCTGTTTCAGTTCTAATCGTTCCTGCATCAACAAAAGTGAGTTTTGAACCTTCTTTCTGGATGATACCGTAACCTGTTAGACGCGAACCGGGATCAATCCCAATAATTAATGACATGCCTGCACTTTAAAAATAAAATAATGCCCATATTGTTACATAAGCGTATCAAAAAAGCTTGATCCTGATGAAGCAGTTGATTACAGCATCCTAATATTTATTTTACTGAGATTAGATTAATTTTCATGAAATTATTTCTTATTATCCTGGCCGGCTTAGTCCTCGAAGTATTTGTATGGATTGGCGTGGGTGACCTTGTCGGGAGCATGTGGTACGTATTTTTCTGGTTCGTGGCGGCTTTCTTTATCGGTATGAACCTGATCCGGAAATATTCGGCCGGTGTAATGCCACAAATGCAGCAAATGCAGATGGGACAGATGAGTGCAGATCCGGCATTATCAAATAATTTGCCTAAAATCTTAGCCGGCTTTTTCCTGCTGATTCCTGGTTTGATTAGTGATGTGCTTGCGGTATTAATGCTGATTCCACCTGTACAACGTGCTTTCCAGGCAGCCATGATGAAAATGATGATGAAACGTCAGCAAGCCATGATGGAAAAAATGATGGGTGGCATGATGGGCGATGTCGGTGGTGGTGCAGGCCAAAACCCGTTTGCTGAAATGATGCGTCAAATGCAGGATATGCAGAACCAGCAGGGGGGGCATGGCGATTCAACCATTATTGATGGTGAAGCTCGTGAAGTGACCCCGGAAGCCAAGAAAATTGAAATGAAAGATGTGAACAAGAAATAAAATCACGCTTTCAATATAAATGCTTCAAGCCGAATCTCATGATTCGGCTTTTTTATTGGAACTTTCTAATTTCATTAAACAAAAGTTATAATAGTTTTTTTACCATTTGATCTTTTTTAAATGTCCTTGCTTTTTACCATCTGTTTTCTGCATTTTGTTGCTCAATTAAGCCCGGGTCCTGACATTTTACTTATCGCAAAAAGTGCTGCTTCTACGACACGTATGAATGCCTTAAAGGTGATTGCCGGAATTTCAGCGGGGATCGTGGTTTGGGTGATATTGACGCTAGCTGGCTTTACCGTACTGATCGATCAGTTTCCCTGGATTCAGCAAGTATTGATGGTCATCGGTGGGCTATTTTTGGCCAAAATGGGCTGGGCCATGCTAAAAAGTGGCTGGCAAAGTTTTCAGAACAGACATCAAACTCAAGATGATTTAAATACGGTAGAAGCACCAAAAAGTTATTTTATGCAGGGTTTATTGACTAATCTGTCGAATCCTAAAACCCTGATCTATTTCAGTAGCGTATTTTCACTTGCACTGAGTTCATCAGCTTCTGATTATTTAAAAGCGCAACTGGCAGTGATTATTCCGCTGCAAACATTTATCACTTTTACTTTACTGATGCTGTTAATTTCCCATCCTAAAATTAAAGAGGCTTACCAGCGATCAGGAAGTTATATCGATATGATTTCAGGCGGATTATTCCTGATTTTTGCAGTCTGGTTATGGTATGACGCGCTAGTTCTAATGAACTAAAAATCTTAATTTGATGGAGTGACAGAGGAGTTTTCGTTAGAAAGCTGCTGTGCAGCGGAAGCGTCAGAAACTGGATGATCCTGTTTCTGCACTGGAGACTGATAACGATTCGGTTTAAGGGTGGCCTCAGTATTTTCCGAACCCTGATAACTGCGACTGCGATTGGCACGCTCACGTAAGCCGCCTTTTTTAATTAACTGAACCATTTTCATCTCTCACTGCAAGATGACTTATTGTAATTCAAATTTTCTATTCTGGCAGCGTTTCATATTCAAGTTAAAAACGCATAAAAAAGACCTGATCCAAGTCAGGTCTTGCTGGAGGATAAAAAATTAGCGCGGACGTTTATTATCTTGTTGCAGCACATCAAATAAAGACGACTGAGCTGGCACTTCCTGCTGCTGTGACTGGATATAAACATGCATTACCTTGAACGCGATTGCAGTAACCAGACAGGCCACCAGACATAAAATCCAAAAACCATAAGGGCTGCGAATATTATGTGAGCCACAGGCATGACATTCTTTTTGGCCAGCTTCCACAACTTTATCGCAGCACGCACAGTGATATTGATAGTACATTGCTAAGCTCCATTACATTTCTGATATTTTTTTTGTTATCTTTCACGGACTTATATTTCAGGTCTGCATGTCATGTTAATGATGCAATTAGACGCTGACAAGTCATATAACAAAAAGTTACCCAAGTCTCAGTGAGGAAAACAAATAATAATTGGCTAAGTACATAACATCATTAAGTTATTCCGAGAAATTTCTCTGGAATAATTAACTATGCTATCTATCAATTCATAAGCAATTTTTGAACCAGTTCGAGTGGAGCTTAAGAACAACAAGTATAAAATGGGAAATAGACAGGGCAAAAACTTGGATGAATTGATCTGCCCTAAAAAATAGAATGATATGGAATATATTTTGCTTATTTTTTAACTATTCGTTGCACTGTATTAAGTCTATAAAAATGTTTAATTTCAATAATTTTTATGAAAGTGCATTATAAACTTAAGGAACAATACTGATCTCATGAAGAAAATATCACTGTTTTTATCATCCTTGCTCTATATGAGCAGTCTTTATGCACAATCGGATATTGAAAAGGAAGTTATTGCCCAGTTTCAGCAGGATTTTAATGCGCAAAATTATGCAGCAATTTTTGAAAAGTTTTCACCTGAAGCGAAAAAGGCAATTCCTTTAAATATGTTTGAAAAAGTCTCTAAAGACTTGCAGCAGCAACTCGGCACAATCCAAAGTATTGAGTATATAGAGTCTAAAGGCAAAGAGACTGCAGTCTATAAGGCCAACTTTGAAAAAGATCGTCTGAAACTCAGCATGAGTTTGAATAATGATCAACAGATTTCCGGCCTTTTATTTACGCCCTATATCGAATCTACCGCAGCAAATAATAAGACAGTCAATGCTATTCAAGGCTATCCAAAAGCGATTGCAGAGAAAATTTATCAGGTTACTCGTACTTTTCCAGAACAAACTCAAGTAGCGATAGCGGTATTAGATCAGGACAAACCCCATTACTATGGAGTACAGAAGCATAAGGACAAAATCCAGGCCAAGGCCAATCAGGATAAAATCTTTGCAATTGGTTCTCTGACCAAAGTGATGACATCAACCATATTGGCTGAACTGGTGACACAAAATAAAATTAAACTGGATGACAAGATTAATCCTTATTATGCCTTTCCATTCAAGGACAATATCCAGGTTCGCTTTCAGGATTTAGCCAATCATACGTCTGGACTGCCACGACTACCGAGTAATTTGGAAGTAGATGATGATACTGATCCATATAAGGAATATGATGCAGCTAAACTGGAAGAATATTTAAAAAATTCCTTAGAGCTTGAACATGCAAATAACAGTGGAAAAGTGCCACATTATTCTAATTTGGCTGTGGCTTTATTGGGACAGAGTTTGAGTCAATCGCAAAATAAGGATTTTGCTGAGTTACTCAATGAATATGTCTTTAAAAAGTATGGGATGAAACATAGCTATACCTCGCCTGATCAAGCAGCTAAGCAACTTGTGTCTGCATTTGATGCCCAAGGAAAAGAAATCACCACCTGGGCATTTGATACCTTTTTACCTGCGGGCGGTGTACTCTCTACAGCTTCAGATTTAACCAGATTTGCACAAGCTCAACTCGATGCAAAAAATGCGGCAGTACAATTAACTCAGCAAGCAACCACAGAACAAGCAGGTAGCTACCAATTGGGATTGGGCTGGTTTGTGCGAGAACAGGAAAATGGCACCAAAATCATCTGGCATGGGGGAAATACCGCAGGGCATTCTGCTATTTTGATGATTGATTTAAACAAGAAAAAGGCAGTGACGATTTTAGCCAATGTCGCTGCTGTACATCCTGAAATGGGAAATATTGAAAAACTGGCAGCTCAACTCTTACAGGAATAAATCAGCTTTGAGATAGTAAAAAGCCCGCATTGTGCGGGCTTTTTTTAATTCATGAATTTTAAGGATTACTGACCAGAACGGATGATGTAGTCGAAGGCAGATAATGATGCTTTGGCACCTTCACCAGTCGCGATGATGATCTGCTTGTAAGGAACAGTGGTACAGTCACCTGCAGCAAACACACCTTTGACATTGGTTTCATTGCGCTCGTTAATCATGATCTCACCACGGTTAGTTAGCTCAACATCGGTTCCTTTCAGGAAGTCGGTGTTTGGCAACAAACCGATCTGAACGAAGATCCCAGCCAACTCAACAGTGTGCTCTTCATCAGTTGCACGGTCTTTGTATTTCAACGCTGTGACTTGTGAACCATCACCGATCACTTCGGTAGAAAGCGCATTTTTGATTACGGTGGTGTTTGGCAAGCTGTTCAATTTATCTTGAAGTACCTGATCCGCACGCAGTTTTGTATCAAACTCAACTAGCGTTACATGCTCAACAATACCCGCAAGGTCGATCGCAGCTTCTACACCCGAGTTACCGCCACCAATTACCGCTACACGTTTACCTTTGAACAATGGACCATCACAGTGTGGGCAGTACGCTACACCACGAGTTTTGTATTCTGCCTCACCTGGAACATTCATTTCTCTCCAGCGTGCACCAGTAGACAGAATCACGGTTTTAGATTCAAGTTTCGCACCATTTTCTAAAGTTACTTCTACCAGACCATTCGCTGTACTATCTGCACCTTTGATATCTGAGACACGTTGCAGATTCATGATGTCAACACCGTATTCACGAACGTGTGCTTCCATTTCAGCCGCAAATTTTGGACCTTGGGTTTTTTGCACTGACGTATAGTTTTCAATGTCCATGGTATCCATGACCTGACCGCCCATGCGTTCAGCCACGATCCCAGTTTTGATGCCTTTACGTGCTGCATAGATCGCTGCAGTATTCCCTGCAGGTCCACCACCAATCACCAACACATCAAATGCATCTTTGGCATTTAGTTTTTCAGCATCTTTGGCTGCGGCATTGGTATCCAATTTGGCAATGATTTCTTCCAGTGTCATACGACCCTGACCGATATGTTCATTGTCCTGGAAGACCATTGGTACGGCCATGATTTTGCGTTCTTCCACTTCGTCCTGGAAGAAAGCCCCATCAATCATGGTTGCTGTTGTACCCGGGTTATAGATAGCAATCAGGTTCAATGCCTGAACAACATCCGGACAGTTATGACAGCTGAGTGAGACAAATACATCAAAGTCAGATTTGATCCCTAAGCCTTTAATCGATTCCAGAACTTCCGCAGAGACTTTTGGTGCATAGCCTGAAGTTTGCAGCAATGCCAGAATCAGGGAAGTAAACTCATGGCCCATCGGCAAGCCTGCAAAGAACACACGAGGCTGTTCACCGGCTTTTGCCACACCAAAGCTTGGTGCACGTTTGTTGGTACCATCAAAACGCGCAGTGACTAAATCAGAAAGTTGCGCGATTTCCTCAACCAGTTCTTTGATTTTGGCTGATTTGTCAGAGCCATCCAGAGTTGCCACTAATTCAATCGGGCCTTCCAAACGTTCAAGTAGTGTTTTTAATTGAGCTGAAGTATTTTGATCTAACATTGCTAACGTCTCCAAAGGAGTAAGAATTCATTCGATAAGTAGATACTAAGCTAAATCGATAAATAGATAAAACAGTTTGTTCTTATAAATTTGATCGGTTTTGCAAATGTATTGAAAAATTCATGATTAATTTCAAGCTTATATATGGGTGCTTAGCATGAATTTTCAAGTAGTTTAAAGTGTGATTGGTCTTTTTCAGTTAAGATTGGAATTCTGCATTTGAGAGTTGAACGATGGAATTACAACGCGGTATTTATCAACATTATAAGGGTAAACTTTATCAGGTCCTGCATGTGGCAACACATAGTGAAACGGAGGAAAAGCTGGTGGTTTATCAATGTCTTTATGGTGACTATTCGATTTGGGTTCGACCGCTATCCATGTTTACGGAAAGTATTAATACCAGTGATAATCGTGAAGTAGAACGCTTTAAATTGGTTCAGGCACTTTAATCAATCCATAAAAAATTTATTTAGATAACCTCAGGGAAGAGCAATGAATCAATTACAACATTTTGAAAGTTTCATGCAGGAGCTGTATAAGACCTTTCATGCGCATGATCTTCAGCAAACTGAACGTCTGCAACGCTATCGAAATATTGAGCCTGAATCAGGCCGATTTTTATCATTACTCATTCGTGCCCAGCAGTCCAAACGTATTCTGGAAATTGGGACTTCTACAGGCTATTCCACTTTATGGCTGGCCGAAGCTGCCCGGCAGACTCAAGCGATGATTACAACATTAGAAATAGATGCAGAAAGAGTTGCGCAGGCCGAGCAGTATGCAAATCAGCTAGGCTTAAAGGATTTGATTGATTTTAAAGTGACAGATGCCTTGTATTATCTGCAAGCTGAGCAGGACGTATTTGATTTTATATTGTTAGATGCGGAACGTGATGCTTATGTGGATTATTGGACCCATTTGGCCCGATTGCTCAAGCCAAAAGGTGGAGTATTGCTGGTGGATAATGTGATTTCACATGCTGCGGAAGTAGAAGAATTTGTTCAGCTGATCCAGCAGGATTCACGTTTTATCATGAGTACATTGCCGATTGGAGCTGGCTTACTCATAGTGACTTATCGTTAAGCAGAAATTAGTTAAATTAAAACAGGCAAACTCGGTCGAAATGTAAGTTGTATTCAAGATATTTCTGTACAAAGGCCATTTTATCTTGTCGTCTTAACAGGTTGTCATAAACAAATTCGGGAACAGGATGGTAGAGCTCTATATCGCCATTGCTATAAATGATTTTCAGGTGGCGGCTAGAAGGACTATAAGCCCATGAGATCACGGTTAGCAGTTTTTGCATACGTTTTCCTCCACTGAATATTATTATCTTATGTCTTGAACTTATGCCAACTGACATTGAAGATGTATAACTGAATTGTAAGCATAAGTAGGGGATTGTTATGGAGAGGATGCAATATGCATGCCTGATTTTTATATGATCTTTAAAGTGAAAAATAAAGATTTGGCAGGATGGCTTTAGATAGAAGAAAAAGGAAAATAAAACGTTTGGCCAATAGAGCAATCAAATAAATGTTCAAATAAAAAAACCACGCTAAAAGCGTGGTTTTTTTAAATCAGTTCAATCTAATACAGATTAGATTTTACCAACTAGGTCGATTGAAGGAGCAAGAGTTGCGTCGCCTTCTTTCCATTTAGCTGGGCAAACTTCGCCTGGGTGAGCGTGTACATATTGAGCTGCTTTAACTTTACGAAGAAGTTCTTGAGCATCACGACCGATACCGCCAGCGTTGATTTCAACGATTTGGATTTTACCTTCTGGATCGATCACGAAAGTACCACGGTCAGCAAGGCCGTCAGCTTCGATTAGTACGTCGAAGTTTTTAGCAAGAGTCCAAGTAGGATCGCCAACCATTACGTATTGGATTTTTTTGATTTCTTCAGAAGAATCGTGCCAAGCTTTGTGAGTGAAGTGAGTGTCAGTAGAAACTGAGTAGATTTCAACGCCTAATTTTTTGAATTCTTCGTAGTTGTCAGCAAGGTCGCCAAGTTCAGTTGGGCAAACGAAAGTGAAGTCAGCTGGGTAGAAGAATACTACAGACCATTTACCTTTAAGGTCAGCTTCTGTTACTTCGATGAATTTACCATTTTGGAACGCAGTTGTTTTGAACGGTTTAACTTCAGTATTAATTAAGCTCATCATTGTCTCCATGATTGAGGTTTGTATTTAATTTCCGATAGGGTACAGAAATTATTTTTCTTGCTGAAACAGTATTTTTACATAACATACATCGGAAAAACCGAATTAAGCTAAAAATAAAACACCATCAGCACAAACAGCATTGCTCTTGATATAAATGATTCAACCGTAGAATGGTGAATACATCATGACAAGACTCACCCCGATTTAATGCCTCTTCAGACATGATGCCGCAAGCAGTAAAATTCAAGGGCAAAAATTAAAAAATTATAAAAATATTCAAAATGGCTGTTCTTTCGCTTAGGGGCAATACAGCGTAAAATAGCTGCCTATTGTCTTTTTTTATATCAGGTGTTTTCTCAGTGCAGAGTCCTTTAAATGTAGATCAGCTCGTTATGGCGCGTGACCGTCATCGTTTAAATCGACTCCAAAAAGGTAAAGATGCCAACCAAAAGCAATATCAAGAATTATTTGAAAAATCGCATGCCAAAGTCATGCAGCGTATCGAACGCATTCCCAATATCAAGCTGAATCAGGATCTGCCTGTTACCCAGTATGCAGACAAGCTGATTGAAGCGATCCAGCAACATCAGGTCATTATTGTGGCTGGTGAAACCGGTTCCGGTAAAACTACGCAATTACCACAAATCGCCATGCTGGCAGGTCGAGGCCTGACTGGTCTGATTGGCCATACCCAGCCACGTCGTCTAGCTGCGCGTAGCGTCTCACAGCGTATTGCAGAAGAAGTTGGCGAGAAACTGGGTGAATCAATTTCCTTTAAAGTCCGTTTTAATGAACAGGGCTCACAGGATTCGATCGTCCGTTTGATGACGGATGGTATTTTATTGGCAGAGTTGGCCAATGACCGGTTCCTGACCAAATACGACACCATCATTATTGATGAAGCCCATGAACGCTCGCTGAATATCGATTTCATCATGGGTTATCTCAAGCAGCTGTTGCCGCGTCGTAAAGATTTAAAAGTGATCATTACCTCGGCAACGCTGGACGTAAACCGTTTTAGTAACTACTTCAATGGTGCGCCGATCTATGAAGTGGAAGGACGTAGCTATCCGGTAGAAGTGCGTTATCGTCCAATTTCTGAAATGAGCATTGTCGGCAGTGATGACGACGAGTTTGATGATTTTGAAGAAAATCTGCCCCGTGCAGTGGTTGCAGCAGTAGAAGAATGTTTTCAGGATGCACAGGAAAAAGGTCATCCGGAACATGCTGATATCCTGATTTTTGCCAGTACCGAACAGGAAATTCGTGAACTGCAGGAAACCTTGATCAAGCATGGTCCACGCCATACTGAAGTACTTCCTTTGTATGCGCGTCTGGCACTGGCTGAACAGCAAAAAATCTTTAATCCATCGGGCGGCGGTCGACGGATTATTATCGCCACCAACGTAGCAGAAACAGCATTAACTGTTCCGAATATTCGTTATGTGATTGATAGCGGTTTTGCCCGTATTTCCCGTTATAACTATCGTTCACGGGTGCAGCGTTTACCGATCGAAGCGGTTTCTCAAGCTGCTGCCAATCAGCGTAAAGGCCGTTGTGGCCGTATTGCGCCAGGCGTCTGTGTTCGTCTGTACAGTGAAGAGGACTTTTTAAGTCGTCCTGAATTTACCGAACCTGAGATTAAACGGACCAATCTGGCATCCGTTATTTTACAGATGCAAAGTCTGGGCCTAGGTTCACTGGAAGATTTTGATTTCATTGAGCCACCAGATCACCGCCTGGTCAATGATGGTCGCAAGCTCTTGATTGAGCTTGGGGCAATGACAGAGAAAAATCTCCCTAAAGTTGCCGACGAAAAGCAGTCGGGAACTTCTTCCCCCTTTAATAAAGGGGGAACACAAGGGGGATTAACCAAGATCGGTCAGCAAATGGCAAAAATGCCAATTGATCCACGTCTGGCGCGAATGATTCTTGGCGGTGCCCATTTTGGTGCACTGAATGAAGCTTTGGTAATTGTCGCGGCGCTGGCAGTACAAGACCCACGTGAACGTCCTGCGGATAAGCAGATGCAGGCTGATCAGAAACATGCCTTGTTCCGTGAAGCAGATTCAGATTTCCTGTTTTATATCAAGCTCTGGGATACCCTGCATAATAACTGTGAAAGTATGAGCGAAAACAAACGTCGTACTTTTGCACGGAATCATTTCCTGAGCTGGTTACGTCTGCGTGAATGGAAGAAAACTCATGAGCAGCTGGTGGATCTGGCTAAAGGCTTAAAACTGTCCTTTAATGAAAAGAAAGCCAGTTATGAAAATCTGCATCGCGCTTTATTGACTGGCTTACTGTCTTTTATTGCCAACAAGACTGATGAACGTAATGTGTTTATGGCAGTTCGTCAGCAGAAAGCACGAATTTTCCCGGCATCAACGCTGCACAAAACCAATACCCCATGGGTGATGGCTTTTGAAATGGTTGAAACCTCACAAGTGTATTTACGGACTCTAGCGAAAATTGAGCCGGAATGGATTCTGCTAGCTGCGCGTGACTTGCTGAAACATCATTATTTCGAACCGCACTGGTCGAAAAAAGCGGGTGTAGTCAATGCCTATGATCAGATTTCGTTATTCGGTCTGATCATCGAGCCGAAACGTCCGGTCAATTATGAGAAAGTGGATCAGCCAGCTGCACATGAAATCTTCCTGCGTGATGCACTGACTACTGGCAATCTCGGTATTAATCCCCCATTCCTGAAGCATAATCTGCTGAAACTGGAAGAAGTGGAACGGGTCGAAGACAAACTGCGCCGTCGTGATCTGGTGGTGGATGAAGAAACCATTTACCAGTTCTATGCCTCCAAAGTACCACCAGAAGTGGCGAGTCGCCGCAGTTTTGAAGACTGGCGTGCCACGGTAGAGCCACATGATCCACGTTATCTGTTTATTGATGATGATGCACTGTGGCTGAATGATCGTCCAACCACACAACAGTTTCCGGATTATTTACGTAATGGTGAATTGCGTCTGGCGACCAGCTATCGTTTTGACCCAAGTCATGATGAAGATGGTGCAACGGTTAAAATTCCGCTGCAGGCTTTGCCGCAGGTCGATGAAAATATCTGGTCATGGGGGGTTCCAGGCTGGCGTCTGGAACTGATCGAAGCTTTATTAAAGACTTTGCCTAAAGATAAACGCCGTAGTCTGGTGCCGATTCCAGATACTGCGAAAAAGCTGGCAGCCCGTATTGATGCGGTAAATTTACGTGAGCATATTTTCAGTTTTCTGGCTTTCCAGTTGCGTGGCGAGCAGATTACAGAAAAAGATTTTAGTCTGGATCGGGTTGAGCAATATCTCTTGCCTTTGATCAAGGTGATAGATGAAAAAGGTCACGTGATTGAACAAGGCCGTGATCTGGCCGAGCTAAAAGCCCGTTGCCGTACTGAAACTCATAGCCCGGTGAAACAGTTAAAAGGTGAATTTAAAACCTTCCCGGAAAACTTTGTCTTTGAAGCATCGCAGAAAGTGACGGGTGTAGTCGTTAAGCAATATCAGGCACTGGTTCCTACCAAAGACTTTGCTGCACTGGAACAGAAAGATGAATCTGGTGTCGTGATTCAGACCTTTAATGATCAGGCTGAAGCCGTCAAACAGCATCGTGAAGGGATCATTCGGCTGGTGCATATGCAGCTCGGAGATCTGGTGCGTCAGCTGAAAAAACAGATTTCCAAACCGCTGGCACTGGCATATTCACCGCTTGGCGATAAGGCCCAACTGGAGCAAATGTTAGTTTATGCCACACTGCACCTGTCAATTAATGAGCTGCCTGTCAATATGCAAGAGTTCCAAAAGTTGGTAGAGGATGTAAAAAAATCTTTCCTGACTCATGGCCAGACTGCACTGAAAGAAATCACGGATATTTATATCCAGTGGCAGGAAATCCGTCGTAAATTACTGGTTTTAGACCCATCTATATTTGGAAAAAATATTGATGACATTGAGGATCAGCTTGATTTGATGAATCTTTCTGACTTCGTTTATCGGAAACCTTCCGACGTATGGTCAGAATTTCCACGTTATTTGAAAGCCCTGATCTTGCGTTTAGAGCGCTTGCCAAATAACCTACAGAGGGATGATTCCGCCATTGACCAAATTGATCCGTGGATGGAAAAATTATTTAAGTTTAAAAATGACGCTCGCCTTAAAGAATTGTATTTTATGGTTGAGGAGTTAAGGATCTCATTGTTTTCTCAACCGATGAAAACGAAAACACCCGTTTCTCCAACTCGCCTGCAAAAAGTATGGGAACGTCTTGGAATCAGTTAAGATATAGGTCATTTTGAGAAGGAGTTTTACATGGGCATCCGTATTACGGGTACTGGCTTGTTCCATCCGGAAGATGTCATTACCAATGAAGAGTTAGTTGAAAGTTTAAATGCTTATGTGGAACTGTATAATCACGAAAATGCAGATAAAATCGCTGCAGGCGAATTAGATGCGCGTCGTGGTTCTAGCGCAGAATTTATTGAAAAAGCGTCAGGCGTACAACGCCGTTATGTGTCAGAAAAAACTGGCATCCTCGATCCAAAACGTTTACGTCCAAATCTACGTGAACGTTCAGATGATGAAATTTCCCTTCAGGCAGAATGGGGCGTGATCGCAGCAAAACAGGCGATGGAAAATGCTGGTGTCACTGCTGAAGATATCGATGTTGTGATCCTGTCATGTTCAAATCTGCAACGTGCTTATCCTGCGGTTGCGATTGAAATCCAGACTGCTCTGGGTATTCAAGGTTATGCGTATGACATGAACGTCGCATGTTCAGCAGCAACTTTTGGTTTAAAACAGGCTGCCGATGCCATCAAAGCAGGTGCACGTCGTGTATTGCTGGTAAATGTCGAAATTACCTCTGCACATACCGATTTCCGTTCACGTGACTGTCACTTTATTTTTGGTGATGTCGCAACTGCATCGATCATTGAAGATACTGAAACTAAAACCGGTTTCGAGATTCTGGATACATCATTATTTACCCAGTTCTCAAACAATATCCGTAATAACTTCGGCTTCCTGAATACGTCTGAAAATGCAGATATTGACGACAAACGTTTCCGTCAGGACGGTCGTAAGGTATTTAAAGAAGTGTGTCCACTGGTTGCCAAGATGATTACTGCTCAACTTGAGAAAAATCATATTGCACCTACAGATGTAAAACGCTTCTGGTTGCACCAAGCCAATGCCAGCATGAATGAATTGATTCTGAAACTGGTAGTGGGTAAAGAAAATGCCAAACCAGGTCTGGTACCTATCATTCTGAATGAGTTTGCCAATACTTCTTCCGCAGGTGTCATTATTGCCTTACATCGTACTGCAAATGAAGTTGAAGACGGCGAATATGGCGTACTGTGTTCATTTGGTGCAGGCTATTCAGTGGGTTCAATCCTGGTACAAAAACGCGTGGCGTAAGCCGGGAGTATATTTTGCAGGTCAAGCATGACGCAGCATGGATCAGGCGCTTAAGTGCCTTATCCAAACTGTATTTCACGCCTACTTTTTTAGGGGCTGAAAATATTGATGCCAGTCGACCTGCAATGTATGTCGGTAATCATTCCATGTATGGCATCTTTGATGCGCCAATGCTGATTGATTACCTGTACAATGAACATCAAGTGGCTGTGGTCAGTATTGCTGATCATAGCCATTTTTATGTGCCGCTATAGCGTGAAGCAGTGAAGAAATTTGGTGCTATTGATGGCATACAGGACTATGTCCGCTCGGCCATGCAGCAAGGCTACTCGATTCTGGTCTTTCCGGGGGGTGGCCGTGAAGTGCTGAAACGGGAAGGTGAGCAGTATCAGCTGATTTGGAAAGAGCGTTATGGCTTCCTTAAGCTGGCTCAAGAGTTTCAATACGATATAGTCCCTTTTGCTGCACTCGGCGGTGATGAAATCTATGAGATTGGATTTGATGCCAATAAGATCATTCAACATAAGTATTTTCAAAAATTATTAAAAATTCCCCAACTCAATAAATTATTACGTCATGGTGACGTGATTCCTTCCTTACCTAAAAATCTGTTTCCCAAACGCTTGCCTTTTTATTTTCAGTTTATGCCGCGGCAGCCAATTCATCATGTGCAGCACGAGAATGATCTGATTGATTTTCGTGAGTATTTACAACACAAGATCTATCAGGGGCTAGAACTGTTGGCTGACAGACGTCGGCAAGATGAAGTCTAGGTCTTTTCATCATTCCTGCTTTGCTTTACATTGAGATCGAATCGTCTAAAAAATCACCATGCTTCAATTTCTGTAATAGAAAGGAAAAAGCGATTTTAAAGGATTGAAATTCAGTAGGTCTGTAACTCAATAGGGTTAAAACGAAGGGGGAAATATGGAACAGGAGGGTTTGTTACTGCCATTCAGACAGCTCGCTGAACAATGCCTCATTATTTTTCCTGAGTTAAATCAGCTGTATCTGGATCAAATGGCGCTTATTGGTCATGTGAATGCCCAGAATTTGTTCAGGATTCATCAGGATGAGCATCGAATTGATCTGCTTAATGGCTTATTAAATATACAGCTATATACACCTCAAGATTTAAATCTGGAAAGTCCCCATGCCTTAGCAGAAATGCAGATTGATTCCAGGCTGGCTAAAGCAGAGGCTTTGGAAGAGTTTTTCTTTCAGGATATTTACTTTCTGACTGGCGATTTAAAGCCCCAGCATTCCCTGTTTTTACGTGATAAAGCCAAACAGCTCCGTCAACTTATTATTGATCAAGTCTATATATGGGTTAATGCGCCTGACCGAGTTGCTAATTGCTTAAAACAGATGTCGCTTGTGCAGGCTGAAATCATCGACTCCTTTATGATTAAAGCCGAAGTTTATACTCAGCCTTGTATCAGTAATTGTCTTCAAAGTGGACATGAGATTCCGGCGCATGTTTTAAAACAGCTACAGCAAATCTTTTCCTTGCAATATTTGCAGCTAGATGAGTTTCTATCGATTCAGTCAGTGATGGACAGTCTGGATGCATTCTGTTTCAGTGCGCCCGAGTTTCTGCACCCAGCGACTTTCCGGATTATCTCCTTATCCTTTGAAAACCGGTTCAATCTGCATGAGCTGAATGACCATATTGACGATATCCGTTTGCTGTATCGGCATGCCGAAGAGCAAAGTCATCTACTGGGCTTTGTACGGCTGATGAATCGTGATAGCTGGCATCGGAGTGATCTGCTATCCAAACGCAATTTTCTGGAAAATAATCCTTATTTATGGCAGAAAAAAGTCGCCAAACTTCCTTTATTTGACTGTCATCGGGTAGTGAACTGGTTATTTAAACAGCCTGCGGAAATTTTGGATTGGCTGAGCAGCAATATTCAACATAGCAGTGTGCGGGTGGCGGCAACAGCTTTAAGCTTTATCGATACGCATCATGTTCATCCGCAGATTGTTTTAGCTACCTTGCAATATTTTCAATATATCGCAGCACGTCTGTTTATTGATGATGTTCATCAATATGCTCTTCAGCATTGCTGGTTTGAGCATGAGCGGAATCGAACAGTTGTTCTCAAAGGGACGCGTCAGGCTATTGAGGATCATCGTATTGCGATTAGTCCATCGATTTTATATCTGGATGAATGGATCGGATTATTGCGGGATGTAGTGGCAATGGATGATCAGATAACTAAAAGGGTCTATGCCAACTTAAGCCGAGTGATGCAAGCTTATATGCAGCATCTGTATAAGATTACCTGTGATTTGCCTGAGGATGTGTTGGCTTATATTCGGCCTCAAACTCAGCAAGACCGTAATTTTTATAACGTGCTACAACGTAACCAGATTCCATTTGTAGAGTTCAGGAAGCGTTTTTATTTACACGCCCGGCATGTGCGGGAATCCTGTTTTGACGGTTATATCCGCGATTATCTGCCGGAGTATTTTTCTACTCAAACAGAAGTGCCTAAGAATTTAAGCTGGACCAGTTTATTTATGCAGGCAGTTGCCTGGCATGAGCAGATTCAGAAGCAGGAAATTATTGCCAAGCTCAAAAAAGACTTTGCTTTAGCCAGCTGGAGGCCGCTGACACAGGCACATTTTCTACTGTATTTTAATTGGCGTTTTGAGGAGTTGAAAACACTAGAGCGGATTATTGAAGAGGCCAGAATATTCCGGAACTGTCTGGCTGCAAGTTATGCACAGCGTATAGTCGAAGGTGAATATGTGGCTTTTCGCATGTCACATCCTGCAATCAAATTACCTCTGATTTTAGGCTGTCAGTTGCAGAATGACCAAGTCATCTTTGACCAGCTTGAGTATCCAAATAATCAAAAAGCGGAAGTTGAATATATCAATATTGCCCAGCATTTTATTAACTGGTTAAACCTGCAGGCTTGACCTGATTCAATGCTTTTCTGTCCGTGAAGCTTAACTTTTCCGGCAAAAATCGTTAGGCTATAGCCGTTCTTTTACGGTATCTCTTTTATGAAACAGGAAACTGCACTTAAACTCTTAAAAGCAGGGGAAAATGTCTTTTTAACCGGTTCTGCGGGTGCAGGGAAAACTTATACGCTCAATCAATATATTAATTATCTGAAAGCCCGTAAGGTGTCGGTCGCCATTACTGCATCGACTGGTATTGCGGCAACGCATATGAATGGCATGACCATTCATACTTGGGCAGGGATCGGGATCAAAGACTTTTTGTCTGAAGAAGACCTGAAGCGGATGAAAGAGCGTAAATACCTGAAAGAACACTTGGAAAATGCGCAAGTTCTGATTATTGATGAAATTTCTATGCTGCATGCCAAGCAGCTCAATCTGGTCAATCAGGTGCTAAAATATTTCAAGGAAAGCGATGAAGCTTTTGGCGGGATTCAAGTCATTGTTGCAGGAGACTTTTTCCAGTTACCGCCTGTTGGAAAAAATGATGAGCGTAACCGCGATAAATTCTGCTTTATGTCGGATGCCTGGGTTGAAGCCAAGTTTCGGATTTGTTATCTGACCGAGCAGCATCGTCAGGGTAATGATTATCTGAATGATATTCTGAATGCCATTCGTGCGCAGGCCATTTCACCTGAACATCGTTCAGCACTACAGGCCACACGTCAGCAGGATATTGGCGATACTTATACACGTCTCTATACCCACAATATGGATGTCGACAGCATTAACTTTAAACATCTGAATGAAATTGATCAGGATCCCCGCCAGTTTGATGCGCAATGTGATGGTAATGAAAAACTGATAGAAACCTTGAAGTCTTCAGTCCGTGCACCCGAAGCCTTAACCCTGAAAAAACATGCCAAAGTCATGTTCGTGAAAAATAATTTCGATATGGGCTATATCAACGGCAGCTTAGGTGAAGTGATCGGCTTTGAAGATGATGATGAGCATGGTGTTCTGCCAAAGGTCAAACTGACAGATGGAACTACATTAATTGTAGAGCCTGAAACCTGGTCAGTGGATAATGAAGCAGGCAAAACCATTGCCAGTTTCCAGCAGATTCCACTACGTCTGGCTTGGGCGATTACCATTCATAAGTCTCAAGGCATGACGCTAGAAGCTGCTGAGATTGACCTGAGCCATACCTTTGAAAAAGGTCAGGGCTATGTAGCATTATCCCGTTTAAAAAGCTTAAATGGTCTACGCTTGAAAGGCTTTAATGAACAGGCTCTGGAACTGGATAGTCTTGCCATTAAGGCTGATCGCCGTTTTCAGGAACTGTCAGATGAAGCAGAAGCGAATTTTGAAAACGTGGATTTGACTGTACAGCATAAGGCCTTTATCCGTCATTGTGGTGGCACTTTGAATGAAGTCGAGATCCAGCGTAATGAGAAGAAAATTGCCAAAAATGGTGGCAAGCAAAACTACGCGACTGCAACCTTGGATGAAACCCGTGAATTGTTTGAAGAAGGTTATGAGATTTCCGATATTGCCACTGAACGTGGCTTGACACCTGCCACTATTATTAATCATTTAGGACGTTTGCATAAAGAGCAAGGGCTGGATATCTCAGTAGCTCATCCGGGTGAGGAAGTTGTTGAACAAGTCCGCAAGATTTATAAGCGTCTGACTAAACGTCAAAACTCAGATCATTTCAATGATGACGGCAGTATTAAATTACGTCCGATCGTGGAACTGACCAGTCCGCGTATGGGTTATGATCAGGTACGTTTGGCTTTGCTGTTTGTGGAATAAAATTTGAGTTTTTAAATTTTAGTATTTAACGTGAGCTTTTACTTTTGAGAGATCAAAAGTAACAAAAATCTTTTGTTGGATTGAAGGTACATCCTGTACCTCAATCCAACGAGCGACATCCATGTCGCTGATCATGTGATTTAATACTTTGCAGTTCATAATTTTAGAATGTTAATTTTTAAGAATATTGCACAATCATGGTTAAAGGCTTATTGCGTTCCAATCAATAACGATAAAATCCCGGCCGCAATTAATGGCCCGACAGGAACACCACGAAGTACCGCGACACCTGCGACTGTACCAATTAATAGACCTGCAACGACATCAGGCTGACTCGACATCAGTTTCACCCCACGTCCACCAAGCCAGGCAACGAATAGACCGATTGCAATTGCCAGTAAAGATTTCCAGCTCAGAAATGATTTAAGAATACTGTCACCAGGAATTTTCCCGCTAGCAATCGGAGTCAATACGCCAATGGTTAAAATAATAATCCCGATATTTAGGCCATGTTGCTGTACATAAGGTAAGAGTTCATTGAGAGGCGTGATTTTTAATACGATCAACACGGCCGCAGCAATGGTCACAGCAGTATTATGACTAAAAATACCGCAAGCCAGTAGAACCAGAAGAACAAGCAGATTCAGATCAAGTTGGGACATGAGGAGATAAAAAAATGAAAAGTCACAGGATTATAGGCTTTTTAGCCATTTAAAGGGAGAATGCTCTACAAGAAATGAATCTGGTTAGTTTTCAGTATAGAATGCGCCTATCTTTCGATAAACAGGTTCAGACAGATGCTATTGGAAAAAATGTTGCAATCACAAGGTTTCGGTTCACGAAAACATTGTCAGCAACTGATTAAAAATGGTGCTGTTTCGATTCAGGGCGAACTCATCGATAACCCCAAGCATAAGCTGAATCTGCAAGATCTGACTTTTAGCGTCTATGGTCATGAGTATCGCTATCGGGAAAAAGTATATATCGCGCTCAATAAGCCTCAAGATTATGAATGCTCACATCAGGCTACCCATCATTTCAGTGTATTTGATCTGTTTGATGATACCTTGTTAAACCGTGGAATCCAATGTGTAGGTCGTCTCGATCAGGACACCACCGGACTGTTATTGCTGACGGATGATGGTCAGTTTTTACAAGCGTTGACCCATCCTAAGAAACATGTAGCGAAAGTCTATCAGATGACTACTGCCGATCCCGTAACAGATGAGCAGATTCAACAGCTTGAACAGGGTGTGGAATTGAGAAATGAAAAAGGCACCTTTGCTGCTACAGATATTGTTCGTCTGGATGACAATCGTCTGCAAATGACCATTCATCAAGGGGTTTATCATCAGGTGAAACGTATGCTGGCAGCTGTTGGCAATAAAGTGGAACAGCTGCATCGTGCCCAGATTGGTGCGTTGGCCTTGAATGAGCTGGCAATAGGGGAATGGACCTATCTGGACGCAGAACAAGTGGCACAGGCAAAATTCCGTACCGGATAAAGTCTAGTATTTATTTCAGGAAACAATGGAATGTCACGAATTCATTGTCCTGAATAAATCCAAGTGACTCATAAAGTTTATGTGACTGATAATTGGTTTTTTGCGTTTCCAGGCTGATTCGAAGCGCATTTTCATGTCGGGCAAATAAAATAGCAGTATCAATCAGTTGCTTGGCTGCACCATGCCGGCGATAAGGCGGGCTAATATAGACATCGTCCAGCACATAATAGGTAGAACATGCGACTGAGGAAAATCTTAAATACAGCAGAATAAATCCGGTAAAAATATCATCCTTAGTGTTGATAAAAATGACAGTTTGACCATCTTCAAAACGCTGTTTCAGAAACTCGTAAGATAAATCCAGATTGGAAGAAGTACCATAAAATTGACGGTACTCATCAAATAAAACGGCCAGGTTAGGTAGATCTTCTGACTGGGCGCGTCGCACGATCATCGGCTTACTCCATGTTAATTTTATTATTTATCATTAACATCAAGCATAGCGAAGTTTGAAAGGAGAGAAACTTAAGAATTGTTCGTAAATGCAACAATGTTAAATTTTGTCGCTTTCACCTAAAATGGCATTCAGTTCTTCAAATAAATCAAAATGATCATCATCCAGATTCATTTCCTGATGATCTGCTGGAATCGCTGTAGCACTTGGACTTGAGCTTTGTTCTGCCTTAATTTCATTCTGTTTCTGCTTGCGTAACTTGATCAGCTGTTCCAGATTAATATTCTGATTTTCAATCGAGAAGGGGATTGATTTGGTCAGAACCACCTGTTTAAAAAAAAGACGAACTGCCTGAGCCGGCGTAATCCCCAATTGTTTAAATACTGCAAATGCCTGTTTCTTTTCTTGGGAATCCAGGCGAATTTGATAAACTTCAGTTTTTCTCATAATATTTTCAAAGCTTTAAATTACTTAACTTTTCGCCTTATTCTAATCGATAACTTCGGGATTTCAATCCTCAAGTTGCCGTTTTTAGAAAATAATCTGTAATGACAAGAGATTTACAGTGTCAATTCAAGTTTAGAGCTAAATTGCATCTGCTTTTGGGTAACTGGATCCGTAAACTGAATGTGTTTGGCCAGTAGCTGTAACGGTGCAGAAAAATCATCATCCGCCTTATGGGAAACCTGCGGATAAAAAGGATCATTCTGGATCGGAATCCCCAAATGACTTAAGTGTACCCTTAACTGATGCTGCTTTCCTGTATGTGGTTTTAGCTCATATTTGCCCCATTGCTGATCATGTTGCAGCAATTGAATTTCGGTTTCGCTATTAGGTTCTCCTTCTACCACCTGCATGGTATAAAAGGGCTGGCCTTTCTCCATTTTCAACTTTGTGATGAGCGGAAAACTTAAATCATCACGATAAGCCGCAATCGCATGATAGGTTTTCTGTACCTGCCGAGTCGCAAACATTTGCTGATAAACGCCACGCGATTGCACACATTTTGAAATCAGCACCACACCTGCCGTTTCACGATCCAATCGATGAATCGGAGTAAGATGTTCATTTCCAGTTTGCTGTTTTAGGCGTACCAGCAAGGTTTCCTGTACATATTGTCCAGTAGGACTCATGGTCAGAAAATGCGGTTTATCTACGACCAGCAGATGCTCATTTTCAAATAGAATCTGATGCTGAAAAGGAACATGCACTTCGTGTGCCAAAAAACGATAATAAAAACAATGAGTATTTGCTTGAAAAGAACTTTCGATGCTTAAGGTGTTGCCCTGAGCATCATAAACCAGACCATTATCGAAACGGGATTGCCATTCGCTCGACTCAATATGTGGAAATTGTGCACAGAGATAGGAATAGACTGTCTTGGGTGAATCAGCTGTCGCTTGCAGGAATACTTTACTTGCCGTAACCCCATTCAGCATGGGTGGGCTAAATTCAACAGTCGAAGTCATCACAACGTGGATCTATCTCTGGTCTGGAACGGATGCTGTGAAAAAATACAGTTTCTCACAGAGGTGAATAGGCTTTTAAAGCGTTGCGATGCTATCATAATTATTCTTTTTCATCATGTCGTGAGTAATATGCCTTATTCATTTAATGTCACTTTAAAACATGAAGATGACACCCAAAATCTGGCCAAAGTTCTGGCAAATAATTTTTCTTCGGGCGTTATATATCTGATTGGTGACTTGGGTGCGGGGAAAACCACGCTGACGCGTTATTACTTACAACAACTCGGTCATAAAGGCTCAGTAAAAAGTCCGACTTATACGCTGGTGGAGCCGTATCAGGTGAATGGTCAGGATATCTTTCATTTTGATTTATATCGTCTCAATGACCCTTATGAACTTGAATTGATGGGAATTCGGGATTATTTAGAAACTCCCAATGCGCTATTTTTATTTGAATGGCCTTCTAAGGGTGGCGATGAAATCCCACAAGCCGATTTAATTATTGAAATTTTAAAATCAGAAGATGAGCTGACCCGTACTGCAAGTCTGATTTCTTCTAATCTGGCATTACAGCAAGCTTTGGAGCGTGAATTCCCAAATGGTTGATGATTTAAGCATACGCCGTATCCGTGCACTTGATCCTGCGCTGGCGAACCAGATTGCCGCAGGTGAGGTGATTGAACGTCCTGCATCTGTGGTCAAGGAGTTGCTGGAAAACTCGATTGATGCAGGTGCGACCGAGCTGATCATCCGGGTGGAACAGGGCGGCAGTACGCTGATTGAAATCATTGACAATGGCCGAGGCATTCATCATGAGGATTTGCCACTGGCCGTGATGCGTCATGCGACCAGTAAGATTCAAACGGCTGAAGAGCTGCATGCGATTACCAGCTTGGGCTTTCGTGGTGAAGCGCTGGCCTCGATTGCCGCAGTGTCTCGTCTGACTTTAACCAGTAGCCGGAATGAAGATGGCATTGGCTATCAGGTCGAAGTGAACGGCACGGCTTTTGATCATCAGGATATTCAACCGGTCGCGGCATCTAAAGGAACCCAGATCCGGGTGCAGGATTTATTCTTCAATGTTCCGGCGCGGCGCAAATTTCTGAAAAAGCCAGGCACTGAATTTGGACATATCGAAGAAATTGTTCGCCGTATGGCTTTAACGCATTTCGATATTCGCTTTGTATTGGAACATAACCAAACCATCAAGCTGAATTTGCCGGTTGCCGATAGTGGTGCTTTGCGTTTTCAACGTGTGCAACAATTACTTGGCCGTCAGTTTACTGAAAATGCTTACTGGATTGATGCAGACAGTATCAATATGCGTTTATCAGGCTGGCTCGGACATCCTTCGGATGCACGGGCTCAAGCCGATCTGCAATATGTCTATGTGAATGGCCGGATCGTTAAAGACAAGACCATTTCGCACGCTTTGCGTATGGCTTATGATGGTATTCTGCATGGCCATCAGCATGCCGCTTATTTACTATTTCTGGAAATCGATCCAGAAAGCATCGATGTTAATGTACATCCGACCAAACACGAAATTCGTTTCCTGAACCAGCGTGAAGTACATGAATTTGTACGTCACTATGCCAAGGAAACTCTGGCGCAATTTCAGACTGCGAGTGCTGATCTGGCTGAGGCGATGAAACCTGAGTCTGAAGCTGTTGCGATTACACCTCAGCCACGCTATCAGGAGCAGTTTAGCCTGCATCAGGCTGTAACCACTCAACCGGTTATTCCAGCCACATCTCCGTATCATCAGCGTGAAGAAGAAACTTCTGATGTGTTAACGGATTTTGAGTCATCTGGTCCACAAACTGTGTATTATGCGCAGGATTACAGCAAATCATATTCGGGTTCACAGCAGCTGAATAATGCCTTGAAAAGTTATCTCGCGCCTTTAAGAGAAACTGAACAGGAAACCAATACTTCAGCATCGGATACATTTCAGTCACATTTACAAAGTAAAGTAGATGAGCATCCTTTGGGGATTGCGATCGCTCAACTGCATGGTATTTATATTCTGGCGCAAAATACGGAAGGCCTAATCATCGTAGATATGCATGCGGCGCATGAGCGTATTCTGCTGCAACAGATGAAAATGGCTTGGGATAAACCGGAATTCTGGATATCCCAGCAATTGCTGATTCCTAAAGTGGTGAGCATTAGTCGTATGCAAGCCATGCGTGTTGACGAACTCAAAGATCAACTCGCTCGTTTAGGCCTGGAAATTGACCAGTATGGTGATGAACAGGTCATTGTACGGGGCGTACCGGCTATTTTACATAAGGCTGATTTTGATGCCTTGATCCCTGAATTATTGAATGATCTGGATCCTAATGATCAGGGACAGGGTTTAATGCAGAAACGTGACCAGATTCTTGCAGGTATGGCCTGTCATGGTGCAGTACGTGCACATCGAATGTTGAGTCTGTCAGAAATGAACGCTTTGCTGCGCCAGATGGAACAAACTGAATTTGCGAGCCAATGTAATCATGGTCGTCCAACCTGGCGAGCATTTCCATTGTCTCAACTTGATAAACTTTTCGCTCGAGGAGAGTAGCCTTACATGTCCAATCAACTGCCGGTCATCAATTTAATGGGACCAACTGCAAGCGGTAAAACTGCTTTGGCATGTGAACTATACGAGCAAGGTCATTTTGAGCTGATTTCTGTCGATTCTGCGCTAGTTTATCGGGAAATGGACATTGGTACAGCGAAGCCATCTAAAGAGGAATTAGGGCGCTATCCGCATCATCTGATTGATATTATTAGCCCGCTCGAAGTCTATTCTGCAGCAAACTTTGTCGAAGATGCTTGCCGTCTGATTGATGATATTCATGCGCGTGGTAAAACACCAATTTTGGTGGGTGGCACCATGCTGTATTTTAAGGCCTTACTTGAAGGCTTATCTGACAATTTGCCAAGTGCAGATTACGCAGTACGTGCCCAGATCGAAGAGAAAGCCGCTCGTGAAGGGTGGGAAGCGGTGTATGCTGAATTATGTCAGGTAGATCCCTTAGCAGGTCAGAAATTTAAAGTCAGTGATAAACAGAGAATTATCCGTGCATTAGAGGTTTTTAAGCTAACAGGTGAGCCGATTACAAAACTACAAGCAGAACAACCAAAAAATTTACCATATCGTTACAGTTTCCATAATTATGCCTTAATGCCCGATCGGTTAGAATTGCACAAACGTATTGAAAAACGTCTTGAAATTATGTGGAAAAACGGATTTTTAAATGAAGTTAAAGGATTAATGGGAAAATACGATTTTGACGAAAATTTACCCTCAATGCGTTCAGTAGGTTACCGCCAAGCCATAGAATTCTTAAAAAAAGGTGACCTAAGTCATGAAAAACAACGGGAAATGGAGGATAAGGCTTTATTTGCGACACGACAACTTGCCAAACGTCAATATACCTGGTTGAGATCTTTGCAAGAAAAGCATAAATTTACAACATATTTTACGCTCGAGCAGGCCCAAGAAGACTTGCGAAACTGTCACGGATAAAGCAAAATTTGAGTACTATCTTTTTTATAATTTTTAATTGAAAAATAGAGATAGTTTTTTGCGCTGATTTTTAAATTTTTGGAGTTATAACATGTCTAAAGGTCAAACTTTACAAGATCCATTCTTGAATTCTCTCCGTAAGGAACGTATTCCAGTTTCTATCTTCCTGGTAAACGGTATCAAATTACAAGGTCACATCGAGTCTTTTGACCAATACGTTGTATTATTAAAAAATACAGTAAGCCAAATGGTTTACAAACACGCGATTTCTACAGTTGTACCTGCACGTAACCCTCGTCCAGCTGGTGCTCCTGCTGGTCCACAAGGTGCTGGCTTCGGTGGTCAAGGCGGCGCAGGTGGCTTCGGTGGTCAAGGCGCTGCTGGTGGCTTCGGCGGTCAAGGTGGCTTCGGCGGTCAAGGCGCTGGCTTCGGCGGTCAAGGCGCTGGCTTCGGCGGTCAAGGCGGCTTCGGTAGTCAAGGTGGCTTCGGCGGTCAAGGTGGCTTCGGTGGTCAAGGTGCTGGTTTTGGTGGTCAAGGTGCTGGTTTTGGTGGTCAAGGCGCTGGTTTTGACAACGATTCAAAATTTGAAGATTCTTCTGACGACGAAAACAATCGTTAATCGGATCTGAAATAAAAAAGCCTCTTAATAAGAGGCTTTTTTATTGCTTAAAAAATTGAGCCATTAAAAAAGCCAGCATTATGCTGGCTTTCTTTTCTTAAATTAACGAGCGCGTTTAGGATCTAGCTGAGGATCTTTGATTTCTACATAGGCATTGCTACGGGTTTCACGTAACCAGCTATCTAGCTCAGCATCAAACTGGCGTTCACCCAGGATCTGGCGTGCCATACGTTCCTGATATTCCTGAGTCATATCCTGTTGACGTGTATCGGTCACTTGCAGGATATGCCAGCCAAATTGTGACTGGAACGGTTCACTAATTTGACCTACTGGCGTACTTTTCATACGCTGTTCAAATTCAGGTACCATGACACCTGGGCTGACCCAGCCCAAACTTCCGCCATCACGTGCTGAACCTGTGTCATTAGAGAAAGTAGATGCCAATACTGCAAAATCTTCACCTTGCTTAAGACGCGTATACAAGCTATCAATCATCTGTTTGGCATTTTCTGGGCTAACCACTTCTGATGTTTGAATCAGAATATGACGGGTCTGGTACTGAGGAACCAGTGCTTTTTGCTCACCACCTTTACGCTCTAGAAGTTTCAGGACATGCACGCCATCTGCAGCAGGAATCAGTTCAGATGTTTGACCCGCTTGCAAAGTAGAAACACGTGCAGCGAGTTCTCCAGGAATTTCTGACAGGTTCCGAACACCCATATCAGACGCATCTACTTTAATATCGCCAGTTGAATATTTTTTGCTGATCGCCTGAATATCATTGCTGCTGCTTAAATCATTTCTTACTTGTGCTGCAACCTGTTGTGCATTTTCTCCGGTTATACGTAAATGCAGAACATGTACCTGGCTGCCTAACAAAGCTTGACCTTGCGGTGTATTCAGGAAGTTTTTCACATCCTGATCACTGATTTGAATACGTGAATTTACGGCTTGCTGGCGTAAACGGCTAAGTGCCAGATCTTCAGCAATACGGTTACGTAAAGAGGCATAAGTATTCGGCGCGATAGCATCCAGTTTTTGCTGAAAAGCTTCTAAGCTAGGGGAGCCTGAATCACGTGCTACTTTAAGCACTGCTTCATTTAAAGATTTTTCATCTGGGCGGATATTGTAGCGTTTGACCTGTTCCAGTTGAGCCTGACGTACAATTAACTGTTCAAGTGCTTGTTGTTCAAGATAAGGTTGCGGGGGAACAGGCTTGTTTTGCTTTTGCAATTGGTGAGAAATTTCAGCAACGCTTTGTGCCAGATCACTACGCAGAATAGCGCTATTGTCGACAACAGCTACAACTTCATCTTTAGGTTGGGCAACAGCAAAAGTCGTCATCGCTGAAGAAAGACATAGCGCAAGTGCGGTCGCTTTAAAAATTTGTTTTAACTGTTTTGTCTTCATTAACGTTCTGTCCAAGTTTGATTGATATTGTTAAAACCTAGAATACGATTTTCTAGTAATGAGGTTAGCTTGTTGCTCAACCCGCCAAGACCTTTAAGCGTTACTTCAGCCATTACTGCACGTTTCGCTTTCACATCTGGGTCATTGATATCGTCTAGGTCATTGTAGTATGAGCGGCCATAAACAGATACTCCCCAACAGCATGACTCATAGTTTACGCCAAGTAAATATTCACGTGCGACACTATTATCCAGGTCAAATTGCGCATGGCCGACCAGACGCCAGTTATTGGCAATTGGCTGGATAAATGAGCCAACCACCTGATCATAACTTTCCTGGCGGTTTGGAATATCTTTACGATAGAAATAGCCTACGTTATACAGATTGCCCTGATCGCCCGTATAATAAACCTGTACATCACGCTGGGCATTGGAGCCATTCGACATCCAGCTAGAATTCAGGTTGACATGCACGTTTTTGTTTAACTGACTTCTAAGCTGAATAACTGGACCAGTATGGCTTTCACGGTCAAATTTATCTGCTTCACGATCTAATGTGACACGGCGATCTTCAAAGAAGAAACTTTGTCCCACACTGGCGCGTAATCGCTCTAAACCTTCTTCATTAAATAAACTGTAACTAAGACCTAAAGAAGCGAAGTTATTGTCTTCTAAGCGGTCATTACCATAGAAGCGGCGTGCACTAAATAATTGGTCATAATTAATTGAGGCTACGACAGAGTCAAAGTTTGGCTGATTGCGCTGATTTTCATACGGTGAATAAGCGTAAAACAGGCGAGGCGTCAAGGTCTGTAAATAGCGACCATCTTTTTCAAAAATTAAACCGGTGTCCAGCGTAAATTGTGGCACTACGATAGAATGATTTTCACTTGATGAGCTGGTTTGATTATTATTAATACGATCAATAGTATCTTGATCATAGAAAGTATTGATATTGCGTAATGTTGCCTGAGGAATGAAGAATGACCAAGGGGTAAAGTGATTATAGCGTACCGAGAAATCATTATAGATGCGTGTACCACTTGGTTGATAGATGGCTTCATCACCGGTATCAATATTTTCGATATTTCTGATGTCTTTCTGGAAATAAGCTGTATCGTTATTAAATTCGTATTGTAAACCCAGTGGGTTACCGGTCTTATAATTCACCAAAAGCTGCGGCAAACGCGCATAAGGGCGGTCTTCATCCAGAACGGCAGGATCAAGCGTCTGGAAATCTTCAACTTTAAATTGAGCTTTTAAGCCGGGGATACCATTTTTATAATTAACTTCCCAAGCACGGCGCAAGTTCAGGTCTGTTTTTGAATCTGGGTTATTATCCAGATCGGCAAAAAAGTCCTTGTCTGATGCGTAATTATATTCAAGATTTGTTAAGAACTGATCGTTGATTTGCCAGTTATGCAGGAAGTGCAGGTCTTTACGGTCTTTATTGCTATAACTTTCATCAGATGGCAGGTAGCCACCCCAAATCCGGCCTTCACCATAGTTTTCTGTTAGATAACGAAACTCGCCATCCAGCATCGCACCACGGTCACTAATATAACGTGGCGTAATGGTCGCATCATATTGTGGTGCCAAATTGAGATAAACCGGCACACCTAATTCCAGGCCGCCATCATTGGTAAATCCGAAAGTTGGCGTCAGAATCCCAGTGGTACGGCGATCATCGATTGGGAAGTTAAAATAAGGAACAGCGAGTACCGGAACATCTTTCACATAGAGCTTGGTATTACGGGTTTCACCGCGACCGGTTTCCTGATTCAGCTTGATTTGATCTGCCTGAATTTTCCAGGTCGGTTTCTGTTCAGGTGGACAGGTGGAATAGGTGGCATTTTCCAGTTCAAGCGTATCGTCAGAGGTTTTGGCAATCTTTTCAGCACGACCATGCGCATGCTGTTCTTCGGCAATGAAGAAACTGTTGTTTAAGTCACCTTGCTGGGTTTTCAGGTTGTAATTGATATCATCGCTTTGCGAAATCAAGCCACCTTGAGCCAATTGGACTTGACCTTCTGCCTTAGCATAAGTTTGAGTCTGATCAATCGTCACGCGTTCCGCACGAATCTGGCGACCTTCCTGATCAATGACCACATTGCCTTCTAAGTAGGAATCACCGGCCGGATTATAATGACCATAGTCTGCAGTAATGGTTGAAGTTGCCTGTTCAGGGTCAATCGTCGGTGCATCAGGTGCAATAGGAGTGACCCAGGCACCTTCACAATAGGCTGAACTGAGATATTTACCTTGACGCTGCTGTGCTTCTGGTGAAGATTTATCCACATAATATTGTGAGAAGAATGCTTCACCGGGATAGGTCTCATTAATGCGCTGTTTGAGTTGTTCCGCATTTACATTGGATGAGTCATTTGATGCAGCATAGCTTGAGACCGAGCTACTACATAAAAGGGTTAAGATCGCAGTCGCTAGAGGGTTTATTTTAAAGTGATGCTTCATTTGTCTCATTAACCAATCATGCTTTTATCGCAATTAATTATTGTCGCATCATAGAGAAAAAGTTGATAAGTAGCTACACTTAGCACTTTAAAAACTCAGCCTGTACTAGAATTTATTGCAAATGAATACTCAACGCGAACAATTGATACAATCTTGGATTGCTTCTGTACTCGGTTCAGATCAATTTGAAACACATTTTTTAGCAGGCGATGCAAGTTTTCGTCGTTATGCACGAATCAAACTGAATAATAAAACATTTATGCTCATGGATGCACCACCAGAAAAAGAAGATTGTGTGCCTTTTGTGACGATTGATGAATTTTTTGATGCCCATGGCGTACGTGTTCCACACATTGTGGCCAAAGACCTGGAAAATGGCTTTTTGCTGCTCGAAGATTTTGGTGATGTGCTGTTATCAAATCTGCTAAATGATCAGACGGTTGATGCCTATTATGAGCAAAGTTTTAAACAGCTGATTCAGCTGCAGTCCATTCCTGGAGAAGGTCAGTTTCCTGCTTATTCTTATGAGAAGCTTATTTCTGAAATGGAGCTGCTGACTGACTGGATGCTGCCTGCTCTAAAAATTCAGCCAACAGAATCAGAGTCCGCTCTGATCAAGCGCACATTTGCGATACTGGCGAATGCTGCTTTGGCACAACCACAAGTCATTGTGCATCGTGATTTCCATAGCCGTAACCTGATGAAAATCGAAAATGAAACCGAACTGGGTGTGATTGATTTTCAGGATGCAGTAATCGGTGCTGATACCTATGACCTGATTTCGATTACCCGTGATGCCTATGTGCAGTGGAATGCAGATCGGGTGTATCGCTGGTTTAAAGTGTTCTATGACCTGTTACCAGCAGCGGCAAAACAGGACCGTGATTTCGAACAGTTCAAAAAAGATGCGGATATGATGGCCATTCAGCGCCATATCAAGATTTTAGGTATTTTTGTCCGCTTGTTTGAGCGAGATGGGAAATCTGGCTATCTAAAAGACCTGCCACGTGTGATGTGGTATCTGCTGGAAGAAACCAAAGACTATCCTGAATTACAGCCATTTATGCAGTTCATTCATGAAAAAGTGATGCCAGCTTTTGAAGCAAAATATGGTTCATACGAGGTAGCGGCCTAAATGAAAGCGATGATTCTCGCGGCTGGCTTGGGCAACCGCATGCGTCCTTTAACTTTGCATACCCCAAAACCTTTACTAGAAGTGGGTGGTAAGCCGCTAATTGTCTGGCATATTGAAAAACTGGCTGCGATGGGCGTGAATGAAGTTGTCATTAATACGGCTTGGTTAGGTGAAAAATTGGCTCAGGCGTTGGGTGATGGTTCACAGTTTGGTGTCAAGATTTTATGGTCACATGAAGGTGAAGGTCTGGAAACAGCCGGTGGCATTATTAATGCTTTACCACTGCTTGGTGATGAGCCTTTCATTTTGGTCAATGGCGATGTCTGGACGACTATGGACTTTGCACCTTTATTGAATGTTGAGCTGGGTGAAAATCTGGCGCATCTGGTATTGGTACAAAACCCGGAACAGCATCCAAACGGTGATTTCACACTTGCTGACGGCAAGGCTTATACCTTTGATCAGCAGATCAGTGGTGAAAATCTGACTTTTAGCGGTGTATCAGTGATTCATCCGAAAATGTTTGCAGGCTTAGAGGCTGGAAAGCGTCCTTTGGCACCATTATTAAAAGCAGCAATGCTGGAAAATAAGATTGCTGCCTCTAAATTGACAGGCATTTGGGTAGATGTAGGAACGCCTGAGCGTTTGAATGCACTGGATTCAATGATCCGTGAAGGGAAGTCTGCTTAAGTGAATATTCACTAAGCACTCCCTACTGTGCCAATATAGAGAAAACGGTATACTTCCACTTAACTTTTTCGAGCGTTGATTGTTTATGCACACGTTTTTTCAAGAACTAAAGCAGGGTAGCCAGGCTTTAGGTTTAGAGCTGTCGGATGAAGCTTTAAATTTATTACTCAAGTACCAGGATGCTTTGGTACTGTGGAATAAAGCATACAATTTGACTGCAATCCGTGATCCTAAGGAAATGCTGGTTAAGCATCTGCTTGACAGTCTAAGCATTCTAAAGGATTTGCCTGCAGGTCGTTTGCTCGACATCGGGACTGGTGGTGGTATGCCGGGCATGATCATTGCTTTATGTCAGCCTGAGCGTGATTGCGTACTACTGGATTCAAATGGTAAAAAAATTCGTTTCCTCAAGCAGTTTATTGCAGACCTAAAATTAAAAAATGTCATTGCAGTACAAACCCGTGTGGAAAATGAAGACAGTATCAATGAGCTGGGTCAGTTTGATGTGATTACCAGTCGTGCATTTGCTTCATTGACAGATTTTGTGAATGCGTCTAAACCGTATATGCATGAGCAGAGTATTATTGCTTCCATGAAAGGTTTGATTCCTGAAGAGGAAGTGGCAGCATTAAAAGATGAATTTAGCTGTCAGATTATTGAACTGAAGGTTCCGCGCTTGGACGAACAACGTCATTTACTTCTATTAAAACGTATTTAAAATTTTTGAAGGATCGGGGTCAACATGGCACAAATTATTGCGATTGCCAACCAGAAAGGTGGTGTCGGTAAAACCACAACCGCAGTAAATTTGGCGGCATCTCTCGCTGTGCTAAAAAAACGCGTTTTGCTTGTGGATATGGATTCTCAAGGTAACGCGACCATGGGGTCGGGGATTCAGAAAAATGACCTGCTGTATTCAGTGACTGATGTATTGCTGGGTGAAGTGCCGATTGAAACTGCGATCACCAAGGCTGAAGTTGGATACAAGGTTTTAGGGGCAAACCGTGACCTGGCTGGTGTGGAGCTGGCGATTGCTGAGCAAAAAGGCCGTGAATTTATTTTGCGTGAAGCTTTGCAGGAAATTGAATCCTCATTCGACTATATCATTGTTGATTGTGCACCAAGCTTAAGCTTGATTACCGTGAATGCACTGGCAGCAGTGGATGGCGTGATTATTCCGATGCAATGCGAATATTATGCTCTCGAAGGCCTGGCTGATCTGACACAAACCATTGACCGCATTCAGCAAGCACTTAATCCAGATCTGCAGATCGTGGGTGTATTGCGTACCATGTATGATGCTCGAAATGCCTTGACCCGTGATGTTTCAGAAGAGTTAGAGCAATATTTTGGTAAAAAACTTTATGAAACCGTGATTCCACGTAATATCCGTCTAGCTGAAGCGCCGGCACATGGTCTACCGGTTATTTATTTTGAAAAAAGTTCAAAGGGTGCAGTTGCTTACTTAAATCTGGCAGCTGAAGTATTAAAGAAAAGCAAAGTGAAAAAAGGAAGTAAAGCATGACCGTCAAGAAACGTGGACTCGCCAAAGGTCGTGGTTTAGATGCCTTGCTGGGATCAATTCAAAAAGAAAAATTACAACTCGAAGCACAAGGTCTTGATCATGGTCAGTTGAAACAGATTGATGTCAATCTGCTGAAACGTGGTGAATATCAGCCACGTCGCTATATCAATGAGCAGGATCTGCAGGAACTGGCCGCATCGATTGAGAAGCATGGCATCATGCAGCCAATCGTGATCCGTCCGGTCGATGATGAACGCTATCCATACGAGATTATTGCGGGTGAGCGTCGTTGGCGTGCGGCACAGTTAGCAGGTCTGACTGAAGTTCCTGCGATTGTGCGTGAGCTGAATGATCAGGTCGCAATTGCATTAGCTTTAATCGAAAACATTCAGCGTCAGGACCTGAACCCGATTGATCAGGCGATGGCTTTGCAGCGTTTCCATGACGAGTTTGGTTTAAGCCATCAGGAAATTGCCGATACCGTCGGTAAGGCACGTACTACAGTAAGTAATCTACTGCGTCTGCTAACTCTGGCTGAAGAAGTAAAAGACTTTATGCAGCAGGGCCTGCTGGATATGGGACATGCACGTGCCATCCTGACTTTGAAGGCTAAAGATCAGCTTAAAGTTGCTGAGATGGTCATTGAAAAGAGCCTGTCAGTACGCCAAACTGAACAGTTGGTACGCGACTACAATGCACCGAAAACAGAAAAACCAAAAGCAGCGATTGCGCCGGACATTCAGCAGTTGACTCAACGTCTGTCTGAGCGCTTTAGTGCGGATGTTAAAATTGACTACAACAAGCAAGGGAAAGGCAAACTGGTCATTAGCTATCATTCTTTAGAAGAGCTGGACGGGATTCTTTCGATCCTGGGCGACGAATAATTAATTTAAAATTTGTTTTTATTGGGGAATAAATCAGATGTGGGAATTGGTTAAAGCAGGCGGCTGGTTGATGCTGCCGCTGGTATTGTGTTCGATATTTATGCTAGCGATCTCGGTCGAGCGCTTCATTCGTTTAAAAAAGAGTCTGGTACTGCCCAACTCACTTCTGATGGGTCCTGCACAAAATGCAGAACAAGCTATGAAAAAGCTGCAACAAAGTTCAGCTTTGAAAAACAGTACTTTGGGTCGTGTATTTACAGCTGGTTTTGAAGCGCGTCACCAGTCTGAGCAATATGCTCGTGCCCAGATGGAAGTGGTAGCTTCACAGGAAATTGGCTATCTGGAAAAGAATATTAATTTTCTGGGTACTTTGAGTGCAGTAGCGCCTCTACTCGGTTTGCTGGGTACAGTGATTGGGATTATTGAATCATTCTTAATGATTGATGTCGGTACTAATAGTGACCCAGTATTAATGATGCCGGGTATTTCCAAAGCACTGATCACGACAGCAGCGGGTATGCTGATTGCTATTCCTGCTTTATTTGCACATCGTTATTTCCAGCGTCTGGTTCAGGAATATGTGGCGGAACTTGAACAGCAAGCAACGTTATTTCATGCCAACCTGTTCTATTTAAATGCTTCAGATGATGTAGAAGAACGCATCAAGAAAGCAAGTTAGGAGCAGGGGCATGAAATTTAAACGTAACCAGGTGGAAGATGTACATATCAATCTGACGCCCATGATTGATTGCCTGCTATTTATTTTGGTCTTTCTGCTGCTTTCAACCACGTTTAACCAGATGAGCCGAATGAACCTGACGCTTCCAGATGCGCAAGGTGTACCGCCCAAGAATTTTGATCAGAAAATTGAAGTGATTGTGGATTCCAATGGCCACTATGCCGTGAATGGTCAGTCTATTGCCAGTAAAGATGCAGCAGATTTAAATACGGCAATTAAACAGATTTCGAATGAACGTCGTGATTTAATGTTTGTCATTGCCGCTGATGCAAAAGCGACACATCAGGATGTTATTCGTGTCATGGACGTTGCAGGGCAACTTGGCTTTGTCAATGTCAACATCAGTACGAAAGTACCAACTCGAGGTTATTAGTGAAGCACGATTTTAAGGTCTATCTTCGCCTTTTAAGCTATTTAAAACCATTTTGGGGCACAGCCTTAATTGTCCTGCTTGGTTTTTCTATAAATGCGGCGACAGAAGTTTCTGTAGCCAAATTACTGGAATATATCATTGAGGCGATACAAAACAGAGACCAGGGTTTCACCTTACTTTTCCCATTCTTAGTGGTAGTACTGATGTTCTTCCGGGGCTTAGGTCTATTCCTCGGTGGGTATTATACGGCGGTCATCTCCCGTAATCTGGTATTTAATATTCGTCAGGAAGTCTTTGCCAAAATATTGCGTTTGCCTGCGCAATATTTTCTGGACAATACCAGCGGTCATATTACGGCCAAAATTATGTATAATGTTGAGCAGCTCACCGCAGCCTCAACTGAAGCACTTAGAACGATCATTCAGCAAGGTCTGATCACAATTGCCTTATTGGGATATCTTTTATATACCAACTGGCGTTTAACCATGTGTATTCTGATCTTTGGACCCGTGATTGGTTTTGTGATCAGTAAAGCTTCAAAACGGATGCGCAAGCTATCACAACAGGTTCAGGACACTATGGGTGATGTGAACCATGTGGTTCAGGAAACGGTAAATGCCAATCTGATTGTCAAAGGTTTTGGTGGTCAGATTTATGAGCAGGAACGCTTTAAACAGAATTCTTTGGAAAATCTACGCCGTGGCTTGAAAATGGTGGCAGTACAGCAGCTGAACAGTCCAGTGGTACAGCTGATCATGTCAGTTTCACTCAGTATCGTGATGTATATTGCATTGCGCCCACAAATTTTGGGAGATACGACTGCGGGTGAATTTGTTGCTTATATTACAGCTGCTGGCATGTTGGCGCGACCAATCAAGACATTAACTGATGTGAATGAAAAAATTCAGCGTGGTATGGCGGCCGCACATTCTGTGTTTGAATTGCTAGATATGCCTGAAGAGCATAATACCGGCAAACTCAATGATGCCTTAAAAGGCAACATTCAATTTAAAGATGTCAATCTGGTTTATGGCGATGGTCACCATGCGATTCATGACTTTAACCTAGAAGTGAAAGCGGGCGAGACTGTAGCATTGGTTGGGCGTTCAGGAGCAGGTAAAACCTCGCTGGTGAATCTGTTGGTACGTTATCAGGAAACTTCATCCGGGCAAATTTTACTGGATCAAAAACCGATTACTGATTATGAGTTGACTGCTTTACGTACCCAGATCGCGATGGTAAACCAGCAGGTAGTGCTGTTTAACCGTACTGTTCGTGAAAATATTGCTTATGGCCAGCTAGAAAATGCGAGTGATGAAGAAATCATTGCAGCGGCAAAAGCTGCCTATGCACATGATTTCATTATGGCCTTGCCACAAGGTTATGATACGCCACTGGGTGCTCAAGGTCTGAATCTGTCAGGTGGTCAGCGTCAGCGTATTGCGATCGCCCGTGCTATTCTGAAAAATGCACCGATTCTGATTCTGGATGAAGCGACCAGTGCGCTGGATAATGAATCTGAATACTTTATTCAGCGTGCCTTTGATCAGGCGATGCGAGATCGGACTACGATTGTGATTGCCCACCGTCTATCAACAATTGAAAATGCCGACCGCATTGTAGTGATGGATCAAGGTCGTATTATAGAGCAGGGTAATCATGCTGAGCTGATTGCACGTCAAGGTGCTTATTATCAGCTGTACCAACGTAATTTCGAGGAACATTAAGTCATGGCTTTGGCACAGATCATTCAGGATGCTTGGAATACACAGGCAAAGTGGCTGGTTGTGCTGCGTCCTTTGTCCTGGCTTTACCGCTTGGGTTTTGTCAGTAACCACTGGCTTTACCGTAAAGGGATTAAAAAAAGCTATACCGCACCTATTCCAGTAATGGTGATTGGAAATATTACCGTAGGTGGGAGTGGTAAAACACCTTTACTGATTCATCTGGTGGATTACCTCACTGAAAAAGGCCTACGGATTGGTGTAATCAGTCGAGGTTATGGTGGTAAAGGTCCTTTTCCTGCTTATGTAGATTTAAATACCTTGCCTGAAGTGGTAGGTGATGAACCAGCCTTAATTGTCCAAGCGACTGGTGTGCCGATGGCTGTAGGGCCAAATCGTCAAAAGAGCATTGAGCTTCTGCTAGAAAAGCATGCACTGGATTTAATTATTTGTGATGACGGTTTGCAGCACTGGGCTTTAAATCGTCAGATTGAATGGATTGTGCTGGATAATAACCGAGGCTTGGGCAACCAGAAACTTTTACCAGAAGGTTATCTGCGTGAACCCGTTACCCGGTTGGAAAAAGGTACCGTGATTGAACATGCAGCAAATCCAGTTTCGCCTTTGCATATGCATCTTGCAGCCTCTCAGCCGTATTTATTAAATCAGGATGTTATCAAAAGCTTTGATCCAACTGCGGCTTTCTATGCAGTAGTCGGCATCGGTTTTCCACAGCGTTTTTATCAAACACTAGAACATCTGGGGCTGCAGCAATTTCAGTGTCATGAATTTCCAGATCATCATGATTATGAAATTGAAGATCTGCAATTCGATGACAATAGTCCGATCATTACTACTGAAAAAGATGCAGTTAAAATTATGGCATTACTCAAACAGTATCCAGATTATCAGCGGGATATCTGGGTGGTGCCGGTCGATGCAGTCTTGTCACCTGCCTGTTATACAATATTGCAGCAGCAATTAGAGCAACAGGGTATTTCTATTTCCTAAGGTTTATTTACGATGAAACATATAGTTATTCCTGCACGCTTCTCCAGTTCACGTTTGCCGGGTAAACCTTTGCTGGAAATCCATGGTCGTCCGATGATTCTGCGTGTCGTGGATCAGGCCAAAAAAGTACAGGGCTTTGATGACCTGTGTGTGGCAACAGATGATGAACGTATTGCCGAAGTTTGCCGTGCTGAAGGTGTTGATGTGGTCCTGACTTCAGCAGATCATCCATCAGGTACCGATCGTCTAAGCGAGGTAGCTCGAATCAAGGGCTGGGCGAGTGATGACATTATTGTGAATGTACAGGGTGATGAACCTTTATTGCCAGCTCAGTTAGTTAAACAGGTCGCGCAACTCTTAGAAGATCAACCGGCTTGCTCAATGTCGACTCTGTGTGAGCCAATTCATCATTTAGAGGAATTCAAGCGTGACAGTATCGTTAAGGTTGTGATGTCTAAGCACAATCAGGCACTGTATTTTAGTCGTGCTACGATTCCTTATGACCGTGATGGTGCCAAGCTAGCTGAACAGAAACTGCATGATCAGGCTTATCGTCATTTGGGTTTATATGCTTACCGCGTGAAACTGCTACAGGAATATGTAACCTGGGAAATGGGTGTGCTGGAAAAACTGGAATCTTTAGAACAGTTACGTGTACTGGAAAATGGTCACCGTATTGCCATTGCTGTGGCAGAAGCCAATTTACCGCCAGGTGTCGATACGCAGGAAGATCTAGATCGCTTGAACCAGATGGATCCATCTTCTTTTGCTTAATTTGAGAATTCTCCATGCCGCTTGATGTCAATGCACAGATTTATCCATGGCAGCAACAGGTTTGGGATACGCTAACCGGGCGTTTTCCTAAGCTTGGGCATGGTTTATTGTTCTATGGAAAAAAAGGCTGTGGTAAAGAAGCCTTTGCCCAGCAGTTTCTGGCCTGGGTTTTATGCCTGAACCGTCAGCCTAAGGGGCCATGCGGTGAGTGTGGCAGTTGTCAGTGGCTGAAAGCGGATACCCATCCGAATTACGTCTATATCAGCACTGATGAAGACAATAAAAAACAGAATGCCAAAATTAAAATTGAAAAGATCCGTGATCTTCTGCCTTTTGTACAGCAGACCGTCGATGGCTGGCGTGTCATTGTCATTGAACCCGCTGAAGCATTAAATATTGCTTCTTCTAATGCTTTGCTGAAAACTCTGGAAGAACCGGGTGAAAATATTGTCATTATTCTGCTTGCGGATCATTATCTGAAATTGCCTGCAACTATTCGCAGCCGTTTACAGCATTTTGCTTTAGACCGGATTTCATCAGCGCAATTTAGTGAATATGTAGAGGCGCAGTTACCTGAAGCAGGTTCGAGCCAGCAGCAGCTATTAATGAATTTATCCAATCAGATGCCTTTGCAAGCGATTGAGGTTGCACAAAGTTCCTGGTTGCCATTACGTCAGGAATTCATGGAAGACTGGAAAAAACTGGTCATTCAAAAAAATATGCCAATGGCAATTGCGACCAAATGGAATAAAAGCCTGAGTTTTGGTGAATTTGGTCAAATGTTTGAATACTTGTTGTCCGATTTAATTTGTGTCAAGCTAAATCAGGCCGTAAAAAACATTGATCTGGACTTTAATGTATTGGCCGAACAATATTCATTGGAAACACTTTTTAAAATTTATGAGGATTTTCAGCGAGCCAAGCAATATCTAGAGCAGAACGTACAAAGTAATTTGGTGCTCGATGAATTGTGTATCAAGCTGATGAATCTTTAGCTTAAGGGGAAAACAAGATGCAACCACGTATGGGCGGTATTATTCAGGCCAATATTCCGGATATTGAAACGTTATTTGCCAGTTATATGCCATATGTTGTAGGTGGTGGACTTTTTATTCCTTCCAAGCAGCCAGTAAAATTAGGTGAAGAAGTTTTTGTTTTGACGACTTTACCTGAACAGACGCAGAAAATTCCATTAACCGGAAAAGTAATCTGGATATCTCAAAAGCAGAATGGCATCAAGCCACAAGGTTTTGGGATTCAGCTCACCGGTGAAAAAGGCGTTTTCTTCAAAAATGAAGCAGATCGTCTGGTTGCGGGTCTTAAATCTGATGGACGTAAAAGTTACACTATGTAGTTAATTTACCTTCGGTAGGAACTCATTGTGTTTGTAGATACTCATTGCCATTTAACGCTGCTTGATTTAACACCTTATAACGGTGATCTGGATCAGGCGCTCGCTCAGGCCCGTGAAGCAGGCGTATCCAAGTTTATGAGTATCTCGGTGGATCTGGATGATCATATCGAGTTGGCTAAAATCGCGGCCCGTCATCCTGATGTCGGTTATACCGTTGGTGTACATCCTTGCGAAGATGCGGCGACAATGGCGCGTGCGACCACTGAATATCTGGTTGAACTGGCACAGCCAGAAAAAGTCTGGGCGCTGGGTGAAACGGGGCTCGATTATTATCACAGCACCGATTTTATTGCCGAGCAAAAAGACTGTTTTGCCCGTCATATCCATGCCTCACAAATCGTGAAAAAACCTGTCGTCGTGCATACCCGTTCCGCCAAGCATGACACGGTTGATATTATCCGTGCAGAAAAATCTACCCATGGCATTTTGCACTGTTTTACCGAAGATTGGGAAACCGCTAAAGCTGTTTTAGACTGCGGTTACTATGTGTCTTTCTCCGGTATTGTTTCTTTTAAAAATGCCCAGGATTTGCGTGACGTTGCCAAACAGGTTCCACTTGATCGGGTTTTAATCGAAACGGATAGTCCTTACCTTGCTCCAATGCCATATCGTGGCAAATCTAATGAACCAAAATACGTTCCTTATGTAGCCAAAGCGCTTTGCGATGTATATGATAAGTCGCTAGAAGAAATGGCTTATATCACAAAGCAGAACTTTGAGAATCTTCTGAATTCAAAGTAAGTAAAGTTAGATAAGAGTACAAGAGAGTTATAGGGTGAAGATGGATCGTCAGGCTCAGTTTCGAGCAAGAGAAACCTTGATTTTTCAAGTTGCAGAGCAGTTACTGCTAGAAAATGGTGAAGCAGGGATGACCCTGGATGCACTGGCAGCAGAACTAGATCTGGCCAAAGGCACTCTTTATAAGCATTTCCAGAGTAAAGATGAATTGTACATATTGCTGATTATCCGTAATGAGCGCATGTTGCTGGAAATGATCCAGGATAGTGATAAGGCTTTTCCTGAACATCTGGCATTCTTTATGTTGCATCATCTGCATCACCCTGAACGTACTGTCCTTTTTCATCAGATTGAAGAACGTCTTTCTACAACAGGTGTTGGAATTCAGCACCTGTTTAGCGAACTTTATCAGGTGCGCAAACAGCGCTTACGTTTGATTATCCGTATGACTGAAAGCTATTTGGCTTCAATCAATAGCAGCATGTCGGTGCGTGATTATCTGGCCTCAATTTGGTCGATGACCCATGGTGCAGCTGCGATTCTGAACTCCAGTTTTTATCAGCGCTATCTCGGTTCACGCGATACCTTGCGCGTTGCCCTTATTGATCAAGCTTTAGCTTTACCGAAACAGGTCCATCCTGCCGAGCAGTTCGCCTAAGAGTTGCCTATGATCAGATCACATCACGCCTCCATTCGTGGATTCACTCTAATCGAAGTGATGGTGGTGATTGTGATTATGAGTATTATGGCGTCACTGGTTGTATTGAATATTGGTGGGGTAGATCAGCGCAAGGCAATGCAGGCACGGGAAGTACTGTTACTGGATTTGCAGCGGATCTTGCGGGAAGCTAATGATCAATCCCGTATTCTTGCGCTTGATGTTCAGGCTGCCACTGATGTTTCACCATTTCGTTACGGGATCGTGGAATATCGTTCACCTAATCAGGCAGAATCAACTTTAAATCAGCAGAAATGGCAAAGTTATGCGGGGTTTAATCTGCGTAGTTTACCAGAGCAGGTCTCTTTCCGGATTCAGCCTTTAGAGCAACATTATAATAATGCCCAAAATCGGGATCTTACTGAAGCCAATGCACCCAAGCTGATCTGGTTAGGCAATGGTGAAGTTAAACCGGTCAGAATCCAGTTCTATCTGGAAGATCGTGAAGTAGGCAATCCGATTGATATTGATCATTTGGGTAAAGTTCATGAAAGCTAGGGTCTTTAAACAGAGTGCCGGTGCTGATGTAATCAAGCCGTTTAAGTCAGATGCTGATCGTTCGCAATCTGAGCGTAGCTCTTCGTCTTGCGCAGCGGTGAAACAGCGTTTCATTCATCGCGGCTCCTCAAGCACAGCTTTGGGACTTTCTTGCGCGACAATGCCGCTCAGGTCGAGGATTACTCGACTTAAGCGTGCCTCAGGATTTACCTTGCTGGAAGTAATGGTTGCACTTGCGATCTTTGCTACAGCAGCCATGACCCTGACTAAAGTTGCTATGCAATATACCCAATCGACTTCGAATGCCATTTTGAGAACCCAAGCCCAGTTCGTTGCCTTGAATGAAGCAGCACTAATGGAAATCAATCAGCAGTGGCTCACTGGTACTGAATCTAAACAACTCACTCAACAGGGCGAAACCTGGCAAATCGATAAGCGCAGTGAGCCTACTGTAAGTCCTAATGTGCAGCGTATTGAGTTACAGGTAAGTCTGGTTAATACTGAAACCGGTCAGGCAGAAAATGGAATTAGCAGCTTGATGTTCTTTAATCACCGGATGAATGAAGCGCCATGAAGTCAAAGGGATTTACGCTGGTCGAACTGCTGGTTGCTATTGCTATTTTTGCCGTACTATCTGCTCTCGGCTGGAAAGTATTTGATTATATTGTGCAAACCAAAGACCGTAATGCGGTGCATGAACAGCGCTTAAGTCAGTTACAAGATACTTATCAGCAGATCTTGCGTGATACGGTGCAGGCGGTGCCTTTGACGGCCAATATTAATGGTGATATTCAGCCGGCACTGGTTTTGCAAAACGGACGTTTTAACTTTAGTAAGACTGGAGTCACCGATCCTCTGGAAGAGGGGATTTCTCCAGATGAACGGGTTGAATATCAGTACCGGGCGGATGAACAAAAACTCTATCGCCTGAAATACCGGAATTTAAACCAGACCGGGCGTGATCAACCTGAATCCAGTGTGTTGTTGTCCGATGTTGAGCAGTTTCAGATCGTAGTACTTAATCCAAATGAAATGACCCAATGGCCAGACTCATCTTTTGATTTAAATCGGATTGAGCAAAAACAGCGTCTACCCAAAGGCATTAAAATCAACTTAATGGTTAATGGGGTCAGTTATGAGTGGATTTTTAGTTTATTGAATACAGATTTCCTGCTTGAAACCCAAAAGTTAACCTGACAAAGAATAATAAAATGCAGATGAACAAAGCAATGATGATCAAACAGCAGAAGGGGATTGCTCTGATTACCATTCTAGTGATGGTGGCGCTTGCAACTATTTTGGCTGCGACTATTGCTAAACGTCAGGCTGCAACTGTTGAAAGTACCGCTTATTTAATGCGACAAAACCAGTCTTTGATGTATGCCAAAAGTGCTGAAGCGTTTTTTTCTGAATTGCTGGTCGATGACGCAGAGAATGCAGCAGAAGTTGATCATTTAAATGAAACCTGGGCGCAGCCGATGCCAGCTTTTCCGGTTGAAGATGGTTATGTTTCGGGAATACTGCAAGATGAGTCGGGTAAGTTTAATTTAAATAGCCTGATTACAGCAGAAGGTACGGTGAATGAAAATGCTAAAGCCTGGTTTGAGCTGATATTAAAACGTGCTGGATTGCCAGAGCAGTTGAGTGAAGCCGTGATCGACTGGCAGGATGAAGATGAAATGCCAAGTGGACCAATGGGCGCAGAATCCAATTATTATCAGGGCTTGCCGAATGGTTCTCTACCTCCGAATGTCAAATTTCATAGCGTTGAAGAGCTGAAACTGGTACGAGGCTTTGAAGAAAACAAGTACAAACTAATCGCACCTTATCTAAGTACTGCGCCTGTAGCAGATACTACGGTCAATATTAATACCGCATCTGCATTTCTTTTGGCGAGCATGGATGAAAAGCTGGATGTGAATGCCGTGCAGCAATTGCTGGATCGCCGTCAGGCAAATCTGGAATATTTTTCCAATGTAGCTGATCTTTGGACACTAGAACCCTTTGCTCAGGTGGATGCAGCCAAACACAACCTGTTTAATAACCTGCTTGGGGTGCAATCCAATCACTTTAAAGCACGTATCGAAGTGATGCTGAGTGAGCGTAAACGTCAGTTTAGTAGTGATCTGGTGCGGCAGGACAAAAAGGTGTATGTTGCCTATCGTAGCATGGCACCTTTTTAAAATTCCACCATTTTTAAATAATCTCATTTTTTGGAATTTAATCTGTTTTCGCTTCAATCCTTTTTGCCTATCATGACGAACTGCAAAATTAATCCTCATTGGTTTACTTTTGCTTTATAATTGAAATTAATTCACCTATTTTTTGACGACATTACGGCATATGTTAATTCGTAAGTTATTTAAGTTTGAAAATGCTCATATTGTGCGTAACTGCACCTCGGATCGCTGTAAACGTTCGATTCATGGTCACAGTTATAAAGTTGAGTTATTGCTGAAAGCGTCGAAGTTGGATCATGGCCAGATGGTATATGATTTTGGTCTGCTCAAAGGGGTGATTAAGGATTTTTTTGATTCTTTTGACCATGCGATCTGCTTTTGGCAAAAAGATGATCCTGAATATATTCAGGCATGCAAGAATTTTAGTGCACGCTGGGTATCTTTGCCGGTTTCGCCATCTGCAGAACAGTTTTCACGTATTTTCTTCTTCCTGGCTCAACAGGTATTGGCATCCACCATTACTCAGAATGGTGAAGGGGATGTTGAAGTTTATTCTGTGATTGTTCATGAAACTGATACCGGCTATGCGCAAAGCTTCTTGGAAGATATCCAGAATGAACAGATGGGTCCACTTAGCCTGGAACAGATTGAATTCTCGGAGCAGGTGCGGGCAGAGTGGACAGATCCAGAGATGTTTGCGAAACTGAAACAGGGTCTTCCATTTCATAATCCGGCTGTGGATCTGCAAGTCCAGCCTTAAAAATTCGAATATAAACGCAGACTGACATAGATTTAGGATTGAAGCATGTCTTTAAATGAACAGCAAATTGCGAAACTGAATAAAGTTCAGTTAGATGACAGCTGGAAATATGGACTCAGTGAGTTTTTATTGAGTCCAAAAATGGATGCGTTAAAAACGTTTTTAATTGAAGAAAAAAAAGCAGACAAGGTGATTTATCCACCGAATCACCTGATTTTTAATGCTTTGAATACGACGCCATTAGACCGGGTTAAAGTGGTGATTATTGGTCAGGATCCTTATCATGGTCCGAATCAGGCGCATGGTTTAAGCTTCTCGGTGCAAAAAGGAGTTGCATTACCTCCATCTTTACGTAATATTTTTCATGAGTTACATAATGATTTAGGCGTAAAAATCCCTAAACATGGTGATTTAACTCATTGGGCGGAACAGGGTGTACTTCTGCTCAACGCCGTACTGACCGTAGAGGCAGCACAGCCAACTTCACATCAGAAACGTGGTTGGGAAGAATTCACAGATCACGTCATTGATGTATTGAATGAACAACGTGAACATATCGTTTTTATTCTTTGGGGCGCATACGCACAGCGTAAAGGACAGCGCATTGATCAAAATAAACACCTGGTCTTAAAGGCAGCACATCCTTCGCCTTTGTCAGCAAACCGGGGTGGTTTTTTTGGTTGTAAAGTTTTTTCGAAAACGAATAATTATCTCAAACAACATGGCATTGAGCCTATAGATTGGCAGCTGGACGCATGACTTATTCTCCTGTAACTAAACCTTACCATCCGGACCTGATTGTTGAACAAGCCAACAATGGCTGGCGCATTGTACGCCTGAATCGTCCAAAATCATTACACGCTTTAGATGAATCTCTGGTTTCTGCACTACTGGAAGTTTTTCAGGACTTTCATACAGATGACAGCGTAAAAGCGATCTGGCTGGATTCAACAACCCCGAAAGCATTTTGTGCCGGTGGGGATGTACGTAAGCTACGTCAGTTAGTAATTAATGATGAAGTGGCAACGGCCAATAAGTTTTTTGAACAGGAATATGCGCTAGATTTATTGCTGCATAACTATGCCAAACCGGTATTGGTCTGGGGTGAAGGTTATGTCATGGGTGGCGGTTTAGGCTTGTTTATGGCGGCTCCATTCCGTTTGGTAACGCCGTATTCACGTCTGGCGATGCCTGAGATTAATATCGGTTTATATCCAGATGTGGGTGCGACCCGCTTCCTGGCAGACCGTGGAGCGATTGGTCTGTTTACGGGTTTAACGGGTTCAATCATGACCGCTGCTGGTGCTTACGGTATTGGCTGGGCGACTCATATCTGTGATGCACAGCGTGATTCAGTATTAGATAAGGTCGTAAATATAGACTGGGAACATTATCCAGCTGGCGATTTCCGTGCGATTGATGATACCTTGAATAGTATGCATCGTCCGGTAGGCCCGGGTCCTCTGCAAAACTCACTGGATGTAATCCACAGTGTATGTCGTGGAATGAACTTTGAACATGACTATGAATCGATTATCGGTCTAAGTGATGCGCGCAGTGACTGGTTACGTCAGGCCAGCGAAAACCTGCAAAAAGGTTCACCTGCAACCGCTGCTCTAAGCTGGTTATTATGGCAATGGGGTAAACAGGTTCATTCCTGGAATGAAATTTTTGAACTGGAAACTCATATTTCAGACTGGAAAATCCGTCATCCTGACTTTGTTGAAGGCGTACGTGCTCGTCTGGTTGATAAAGATCTGTCTCCAGAATGGCAAAAGGGTAGTGATTTAAGCCTGAAAGGCATTCTGTCTCAGAATCCACCGGTAACCACCATTGAAAGCTGGAATGAGCTACTCAAGCACTATGATGTGATTTAAGTCTGAATGTCCGAAACACAATTTACCGATGAATACTGGATGCGGCTTGCTTATGAGCAGGCTGCACTTGCTGCTGAGCAGGGTGAAATTCCTGTGGGTGCCGTGATTGTCAGCCAAAATCAGGTCATTGGCCGTGGCTACAATGCGCCTATTTCTTTAAATGATCCGACTGCCCATGCTGAAATCGTAGCATTACGTGAAGCTTGTCAGAACCTGAAAAACTACCGCCTGCCTGAAGATGCTGTCCTCTATGTAACTCTGGAACCGTGCACCATGTGTGTAGGTGCATTGGTGCATTCGCGTATTTCACGGGTCGTTTTTGGTACAAATGAGCCCAAAGCAGGTTCTTTGGTGAGTGCACGCAAGCTTTTTGAGACTGGCTACTATAATCATGTATTTCTATTTGACTCGGGCTGTATGCAGCAGCAGTGTGCTGAGCAGTTGAGTGCATTTTTCAAGTTGCGTCGTGAACAAAAACGCCAGCTGAAATTGCAAGAAAAATTACTGAATGCTCATAAATAAATCGAATCTAATTCGTTAAACTTTGCTCACTTTAAAATCATTTATTTTCAGGAAAAAGAAAAATGAAAAATGCGATTCAGGTAAAAAAAGAATTCCCAGCAGCGATTGATAAGGTTTTTGAATTGCTGTCTAAACACGATGCTTATAACGTGGCTTTTGCACCAATGCAGGTGGAACGGATTAAGGATTCGGCAGACCCTGAGCGCCCAGATGGTGTGGGTTCTGTGCGTAGCATGGGTTTAGGTCCAGTCAAGCCGCTAAAAGAGCAAATTACCTTGCTAGAGCCGAACTCCCGTATTGAATACAAGATCGTAAAGAATCCTTTGATTAAACATCATTTGGGTATTATTGAGTTTGAAGCATTGGACGATAACAAAAGTCTGGTGACTTATACGATAGAATTGCAGGCACGTCTTCCATTTGTCAGTAAATTAATTCTTGCACAGCTCAAGACAGGGATTAAACTAGGCCTCGCAAAACTTGCAAAATCTGTATAAATAACGGGAAAGTAATGACAGTTCAAATTATTACCATTGATGGTCCAAGTGGATCTGGCAAAGGCACACTGGCTGCAAAACTTGCAGCACATTACCATTTTCATTTACTGGATTCAGGGGCTTTGTATCGTTTATTAGGACTGTCATTGCATCACCATAATTTACTCGATGAACTGGATACTAAACTGGCTGAATGCGTACAAATTGCAACAAATTTGGATATCCAATTTGTCAGCACTGAATCAGGTGTTCAGGTATGGCTGAATGGTGAAGATGTCTCCCAAACTATCCGTACCGAACGGGTGGGTGAGTATGCTTCAAAAGTTGCTGCAATTCCTGAACTTAGAACTGCTCTGGTGGCCCGTCAACATGCTTTTGCTCAAGCTCCTGGTCTGGTGGCAGATGGCCGCGATATGGCGACCAGTATCTTCCCAGATGCACAAGCCAAGATTTATTTGACAGCTTCGGCTGAATCCCGTGCGCAAAGACGTGTAAAGCAGTTGCAGGGTATGGGGCTGGATGTTAAAATAAACGACATTTTAGCTAATATCGAAGCGCGGGATAAACGAGATATGGAACGCACTGTTGCTCCGCTCAAACCTGCTGCTGATGCGTACATCATCGACAGTTCAGATCTGAATATCGATGAAGTATTCAAACTGATGACCACATATGTGGATCAGCAATTAGCTCAATAACCCTATTATTTCAGCAGACGCATAGCTTGATCAGTTTTATATGGACTATGTAGATGCTTAATTAAACCGGCCTTGTCTGATCCAAGACCGCTGACTTTATCGGATATATCATGACCGAATCTTTTGCAGCCCTCTTTGAAGAAAGCGAATTAAACCTCAACGTTGAAAAGGGTGCAGTCATCCAAGGCGTTGTAGTAAGCATCGACTCTGATTGGGTAACTGTTGACACTGGCCTTAAATCTGAAGGCGTTGTTGACCGTGCTGAGTTCTTAAATGAACAGCGCGAACTTGAAGTTCAAGTTGGCGACACTGTAGACGTAGTTGTTGAAGCACTTGACAACGGTATGGGTCAAACAGTTCTTTCTCGCGAAAAAGCTAAACGCGCTGAGACTTGGACTAAACTTGAAAAAATCTTTGAAGACGGCGAAATCGTTACTGGTGTTATCTCTGGTAAAGTTAAAGGCGGTTTCACTGTTGACATCGGTCCAGTTCGTGCGTTCCTTCCAGGTTCTTTAGTTGATACTCGTCCTATCCGTGATACTACTCACTTGGAAGGTAAAGAGTTAGAATTCAAAGTAATCAAACTTGACGCTAAACGTAACAACGTTGTTGTTTCACGTCGTGCTGTTATGGAAGCTGAATCTTCAGCTGACCGTGAAGCGCTTCTTGCTCAGCTTGAAGAAGGTCAAACAGTTACTGGTACTATTAAAAACCTTACTGACTACGGTGCATTCGTTGACCTTGGCGGTATCGACGGTCTTCTTCACATCACTGATATGGCTTGGAAACGTATCAAGCACCCATCAGAAGTTGTTGAAGTGGGTCAAGAAGTTACTGTTAAAGTACTTAAATTCGACCGCGAACGTAACCGCGTATCTTTAGGCCTTAAACAATTAGGCGAAGATCCATGGTTAGCGATCATGAGCCGTTACCCTAAAGGTTCTATCGTTAAAGCTCGCGTAACTAACCTTACTGACTACGGCTGTTTCGCAGAAATCGCTGAAGGTGTTGAAGGCTTAGTACACGTTTCAGAAATGGACCACACTAACAAAAACATCCACCCATCTAAAGTAGTTCAGATCGGTGACGAAGTTGATGTTATGGTTCTTGAAGTAGACGAAGAGCGTCGTCGTATTTCTCTTGGTATTAAACAAACTCGTGCTAACCCATGGGAAGAGTTTGCTAAGAACCACGACAAAGGTGAAAAAGTTTCAGGTACTATCAAGTCAATCACTGACTTCGGTATCTTCATCGGTTTACCAGGCGGTATCGATGGTCTAGTTCACTTGTCTGACATCTCTTGGAACGAACAAGGCGAAGAAGCGATCCGTCGTTACAAGAAAGGTGACACTGTTGAAGCAGTTATCCTGTCTGTAGATGCTGAAGGCAACCGTATCAGCCTTGGTATCAAACAATTGAACAGCGATCCGTTCAACGATTTCTTAGCTGCTAACGAACGCGGTGCGCTTGTTAAAGGTACTGTAACTGCAGTTGACGCTAAAGGCGCTACTGTTAAGTTAGCTGATGAAGTTGAAGCAACTCTTAAAGCATCTGAAATCAACCGCGACCGCGTTGAAGATGCGACTAAATTCCTTGAAGTTGGTCAAGAAGTTGAAGCTAAGATCATCAATGTAGATCGTAAATCTCGCTCTATCAACTTGTCTATCAAAGCGAAAGACGAAGCTGAAGAGAAAGAAGCTGTTGCAAATCTGAAAACAGCTGCTGCTGGTCAAGACAATGGTCCTAAAACTATTGGTGACTTGATCAAAGCGCAAATGAATCACTAAGAGTAGATGGTGAATTGTATTGTTAATGTAAGTTAAGTAATACTTTTTACACAAATACTGTAAACGGTAGCGTAGTATTTAATTATTGCGCTACCGTTTTGTATTTAAACAGGTTATTATCGGAAAATAGATCCCGAGTAGCTTGATAATTAAAGAGGTCGCAGATGACTACTGAAGCACTTAATAAGTCTGACTTAATAGAGCGCATCGCGCTAAAGAATCCGCATTTGGCTGAACCTTTAGTGGAAGAAGCAGTTAAAATTATGATTGATCAAATGATTGAAGCTTTATCATCTGATAACCGTATTGAGATTCGCGGGTTTGGCAGCTTTGCATTGCATCATCGTGAGCCTCGTGTGGGTCGTAATCCTAAAACTGGTAAATCTGTTGAAGTTGCAGCAAAAGCTGTTCCACACTTTAAGCCAGGTAAAGCACTTCGTGATGCAGTAAACGAATCTGCAAACAAATAAACAAGATATTTACGGGGTGTTCATGCGTTACGTTCTGGTCATTCTTTTATTGCTCGTCTTTGGCTATTCATTAGCTTTGGTGTTGCAAAACGGGACTGAGGTCTCAGTGGACTTGTTATTTACTCAAGTTCCTGCAATGCGCTTAGGGTTATTGCTCCTTTTGACTCTTTCCTTAGGAATAGTGGTTGGCTTGTTACTCGGTGTGCAGGTTTTCCGCGTTTTTCAGAGTAATTGGGAAATTAAACGACTACGTAAAGATATTGAACATCTACGTAAGGAACAGTTGAATACTGCCAAGATGATGGCAGCAGAAGCGGCAGCTCATACACGACATGAGAAAACAGTATTAGATATTAATTCTAATGACAGGCCATCGGCACCGCTTTAGACAAAAATGAGAAGTCGAAGTAATCTACTGATTTTTTTACTTCGCCTGTTTTGATTAAACGCCTTTTAGCTTAGCTTCTAAGGCGTTTTTTATTGCTAAATTATATTTAGAAGAAATATATAAAAATTATATAAATAAATGACTTAATTTGAATCAAAAAATCATTTTTGCGAAAATATTCTTGGTTGTTATAGGGCTAGTCCGTATAATGGTTTAATTTTGTCAATTTGAAGGGTCTTCTCATGAGTATCATCGTTGCACTGGATGCTAAAAGTCAATTTGATGCCTTAACGATTGCAGAGCAGCTCGATCCTGCCTTATGTCGAGTAAAGGTGGGCAAAGAGTTATTTACTCATGAAGGTCCTATCATTGTAAAAGCACTTCAAGACAAAGGTTTTGACGTGTTTTTAGATCTGAAGTTCCATGATATTCCGAATACCACTGCACAAGCGGTATGTGCTGCGGCAGACTTGGGCGTGTGGATGGTCAATGTCCACGCTTCAGGTGGTCGTAAAATGATGGAGACCTGTGTTGAGCGTTTAAAAGCAGGTAACTATAAGACTCAACTCATTGCGGTAACTGTGTTGACTTCAATGGGGCGTGAAGACTTGAAAGATATTGGCTTGGATATTGAGCCTAATGAACATGTAAAACGTCTGGCTCAACTCACCAAAGATAGTGGCTTGGATGGGGTGGTCTGTTCCGCACAAGAAGCGAAAATGCTGCGTGAAACTATTGGAAAAGACTTTGCACTGGTCACTCCTGGGATTCGTCCTGAAGGTTCAAATGCAGACGATCAAAAACGTATTGTGACACCAAAACAGGCAATGCTGGATGGATCAACACATCTGGTGATTGGACGACCAATTACCAAGTCGGAAAATCCTCGTCAGACTCTAAAAGATATTTTGGCAACATTGTAATTCCGGTTACCTGATGAAAAGCCTTTCATATGAAAGGCTTTTTTTATACATTGAGAAAAGCTGTATAAAAATAAAAAGGAATTTCAAATGAGAATAATAAAGACACCAGAACAAAAGATGCTAGAACAAAGGCTGGAGATGGAAAAAATAGCAGATCAGTTCGAACAGCAGGAAAAATATAAACAACAGGCACAGTCGGGTTCATGGGACTGGATGTCAGGCCTTGATAGCATAGATATTGTAGAACTCGCTTCAGAGATGATGGAGACAGTAGGAGATTCATTGGGTAGGGCGGATATGAATTTTTAATATTCCGCAGTTTATTTTATTTCTAATTGAATCCCCCTAAATCCCCCTTTATGAAAGGGGGACTTCTCCTCCCTTTAAAAAAGGGAGGTCGGGAGGGATTTTTAAATTACCGCCAACACACTCACTGCCACTGGTGCCAATACAGATAAAATAAAACCGCTCACCATGGCATGTGGAATAAAATCATTGCCACAGGCCTGTTTGACCATGGGTAAAGTCACATCCATCGCAGTCGCCCCTGCAGCAGAAATTGCTGATCTTGGGTAACGCCAGCCGGCACAATACATCAGTAAAATCGCAAAAATTTCCCGAAACAGGTCATTCACCAGGGCAATACTACCCAGTTCTGCATTTCTCAGTTCTGTGACGACAACACCCGACATGGAATAAAAACCATAACCTTGCGACAGCATAATCAGGTCTTTTAAATGAATATCTGGATTCCAGAAAGAATAGACAATTGCTGCCACGCATGAACCAGCAATACAACCTGCCGGAACCAGCAGGATTTTCCAGTTCAACCATGAGCGATCAAGTGGTGAATAGGCAAGATCCAGTCCAATCAGAAACATAAAGACCAGTAATAAATGCCAGGTGCTGATTTGAATAGAAAGACCCATTTGAGTGGAACTATAATGCAGCAAGTAGCCAGCGGCTAAGGCGAAGAACGCATAACTGATATTGATCAGTGATTTAATCACTAGCTCAGTGGAGACTCGTCCAGAAGAAGGTTGAAAATCTGCCCATTTAAAGAGCAGATAACAACAGCCAAATGCCCCAATAGAGGTGAGAAAAGCAATTGTAATAGAGGTATTTAGAATCTGAGCAGGATGAGGTAATTCCGCTAAAAGTTCAGAAAACTCAAAAGCGATGGCAATCAGCAAAATATAACTAAAATACGGAAGAACCTTAAAGCAGATTTTTGTGAGGGGAGCAGGAAGCCGTTTCGCAAAAACAAAACCAAGCACTAAACAGACCAGAAGCTGGGATACTAACCAAAGCGATTGCATAATAAAAAAGTATGATAAATCAGTCTTTATTATGCCATCGCTAGCACTATGAATGTGAAGGGCTTTTAACTGGCTTTATTTAAAAAATAATAATCTGCTGCATTAAGGGTTTTGGTTTTGAGCCAGTATTTCCAGGTATAGGTAGGCCATAAGGCAAAATTTTTCCCACCTTCCTGCTGATACCAGCTAACGCAGCCAGATTGCCAGACCGTATTGTCCAACATATGTTGGACATCCTGGTTGAATTTTTCCTGTACCTGATCTTTGACCACAATTGCATCACTATGTGATTGATCCACTAGGGCGATCATTTGCAGGATATAACTTACTTGCGCTTCAATCATGAAAAGGACTGAATTATGTGTCAGCACAGTATTTGGCCCTAATAACTGGAACAGGTTCGGAAAACCTTTCACACAGATTCCATAATAGCTTTCGGCACCATCTTTCCAGACATCATTTAAGTGAATGCCATTCAGGCCAGTGCAGTCAAAATTTTTCAGATAAATTCTTGGATCAGTAATAAATCCGGTACCGTAGATCAGGCAGTCAATCGGACGTTCTTTACCATCTACTGTAATAATACTGTTTTCAGTCACTTCACAAATGCCTTCAGTAACCAGTTCCACTTTTTTACGGTTAAAGGTAGGGAAATATTGATTAGACACCAGAATCCGTTTACAGCCCATGATGTAGCCTGGAGTTAACTTCTTGGCAGTTTCCTTGTCCTTGACCTGATAGCGAATATAAGCTTCAGCCAGTTTCTGAGCATATTTCATGACAGCTGGTTTAACGATAGGCACCACGCGTGATTCATTGGACCAGTACAGGCGAATCCGGTGTAACTTGCGGAACCATTCATATTTGGAAAATAGCTTTTTTTCCAGGTCATGATATAGGCGCTCATCCCGTGGAATAACCCAAGCCGCAGTACGTTGCAAGACATAGAGCTGTTTGCATTCGGGTGCAATTTCAGGGATATATTGAATTGCACTGCCACCCGTCCCAATCGATGCAACATTTTTTCCCTTGAGATCATAATGATGATCCCAGTGAGAAGAGTGAAAGATTTTACCCTTAAATTTTTCAATGCCCGTAATATGGGGAATTTGAGGAACATGTAAAGGACCAGAGGCAAATACTACAAACTGGGCTTCCAGAATGCTTTGATCATGCAGATGGATCTGCCATAAGCATCGGTCTTGCTGGTAATGAACCCCAAGTACTTCGGTATTCAGCCGAGCAAAAGCCCGAAGATTATAATCACTGACTAAATCTTGAATATAGCTAAAAATTTCCGGTGCTTCGGCATAGCGTTTTGACCAGTCAGTTTTGGGGGCAAAAGAAAGGGAATACATGTGTGATTGCACATCACAGGCCGCTCCCGGATACTGATTATCGCGCCAGGTTCCACCAAAATCGCTATCTTTTTCTATAATAATAAAATCATGGATGCCTTGCTGCTGTAAACGTATTGCCATCGTTATCCCGCCAAAACCGGCACCGATAATGGCCACTTTGGTATAGGGATGATTGTGGGTAGGGCTTGTATTGTCCAGCATCTTCGCATTCCTTGCTTATTTTAATAATGGATAATTATCTTGATTTATTAACTGGCTATTAGATATAAAATTGATCTAAACGGCAATAGCCGACTGCTTATTTTTATAGTACAACTAGAGCTATCACATTGTATTTGTATGGTTATGAAACGTTCTGTTCTCAGTCTGATGTATCTGATCCAGGGCATGCGCAAGGCTGGCATAGAGGTCGATCAAAAACTGCAAAATATCGGCTTGCGTGTTGATGCGCTTGATCCGACTTCAATTATTCACCCAAGCGTGGAATATGATGTGCTCAAGGTGGTGGGTCAGGATATCCAGCCAGAACAGGGTTTATTGATCGGCCAGCATTATGCATTGGCAGGTTATGGGCCTTTGCTGATGTTGTTGGTGACCAGCCCAACTGTACGTGATGCGATGCATCAGGTGATTCGTTTTCAGCAATTGACGCATCTTACCGGTCAGTTGGGAGTGGAGCAAAGTGAGTACCGCAGTGCGCTTTGCTATTATCCCAAGAAAACGGAAGATCATCTGGGAATGCTGGTCGCGCAAGCTGAGATTTCAGGTACTTTCAAGTTCATTCGCGATATTTACAAGATGATGGGTTTGTCCAAGCCTGACTTGCAGATTGAACTGCCTTTCGCCGCACCGGAACAACCTGCTACCCAGAAAATCTATCATGATTATTATGGAACACAGGTACAGTTTGGTGCTGCAAGAGCTGCATTCTGGTTTGATGAGGCCATTTTGGATATCCGGATTCCTTCAGCAGATGCGGAGACCTTTGCAGTCTATGAAGCAAAGTGTCTGGCTGAACTGGAACGTCTGGCGGAAGATGCTGATGTCCCGACTGTGGTACAGCGAGTACAGGATTATCTGGAGCTGCAAACCGGTTTGATGCCGAGTATGGCTGAAACGGCTCAGGCTCTGAATATTCCAGAACGTACTTTACGCCATCAATTACAGCAGTTCGATACCAGTTATAAACAGATTCGCGAAGAGATTATTAAAGATAAAGCTTTGCGACTCATTGAATATAAACAGTATTCGATTGAAATGATTGCAGAGTTATTGGGTTATTCCGAACCGGCTGCTTTTAACCATGCCTTTAAGCGTTGGTTTGGGCAAAGTCCTCGGCAATATATAAAATAGCCTAAGTTAGTTAATGCCAAAGTGTTATAGTGTGCGTTCTAAACTCCGCTATAATTAAACAGATCCTGAATAGTACGAAACCTATGTCCGATTTTAATTCACAGCACAGCACCGCTTTTAGTCCGATCTCTCCTGCAGAACGTTATGCACAGGCTTTGTCTTCAGGACAGTTTATGCCTGATGATGCACAGGCCATGGCAGTACATGAGCTGAATCGTACCTGGCTGGAATTAATTCAGCGCTTTAAAGCGTCTAAAAAAGCCTTTCGCCGTTTTCGTCGTCAGACTTCGCCAAAAGGCGTATATATGTGGGGTGGAGTAGGTCGTGGAAAGACCTGGCTCATGGATCAGTTTTATGAGTCGATTCCATTTCGCCGTAAAACCCGTATGCACTTTCACCATTTTATGCAGCATGTGCATCGTGAGTTAAACAAGCTTTCAGGTCAGCGTAATCCGCTGGATCTCGTAGCGGATCAGATTTATAAAGATGCTGTGGTGATCTGCTTTGATGAATTTTTTGTATCTAACGTGACAGATGCCATGATTCTGAGTGATCTGTTCCAGAAGCTGTTTGAACGTGGCATTACGCTAGTAGCGACTTCGAACATTGCACCGGATGGTTTATATAAAAACGGGATTCACCGTGACCGTTTTCTGCCAACCATTGAAATGGTCAAGAAAAACTGTGTCATTCTGAATGTAGATGCTGGTGTGGATTACCGTTTACGTGTCTTAAAGCAGGCGCAATTATTCAAATATCCACTAACGCATGATAATAAAAACTGGTTGGCACATCGCTATACCGCACTGACTCAAACCCAAACCTCTTCTCAAGAACCAATCATCATCAATAACCGCATTGTTGAAACTGTGGCACATACTGAAGATGTGTTGTGGTGTGAGTTCTCTGAACTATGCCTAAAACCGCGTAGTCCGGCTGACTTCATTGAAATTGCGAATATCTACAATACGGTATTGGTCAGCAATGTGCCGCATTTAACCGATTTCCTAAATGATGCCACACGCCGTTTTATTTATCTGGTCGATGAATTTTATGACCGTGGAGTCAAATTACTGCTGACTTCAGAAGATAATATTATTGATCTTTATAAAGGTGAGCGACTGGCTTTCGAAATTGAACGGACCCGTTCACGTTTGCTAGAGATGCAATCAGATGAATATCTGCATTCAGAACATCGCCAGATCGAGAAAATAGCTTCAAGTGAGCCTGAATAAATACAACAAGCGCTGGTCATGACCGGCGCTTTTTTATGCATTCCATTGCGTCAAAGATCGACAAGCTCAGCCAAACATGGCTTAATCTTGATCTAAATATGACCTTGTATAAAAAGAACGGACAACTTTTATTCAAAAATCTGAACTTAAGTCTAATTTCTACATTTCAAAAACTTTATACACTGTCATGAGGGTATTTAGCAGGATGATATTGCATCGTGTGTGACATCATTTAATAAGAATATGAGGGTATTCTTATTAGAAAAATGCTCATTATTTTGCGGTGTGATAGTACTATTCAGCTAGATTTTAATCGGTATACTAGAATCTCTTGTATAAAAAGTAGCAATATCAGGAAAGACAATGACTGCACGTATTCAAAAAGGCAAGTTAGCGATTGCTAAAGAACTTTACGATTTTATCGAAAATGAAGCACTACCAGGTTCTGGTTTGGACAGCGAAACATACTGGAAGAACTTTGAACAAGTCGTTGTTGATCTTAGCCCTAAAAACAAAGCACTTTTGGCTAAGCGTGATGATATTCAAGCTAAAATTGATGAATGGCATCGCAATAACACATTTGAATTACAAGCTTACAAAGCTTTCTTGACTGAAATTGGCTACTTATTACCAGAAGTAGAAGATTTCCAGATCAGCACTGAAAATGTAGACGAAGAGATTGCACTATTGGCTGGCCCACAGCTGGTAGTTCCAGTACGTAATGCACGTTACTGCCTGAACGCAGCGAATGCACGCTGGGGTTCTTTATACGACGCTTTATACGGCTTCGACGTGATCTCTGAAGAAGATGGTGCTGAAAAAGGTAAAGGCTATAACCCGAAACGTGGTGAGAAAGTTATCGCATTCGCGAAAAACTTCTTAAATGAAACATTCCCGCTGGCACAAGGTTCACATGCTGATGCAACCAAATATGCAGTTGAAGGTAATGCACTGGTTGTAACGCTGAAAGACGGCTCTACCACAACTGTTGCGGATAGCTCTAAATTCGTTGGTTACAATGGCGAAGCTTCTGCACCGACTGAAATCGTACTGAAAAATAACGGCCTGCATGCAATCATCCAGATTGATGCAAACAGCCCAATTGGCCAAACAGATGCAGCAGGCGTAAAAGACGTTGTGCTTGAAGCAGCTGTAACGACGATTCAGGACTTGGAAGACTCTGTTGCAGCAGTTGATGCTGAAGAAAAAGTAGAAGGCTACCGTAACTGGTTAGGCCTGATGAAAGGTACGCTTGAAGAGTCTATCGAGAAAAATGGCAAGACCATTACCCGTAAACTCAATGCTGACCGTACTTTCAAAAATGTTGAAGGCGGTGAGACCAAGGTTCATGGTCGTTCATTGATGCTGCTTCGTAACGTTGGTCACTTGATGACAAACCCGGCGATCCTTGTAGATGGCGAAGAAATTTATGAAGGCATCATGGATGCATTGGTCACTCCATTGCTTTCTGTGGCTGATATCCGTGGTGAGAACACGATCAAGAACTCACGTACCGGTTCTATGTATATCGTTAAGCCAAAAATGCACGGTCCAGAAGAAGTTGCATTTGCGGTTGAACTGTTTGAACGTGCTGAACAGGCGCTTGGCTTACCTGCGAAAACCCTGAAAATCGGTATCATGGATGAAGAACGCCGTACTTCGGTTAACCTGAAAAACTGTATTGCTCAGGCGAAAGACCGTACCATCTTTATTAACACCGGTTTCATGGATCGTACAGGTGATGAAATCCATACCTTCATGGAAGCAGGTCCGTTCGTTCGTAAAGGCGAAATCAAAGGCCAAAAATGGTTCCCAGCTTACGAAAACCGTAACGTCATGGTAGGTCTACAAACAGGTCTACGTGGTAAAGCACAGATTGGTAAAGGCATGTGGCCAAAACCAGACATGCTGTTAGACATGTACAAAACCAAGACTGAACATCCTGAAGCAGGTGCAAGCTGTGCATGGGTTCCATCTCCAACAGGTGCAGTGATTCACGCGATTCACTACCACCAAATTAACGTGGCAAACCGTCAGCAAGAATTGCTTGCAACTGAAGCGTTGCCTTTAGATGATTTGTTAACTCCACCTCTTGCAACTGATACCAATTGGTCTGAAGAAGAGAAACTGAAAGAACTGGAAAATAACTGTCAAGGTATCTTGGGTTATGTCGTTCGTTGGGTTGATCTGGGTGTAGGTTGTTCTAAAGTTCCAGACATCAATGATGTGGGCTTGATGGAAGACCGTGCGACTTTACGTATTTCTTCTCAGCACGTTGCCAACTGGTTACGTCACGGGATCGTAACGCGTGAACAGGTTGAAGAAGTAATGCAACGCATGGCGAAAATTGTGGATGAGCAAAATGCGAATGATCCACTGTACAAGCCAATGGCTGCTGATTTTGACAATAGTATTGCATTCCAGGCTGCTTCTGACCTGATCTTCAAAGGTGGTGAACAGCCATCAGGTTATACAGAGCCGCTTCTACACGCAGCACGTTTAAAACTTAAAGGTTATACAGGTGACTAATCCTGTAACTTGAAAAAAGCCTCTTCGGAGGCTTTTTTTATTGCTCTTAAAAAAGATCTAAGGATAAAAATGTTCTTTTGGAAGGTAAACTAACTGACTGAACACCTAAAACAGAACAATGTCACAGAAGAAAACTTTAATAATAATTATCTGTTAAACAGTAGCTTTATATCTGCCAGTCGGTATTCCTATGAGCGTTTACAGCTCCTCATGCTGGGTAGTTGTAGAACTTTGGATCATGACATTTAAGACTCAATTTAATTCTCAATTTTTAATTTCTAAGAATCGTATTTTGGCTGATGTACTGGAAGATTTAAACTGCGATAAAAGAGAATCATGCATCAGTAAGTTCCACTTACTTATAAAGCTAAAGATAAAAGCGTAACAATTCGTCGCTGTCACTTCCATCCTGAAATGGCTCTGCTAAAGTAAAAGCAAATCAATAAATTGCAGGGAAGAACAGCATGGCATATCAACATTTGGATCAGCAGTTTATTGCGGGTCAGTGGCAACCCGGCCGTTCCCAGAAAATGATTCAGAATCTGAATCCCTACACCCAAGATACGATCTTTACTTTGCAGTCTGCCAGTACAGCAGATGTGGATGCGGCTTATGCTGCAGCTGATAAAGCCTTTCAGCAGGGTGCTATTAAATCAGTTGAGTTAAGACAGCAAATCCTGCAAAAACTACAACAGGTGATTCAGGCATGCCAGGATGAAATTATTGACTGGTTAATTCTTGAGTCTGGAAGTACCCGTTTTAAAGCTGGTCTGGAAGTTGGCGCTGCTTTATCTATTATTCAGGAAAGTCAAAAATTTCCAGAACAGATCAAGACTGAACAGTTGGAGAGCAAAGATCCACAACGTAAAAGTCTGGTACTGCGTAAACCCTTGGGTGTGATTGGCGTCATTAGCCCATGGAATTTTCCATTTCATTTATCCATGCGTTCGGTAGCAACAGCGATTGCCTGTGGAAATAGTGTGGTACTCAAGCCAGCAAGTGATACACCAGTGACAGGTGGAACCTTATTAGGCAAATTGTTTGAAGAAGCTGGTTTACCCGCAGGTGTGCTCAATGTGGTTTCAGGTGCAGGCAGTGAAATTGGTGACTATTTTGTCGAACATCCGATTCCAAAAATGATCTCATTCACGGGCTCTACTGAAGTCGGACAGAATGTAGGAAGTAAAGCCTTAGCCAGCCCTCGAATTAAACGTCTGGCGCTGGAACTGGGCGGAAATGCGCCACTGGTGATTCTGGATGATGCAGACCTTGATCTGGCAGTAGAACTGACAATCATGGGGCGCTTTATGCATCAGGGACAAATCTGTATGAGCACCAATCGGGTCATTGTCGATGCGTCTATTCATGATGCCTATGTGGAAAAACTTTTAGAGCGAGTGAAAACTGTTGCTGTGGGTGATCCAAATCTAGAAGAGACCATCATTGGGCCGATCATCAATCAGAGTCAGATCAAAAAACATCAGCAGATTATTCAAAGTGCAAAAGAGCAGGGTGCAGAGCTGGTATACGAAGGGGGGATAGAAGGTAATCTGGTCTATCCACATATCTTTACTGGGGTAGCACCTGAATCTCCACTGGCTCAGGAAGAAAGTTTTGGACCGATTCTGCCAGTACTGAAAGCTCGTGATGAAGCACATGCCTTAAAGCTGGCCAATGATACCCGTTTTGGCTTATCTAGTGCGGTTTGTACCTCGAATATTGAACGTGGTATTAGTTTTACAGAACAGCTGGATATCGGTATGACTCATATCAATGGTATTAGTGTGGCAGATCAGGCTAATGCTCCGTTTGGGGGAGAGAAAAACTCTGGGCTTGGGCGTTTTAATGGACGCTGGATTTTTGAGGAATTCACCCGTACTCACTGGCTGACTGTACCCAGTGAATAATATTAAATGATAGAAACTTATCCATAATCCATACAGGTTTAAGCTTGGCATCAAGCTATAATCAGAGCATCAAGTGATCTGTCTGATTAAGCATGTGCGCCAACTTTAAGCCTTTAACTTCGCAGCAAATACATGATCTGGGCTTACCGGAAATTCCCTTTGAATATCCGGAAGAAGTCTATCCGAATTATGCTACACCCTTGTTATTTCAATCTGATCAAGGTCTGGAATGGCGCTCGGTTAACTTTGGCTTTATTCCCAAATGGGCAGAGGATAAAACGATTGGGACAAAAACCTACAATGCTAGAAATGAAACTTTGCTGCAAAAACCAACCTTTGCAGAAGCGACAGCCAAATGCAAGTTTGGGGTGATTCCCGTCTCGGAATTTTATGAGTCAAAGTATTTTGATAATAAACCACAGCGCTGGGGCGTCAGGCGTAAAGATGGAAAAGCGACCTTTATTGCGGCACTGTATGAAATTGCTCGGGTGCAGGATGAAATCGTACGTTCGGCTAGTATGATTACGATGGATGCAATAGACCATCCCATGATGAAAGAGTTTCATGAGCCGGGGAATATTAAACGTTCAGTTATTGTGATTCCGCACGAACGTTTACATGAATGGCTGAATCTCACGCAACCGGATATTCGCAGCTTTGTACAGGGATTTCCAGTAGAGGAGTTCGAATGTTCACATGTACCAAAAGAAAGAATCAAAAAAGCCAGTCCACAGCTGAACTTTTTTGATTCCTAAAACCTAGAAAGCAATGGCGGATCGTTAATTATTATAAAAGGTGTTATTGATCTCGCCAGCTAAATTCAAAATTGAAAAATACTTAACGAGCCAAATTTTTAAAGATATGGCGTAAGCTTTCCATGGTTTTTTCAATTTGTAATGGGGTTAGCCCTTCAAATGACTGTTCCAGTACAACATTGGTCAGGTCATTAATTTTATGTGTCATTTCCATTCCTTTTTCAGTCAGCGCGACACGGGTAATACGAGCATCGTCTTCACAGGAATAGGTTTCAACCAGACCTTCATCTTTTAAGCGATAAACGATCTTGGTGGTTGTCGACATTTTAGATACGACCATTTCTGACAGGTCAGAAACGCTGGCATGTGGTTTGGCTTTAAGAGCAAGCAAGATACGGCGACGTGAATTATCGACACCATACTTTTTAAGTGCATGATCTACATTTAGGACATATTGGGCATGAACTTGAGTCACCCAGTAGTATGGAAAGTTTTCTAAATTAAAGTCTTCTGCACAAGGTAAAAATTTTGCATATTTTTTAGTCATGAAATGTTCCTTTTATTTATTTTTCTAGGGCACTGACATTTTATGTAAAAGTTTATACATGTTTCAACCTTTATTTTTAAAATGTTAACGAGATTGCATTTGTTAGATCTTCTTAACACCAAAAAAATCAGGCGATTTACATGTTGTAGCTCAATCGGGGCAAATTGTAACTGTCTTTATCCAGATGAATGGCATTGATATGACATGCAAATCTTAAGGCTCCAGATTAGGTTTAGAGTCTAAATAAGAGCTGGGTTGGCAAACCATATGGATAAATGGCCGACCTGCGCATATCTTACTTTTGGTGAGTATGCGGAAATACAATTCAAAATCGATGCTGTTTAAATGAATGCTCTGATACATTTTTTAATCTGTAGCACGATGCAGATTCGGATTTCTCAAATCTGATCGAAAGCTAGAGCAAGTACATTTAAGTTGGTTACCCATCGAATAAAACCGTTTTGGATGAGAAACTTATGCATCTTTTTGATCCCACGACTAACTATTTATAACGTGTATGAACTATTTTAATAAAAAAATCCATATTTAAAATATGTCTTTAGATAAGTGGATTTAATGGACTTAGTCGGATAGTGGATGATTCAATATTTTATGATGCATGATTAGATATGAATATTAAGAGAAACAGTAATTTATATCTCAGGCTTCTATCAGTTAGATTTAATGCGCTTAGGGTCAAAAAGAAGCCTAAATTTTCTTTAATTTGTAATGAGTTATGTAGAACATAACAGATTCAGGCCAATGATTTGAAAATTAAAAGATTTTAGAATGAGGAGAGGCAAAGCGGTGCAACAGTTTTTCATAAATTTTATTGTTCAAAAATCATAAGTTTATGCATAATAGATACATCTTAAGTCGAAAAGGTTAAATTAAATGGATCCCTCGCCGTGCGTTGATCTTCCATATTCGTTGCTTACATACTCAAATGGGATGGTGTTCTAATGGAATTTTTATTAGATCCCGGAATTTGGGTTGGTTTAATTACTCTTATTATTCTCGAAATCGTTTTAGGTATTGATAACCTAGTCTTTATTGCCATTCTGGCTGAGAAACTTCCCCCTGAACAGCGTGATAAGGCCCGTGTGATCGGTCTATCCTTAGCCTTGCTGATGCGTTTAGGTCTGTTGTTCGCGATCTCTTGGTTAGTCACCTTGACTCAACCGCTTATTCAATTATTTAACTGGACCTTCTCCGGACGGGATTTGATTCTGCTCTTTGGTGGTTTATTCCTGCTCTATAAAGCTGTTACCGAACTTCATGAAAAAATTGAAGGCAAGCCTGAAATACAGGTTACGACCAAGGTGGCATATGCAGGCTTTACAGCAGTTGTGGCTCAGATTGTCATACTGGATGCCGTATTTTCACTGGACTCGGTGATTACCGCCGTAGGTATGGTCGATAATATCTATGTCATGATGGCAGCCATGATTATCGCGATGGCCGTGATGTTATTGGCGTCTAAACCATTGACTGACTTTGTGAATCGTCATCCTACGGTCGTGATTCTGTGTTTGAGCTTCCTGCTACTGATCGGGATCAGCCTGATGGCAGAAGGTTTCGGTTTCCATATTCCGAAAGGTTACATCTATTCTGGTATTGGCGTTGCAATTGCAGTTGAAGCCTTTAACCAGTTTAGTCAGCGCAATGCTGCGAAACATGAAGCCAAGATTCCGTTGCGTCATCGCACTGCTAACAGTATTCTCCAACTGATGGGCGCTAAGCTTGAAACCACCAGTACTACTCAGCATGAAGCACAGGAAACCTTTGCGGATGAAGAACGCTATATGATTGGCGGGGTATTGACCTTGGCAGAGCGTTCTGTAGCATCGATCATGACCCCACGAAGTCAGATTTCCTGGGTCGATCTGGAGGATAGTCCGGAACAAATCCGTGAAAAAATCCTGTCTGTACCCCACAGCCTGTTTCCGGTTTGTCGGGGCAGTCTGGATAAGGTGATTACCATCGTTCGTGCCAAAGAACTGTTAGATGTACTGGATGAACCGGAAGAATTAAAAGCTTTGATCAAGCGTCATCGCCCTATCTATATCTTTGAAAGAATGAAGGTGATTGACGCGATTAATACCTTACGTACCTCAAAAGGCTCTCTGGTGCTGGTGAGCGATGAATTTGGTCATGTACAAGGTCTGATTTCACCGCTAGATGTGTTTGAGGCAATTGCCGGTGAATTCCCGGATGCCGATGAGCAGCTGGATCTGGTCAAAGTTGATGATACACACTGGATTGCATCTGGTATGCTGGATTTGTACCAATTAGAACTTGAGCTCGGTATGCTGGATCTGATTGATGAAGATGCAGGCTATATCAGTGTTGCCGGTCTGATTCTGGATAAAACCAATAGTGTGGTCGAGGTAGGCACTGAACTGAACTACCAAGGTATTCAATTCAAGGTAATGGAAATCGAAAATAACCGGATTAAGTCGGTGAGTATCCATTATCAGGGTTAATCGCCTGTCTTGATTATTTTTTGAGTCAGTTGCTTAAGGGCAACTGACTCTTTTATTGAATATTATTTATGACTTAGATATTAATGCTCACCTAAGCTTATTCTTCAGGCTAAATGGAGTATTGAATATTTCGGAAGCCAAGAATGCGTAATAGGTTTTACAGGTTTAGAAGTAATAAATCTTACTGAAGTATCAAAATCCAGACATGCTTTATTTAGAATTATTAAACAAATTTAAATAAAGTTTAAAAATAAGTGTGAATTTGACTAAGTGGTAAAATATATATTTCACGTAATTTTGAAAGATATTAGTCAAATTCGAGATACAAAAGCTCATCCAAAGCTTACACAATACTCAGCTTGAGCGCTTGAAAAATTATTTTTGCCAGATTAGGGCTGACTTTAATTATCTAAAAAATAAGTTGAATAGTGTAATAGGGTGTTCCATATATTCATTATAAAACACCCGACAGATGCTTAATCTGCCAAAATCCGAAAGTCTGCATATTGACGGATCGTTTCTATATTCAATTGATGGATCTCATCGATAAATGCAGCATTAAAATGACCTAAGGTCGGTGCTTTGGCAAAAGCCAATTGACCGGCGATTGCAAAATGAACATGAGCAGAGAGCGCTGCGATCGGAGGAGAACTTACTGCACTATACGCTGCAATCAGGGCCCCTAGGGCACATCCAGTTGCTGTGACGCGCGGCTGTAAATATGAACCGCCTAAAACCTGAATCACCGGATAATCTCTGGAAATGATGTAATCAGACTCACCTGAAATAGCAATACATTCACATTGTTCCAGTAAGGACTGCGCCTGTAGATAAACTTCCGAGCTATCGACAGTGCTATTGACGCCTTTGGACTCAATATTTTTCCCTGCCAAAGCACCAATTTCTGAAGCATTCCCCCGTAAAATTGTGGGTTGATAGGTCATGAGCTGATCCACAACACCTGAACGCCAATGCAGTACATTTCCATAACCAACAGGATCTAGTACCCATGACTTTTGAATGCTGTGTGCTGTTTTCGCAGCAATCTGCATTGCCTCGACCTGTTCAGTAGTCGGTGTTCCCAAATTTAAACTGAGTGCCCCGGCAATTTTGACAAAACCCTCTGCTTCAAAAGGATTATCAATCATGGCGGGCGAAGCATTCGCAGCCAGCAAGATATTGGCCACATAGTTGCTGGCCACCGCATTAGTCATCACATGCACCAAGGGTTGCTGCTCTTGAAGCAATGACCAGGCTTCACAGATCTGATCGAGAAAAGTATTTTGTAATTGTTGCACGGAAGTATTCATCATCCTGATCTTTCAAATATGAATAGGGCTGCTAAATGCTTAGCGGGTAAAATAATGGTCTTGATGTTTGCAGTTACGGCATAACAGGCTGACATAATCGCTAGCATCATATTCAACAGTAAGCTCTTGTGAGCCGCAATGCATACAGCGTTTTTGTGAATAAAATTTCAGGCGTGGTTCAATCTTCTGCCATGAACGCCAGATCGGCTGGAAGAAAATATTTTCATCATAACCCAGGAAACGAAAAAACAGGATGCTGCTCATTTTGCTCAAAGGCAATTGTGGTGGACGAGGCAGAATAGAGGTTTCCCATTTTTCATTCACTGAACGTTCCCGATATTGCTGTAGAGTCTTTTTCAGTAAATTGGTATTAATGAAATTTTCATTTCGTGGTTTTAAAGCTTTCTGCTGATACAGATATTCGAGGGCCGATTGCACGAGATAATAAATCTGTCCCACAGCCAAAACATCGAGCAGGCGATAGCAGAAAGCCTGAAAACTTTGATTGCCCGCAATCTGGATACCCCAGCTACGGCAATAGAACTGAGCGAATTGAATGACTTCCTGATACAGCAGACAATACAGTGCATCTTTGACTTCATCCGCACTTTTAAAAGGTACGCCTTTGCTCAGATTTTCATAGAACCAGTAACGCAATTGCTGGGTAATACTAAACAGGCTTGGCTCAGAATAGCCATCCAGACGTACATTAATATAGTACTGCTGATTCTCTTGTTGAATATCTCTAGGAACTAGAATCTGGTCTTTCAGCAGATTTTTGACCAACCCATGCTGATACAGGTAATTCGGGCTGATGGAATAATATTTAATGGCATGCCAGTCAATATATTCCTGATGCTGGCTATGTTCCTGAACCTGTTCATCCAGAATCGAGAGCAGAAACAGTTTATTAATAAAGCTGAGCTGATTGAGCTCATATTCATGCCGATCCTGTTTTTTATGAAATTTCCGGTTTTCCTGTAAACGGACTTCTTTCAGCATACGTTTACGCTGAGCCAGACACTGATCGCAATAACAGTTATGTTTCTGGTCGGTATAGAGTTGATGCTGGCAGTGGCTGCATTCATGATAAGTAATGTCCTGATCATACTGTTCTGCCTCGATCCAGTACATGGAGGCCTTACATAACGGGCACTGCGTACTTTCATCAAGCTGTTTTTGCAGAACGTTGAATACCATGATTGCGCACAACTCCAGAATAAAGAGAAACTGCGATTATACACAGCTCATCAAAGTCACGCGTCATTTGACAATATTTTTAATAAAGCAGATTTCAGAAGAAGAGAGCCTTTAAACGAACAGAGCTACCGAAGTAGCCCTGTATTCAAGAAAACTGGATCATCGTTTTTAAACGGGGCAGGGTAATGTTTCGTCTTCCTCTCCCTGATGTTTCGCTTGAATCAACGCCTGCACTTTTTTGGATGGAACCTTTTTGGCACCGAGTGCATCATAAGTATTCAGAATCGCACTGACCTCATGCGCCTGTAGCTGAACGCCTTCAGAACTCATGAACAGGGCAATAACTTTATGATCAATATTGGCCTGATCCAGAACCTGAAGTGTTTTAAGATTTTCAATCCGTACCACATGCTGTTTTAAATACATAGCTCACCTCAATTTCTTTGTTGTCGTTATTCTTGGAGTCTTTGCGCTTGGAGAAAACACACTTAAACTGTAGCAAAAACTATGCTCATTTTTTAATCAATATTTCGGAATTGCTATTAATCATAAATTATATATTTTTAAATCAAGCACATAAGAAAATGTAAAAAAATATGATATTAGCCGAAAACTTGGCATATATCTTTCTTTGAATCCTGCCATTGCTGTTGGGTGATGCAAAATGCATTCAAACTGGTGCATGTCATTTGTGCATTTAAAATGAAATTTGGAACGCAGATTAACCAGAACTTAATCTTTTAGAAGTCAGGTTTTGCAGCGCCCAGCATCTAAATTAGATATAAGGTTGTCCTGAACCCAGGCAGTAATTTTTCATATTGGAATAATACTTTGCATGTGCAGGAAACATGCATAGAGGAATCATACAGTGCAGATGAGGGCTTTTTTTATTCTATCTTTAAGTTGTTTTAGAGAGGGGGATTTTAGATATCGGGCAAATATAAGGCGATTATCGTATATTTTGATGTAGCTCAATTGAAAAGATCAGTAATTATTCCCATATACAATACAAATGAAACGCACAGACAGGTTCAAGATCAAGGCGTATGATCAATGCATTGACAATCTTTTGCCTTAGAAGCTGTGCAATAAAGGATCAGGACATTATATGAATATCGCGGCGAATCCGGTGATCGAAGCAGATCAAACCATTTATTTAAAAGACTATCAAAAACCTTCTTTTGTTGTAGATTCAATCGACCTGAATATTCAAGTCTATGACGATCATACGCTGGTCAGCAGCAAACTGGAGATGCAGCGCCAAACAGCAGGTGATCTGGTATTGCTTGGTCGTGACCTGGAACTGCAATCGATCCAGTTAAATGGTCAGCCACTAAATGCATCAGATTATATTTTGGATGCTGAGCAACTGGTGATTAGCAATGCTCCAGATCAGGCGACTATTGAAATAGTGGTCAAGATTCATCCAGAAAGCAATACCATGCTGGAAGGTCTGTATCAGGCCAGTTCAGATTTATTCGTAACTCAGAACGAACCGGAAGGTTTCCGTAAAATTACGTTCTATCCAGACCGCCCAGATGTATTATCTGTATTTACCACTCGTGTCGAAGCTGACAAAAAGTATCCGGTTCTACTGGCTAACGGTAACCTGATCGAAACCGGCGAAGTGGATGAAAACCGTCACTATGCACTTTGGCAAGATCCAACCAAAAAGCCGAGCTATTTATTTGCCTGCGTAATCGGTGATCTGGCAGTGATGAAAGACCGCTATACCACATCAGAAGGTCGTGATGTGGCACTGGAAATCTATGCTGAAGAAAAAGACATTCCAAAATGCAAAATCGCGATGGAAGCGTTGAAACATTCCATGCGTTGGGATGAAGAGCATTATGGTCTGCCATACGACCTTGATAATTATATGATCGTAGCAACCAGCGCATTTAACATGGGTGCGATGGAAAACAAAGGTCTGAATATCTTCAATACCTCATGTGTATTGGCTGATGAAGAATATACAACTGATGCTGCCATCATGCGTGTGCAATCAGTGATTGCCCATGAATATTTCCATAACTGGACGGGTAACCGGATTACTTGCCGTGACTGGTTCCAGCTGTGTCTGAAAGAAGGTTTGACCGTATTCCGTGATCAGTCTTTCTCGGAAGATCTACAATCTGCTGCGGTACAACGTATTGATGATGTGGCAGTCCTGAAAGCGCATCAGTTTCCGGAAGATTCTGGCCCTTTATCGCATCCACCGCGTCCGGATCATTTTGTAGAAATTAATAACTTCTATACGGCGACCGTGTATGAAAAAGGTGCAGAAATTAACCGTATGATGGCGACTTTGCTCGGTAAAGAAAAATTCCGTCAAGGTACAGATGAGTATTTCCGCCGTCATGATGGTCAGGCCGTAACGGTTGAAGACTGGGTGGCTGCCTTGACTGCCGGTTCAGGGGTAGATTTATCGAACTTCCTGACTTGGTATAACCAGCCAGGTACACCGAAACTGGTCGCAAAAGGTGAGTATGATGCAGATGCACAAACTTATCGTCTTAGCTTTAAGCAAAGTCTGAAAGCGCATCCGAAATATCCGAATCTGAAAGCTGTTCCGATTCCAGTGGCTTTGGCCTTGTTTGATGCGAATACCGGTGAGCAGCTGAGCCTGAACTCTGATGCCTTATTTGAAAATGGCGTCAAAGATGGGGTGTATCTGTTTGATCAGGATGAAGCGACCATCGAGTTTAGCGGTGTGACCAGCAAGCCGGTTGTTTCTTTACTGCGTAACTTTTCTGCACCCGTTGATCTGCATTTTGATTACTCTGAACAAGAACTGGCGTTCTTGTTGCAATATGAAACCAATGGTTTTAACCAGTGGCAGGCGACCCAGACTTTATTAGAACGCATTCTGCTGGATGATCAACCTTCTGAAATCTATATCGAGGCGATGCTGAATACCTTGCCTGATCTGATTCAGAAAGATCCGCTATTGGCTTCCCGTCTGTTTGATGTACCGGCTGAAGGTTACTTGGGTAGCCGGATTGATACAGACTACAATCCGGCCATGATCCAAGAAAAACGTGATGCCTTGCTGCATAAATTGGCACGTGCTTTTGGAGCAACAGCTAAAGAAATCTATCTGGGTCTGGATCCTGAACTGCAGTCAGATTTTTCTCAGGCGATGGGTGTGCGTGCACTGAAAAATATCATGCTAATGCTGATTGCACGTCAAGGTGATGAAAGTGCATTTGAACTGGCAGGGCAGCAATACCAAAACACAGGCAATATGTCTGAACGTTTGGGTGCCTTGCGTGTTCTGGTATGGAATGATGCGCCTCAAGCCAAAGCATTCCTTGATGATTTCTATAACCGCTTTAAAGATGAAGCACTGGCACTGGATCAATGGTTCATGCTGCAAGCAGCTCATCCAAAAGCGACTGCAGAAACAATTAAAGCACTCACTGAGCATGCGGATTATGACTTGAAAGTGCCAAACCGTATCCGTGCGGTGAGTGGCGGTTTGAATGCCAATCCGGTCAATACCTGGAGCTTTGGTGTGCAGCATTATATCGAGCTGGCGAAATATCTGGATCAGAAAAACCCGATTGTCGGTTCACGTCTGCTTCAGGTGCTTTCACGCTGGTATACCCTGATTGAACCACAACGCAGTGAAGTCAAAGCACAACTTGAAGCTTTAAAACCACAGGTGAAATCGAAAAATGTCTCAGAGACATTGAACAGCATGTTAAGCGTATAAGATCGTTATGTAAAAAGCCGGATCAACTGATCCGGCTTTTTATTATTGACTTATTTTAAATGGTGAATTTAAGCGCATTTAAAATACTATAATGTGAAATCAGTCACATAAAAGGTTTACAGTAAGAGGCTAGACAGGAAAGTAAAACTATACTTTTCTATTAAACATGAAGAAATCTTCAAATTGATATACTAGAGGTCTTATTCAAGATGTTAGTGAAAATCGAAGATGGTTTTTATTTAAATACTCGGCATATTATTGCGGTTCATGTCAGCAGAAATGCTGCGACTGGTCTGTTTGAAATCTCCCTTCAATATACACCGCATTCTATTCAGCAAGCTGGAGAATACAAAAAAGTATTTAATAGCCAGCTGGATGCTGAACTCTTCCTGAACGAACTGAATCAAAAAGTTCGCTAAAAAAAGCCTGCATCGCAGGCTTTTTTGTTGTCTGGGTTACGTTAAGGTCTCACAATCAATACCGGAATCTCGGACTGGGAAAGGACATTCTGTGCCACGCTGCCCAGCATCAGTTTTTGCAGACCTTTACGGCCATGTGATCCCATGATAATCAGATCGGTCGGAACTTCCTGCGCTGCCTGAAGAATTCCTTCAGAAGGTGCCATACCATGAATGATCTTGGTCGTGACTTGTGTACCATCATGCACAAAATTTGCCTTAATCTCATTTAAAAGATCCAGTGCATGTTGTTCTGCCTGCATGAAATAGTCAGTGACTGCGGGAGCAACCTTATAAAAGTCCACGCCTTTAAATGGGTCTACAGCAATAATACTGACCAATGTCACCTTACTATTAAAAGCTTTGGCCAGCTCACGGGCATGTTCAGCTGCAGCATAGGACATCGAGGATTCATCGAGTGCGACAAGAATATGTTCATAGTTTTGCATGGTGCTTCCTCATTTTTAGAATATGCAGTGAAATGATCATTTAGAAAATGGAGGTTTACTGTAGAAGGGTTCAGACAGAAACACTGCCTGAAAAAATTGCGCACCTTGAAGATGCGCAAATCAGATTATTTTTTAACGATTAACACCGGAATTTGACTGGCGCCAAGAACATCCTGTGCAAAGCTGCCCAGAATCATTTTCTGGAAGCCTTTACGGCCGTGTGAACCCATGACGATTAGATCAGCCTGGGTTTCCTCTGCAGTCTCAGCAATATGTTCGGCATTCACCAGGCCAGTCACAATGCGGGAATCTGCTTCTATACCTTCACTGCCTGCAATTGCAGTGGCTTCTTTTAGGGCATTTTTTGCATTGGCATGAGCCTGAGCAAAATACTCTTTCATAATCGTTGAACTGTAGTAGAAGTCAGCTTCAGTAAAAGGGTCTTCTGCAATCAGGCTGATCAGGGAAAGTTTACTGCCAAATGCCTTGGCAATTTTGGCTGCATGTCGAACTGCAGAAAAGGAAATATCTGAACCGTCTACTGGGACTAAAATATGTTGGTAAGCCATGATTTTTCTCCGCATGTTGTGTGTTTTTTACGCTCTGATTTATTGATAGCACAATGTACCCATGGGTGCAATTGCAAAAAGCTGAAAAATGGCAAAAAATCTTTAAATTACAGGTATTTTCACATAAATGCAGAGATTTGATGAAAGAAAAAACAGAGCAAAAAACTAGGGATTCAGGTTTTATTGATCAAAAATAACAGGATAAATGACGCTGTTTTTCTGGGGATGGTTTAAACTGCCTGGGCTTATTTTTGGGCTGATCGAGGGGGAAGGTTTTGAGGTTTTTTGCTATTCATTTATTGTTGTTCTGTTCAATTATTCTGGCAGGCTGTCAAAATACTGTACAGAACAGCCGGGTCATTGCCAGTGCTTTTAATTTGACCACAGGGATGCAGCAAAAGGTGATGGATCGCTATGCACCAGGTTCGGTCATCGTGCATCAGAATATGGTCTATGAACCGCAGCAAAAACTATCTCTGGATCTGTATCAACCACAAAATATCGAAAATATCGGCCCTCAACCAACTATTGTGTGGATTCATGGTGGTGGCTGGATTTCTGGTTCAAAAGAACATGCCCGAGGTTATTTTAAACTTCTGGCTGCGCAAGGTTATAACGTGGTATCGGTCCAATATCAGTTTGCACCTCAAGCCATTTATCCAAGCCAGTTACATCAGATTGATCAGGCCTTGGAGTTCATTACTCAACATGCAGCCGAATACCAGATTGATGCCGAAAATTTATATCTGGCCGGAGATTCTGCCGGGGCGAATATGGCCAGCCATTATGCTGCGCTTCTAACAAATCCAGACTTCGCCAAACAATCTGATTTTCAACCTTATCTGCAACCTTCCCAGCTTAAAGGTCTGATTCTGCACTGTGGTATTTATGACTTGGAGTCATTCGCCAGTACCGCACCTGATGAAATGAAGATCGTAGAGTGGGGAGTATATAGCCTGATTCAGGCTTATACAGGTGACCGTAAAAATGATACCGAGTTTCTAAAACGTATTTCTCCAATCCAGTATATTACGCCATCTTATCCGCCAGTATTCATTAGCGGGGGCAACAAGGATTTTCTGACCGACACCCAATCCTTGCCTTTTATCAAAGCTTTAAAAGCGCAGCAGGTTCCAGTAACAGAAGTTTTTTATCCCGAATCTAAAGCCTGGCTGATTCATGAATATCAGTTCTTTATGGGCAAGAAAGAAAGTCAGCAGACTTTTATCAAGACGCTGGATTTTCTGCATCAGCTTTCACCCCTCAACATACAGTTATAAATAATTTATTTCTTAAGACATAACTAAGTTTTGGTCTAGGAAAGATAAATTTGGAGAGTGAAAAAATGAATCCTGCAACTTGGGCATATTTTTTGTTGGGTTTGGCCATTATTGCCGAAGTCACTGGCTCTACATTTCTGGTGAAATCTGAAGGCTTTACCCGTTTGTGGCCTTCTTTAGCGGTGGTTGTTTTATTCTGTATCGCCTTTTATTTGCTGTCTCAGGTGATTAAGGTGATTCCTTTAGGCATTGCTTATGCGATCTGGGCCGGTGTCGGGATCATTCTCACGGCCATTGTCGGTTATATTGTATTTAAGCAGGCGTTGGATCTTTCTGCTTTTATTGGTATTGCCCTGATTATTTCCGGTGTAGTGGTCATAAATCTGTTTTCTCAAGCAGCAGGGCATTAAAAAAAATAGACATAAGTCATCTCTACTTTTATAAATTTAAGCCAACTGAGGTTTAAGCTTAAATAGTAAATAAACCATCAAACCAAGCAGTAGGCCCCAGAAAGCAGAACCAATGCCGAAAAACTGGATATTGGATGCACTGAACAGAAAGGTCATCAGTGCGGCTTCCCGGTCATGAGTGTCCTGAAAAGCCAGTGCAATGTTGTGGCCAATGGTACCAAATAGGGCAATGCCAGCCAGAACCGTAATCAGAATACCCGGAAAAGCCATCAATAAGCTGGTCAGGGTTGCAGCGAAGAAACCCATCAGGATATAAAATAGTCCACAGCTCATACCCGCGATATAACGTTTAGCCGGATCAGGATGTGCCTGTGCATCCAGACTGACTGCTGCGCTAATCGCGGCAAGATTAACACTGAAACAGCCAAAGGGAGCGAGTAGTGCCTGAGTGAGGCCCGTCCAGCCTAAAATTGGATTCACCTTGGGTGGATAGCCATAACTTTTAATTACAGCCAGGCCTGGTAAATATTGCGATGCCAGATTAATCACCATCAGCGGAAGAGCTAGTCCTAAAATAGCTTGCAGGCTAAATTCTGGCGTGGTCCATACAGGCTGAGCGATACTCCAGTTCAAATGGGGAAGTGTAAAATCGATAAAGAACGGACAGAGTACAATTGCAAGCAGTACGGTAATGACAATGCTATAACGGGTACTGAGCTTTTTAGAAATGAGATAAATGGCCAGTACGGTAAGTACAAAGCCCCAGGATTGTTGCAGGCTGCCAAATACTGAAATACCAAATTTCAGTAAGACACCAGCCAGCATGGCACTGGTCAGACTTTGTGGAATAAACTGAAAAATCCGGTCAAATATTCCGAAAAATCCCAGACAGGCAATCAGGATACCGCAAATCAGAAAAGCGCCAATCGCTTCGGCCAGACTGTAATGGCCTGCGGAGGCAATAATTAACGCCAGACCGGCTGTCGACCAGGCGGTGGAAATCGGATAACGATATTTCCAGGAAAGCAGAAAGCCGGAAACCCCAATACCTATGCCGAGTGCCCATAACCAGGAACTGATTTGCGCTGCATTTGCACCCAGGCTTTGGGCTGCTTCAATGACCAGTACGGCGGATACGCTGATCCCAATCATGCAGGTAATAAAACCCGCCATGATGGCAGGAAAGGAGAGATCTTGTAAAAGTTTAGGCATTATCCATGACACTATTTTTAAATGCGTTTAAATCATACGCTTTTCATATATCAACACAATGTTTTTAACAATTTTTGAAAGCGCTGCTCTTGCCAGAAAGCTGCTGATTCTTAGAAAGTAGATGTCGCCAGTTTGATGCCGAACCCGCAGAATAGAATTCCTACTGAAGCAACCCCGCCAGCGGTCAATTTATAATTCTGGTTGAAATAGCTCGCGAGTTTGACCCCGGAAAAGATCAGGATTGAAAGGTAGGTCATGCTGATCAGTTGCAGGATTAAAGCCAAGAGTGCAAAAGTCAGTGCCGGATAAGGGTAAACAGGATCAGCAAACTGCACGAAAAAAGACAGGTAGAACAGAATCGCTTTAGGATTTAAAACACTGATTGTTAATGCTGTACGGAAGGGCTGAATCGACCCGACAGTTTCAGGAGTAGTCTTTTTAATCTGAACACGTTGTGACGACTGTTTCGGAAAGAAAGTCTGATAGGCGGCAATGATCAGTTTGATACCAAGATAACTGAGATAAACAGCACCAATAATTTTCAGGGCAATAAACAGCACGGGAAACGCATGAAGTAGAGAGGCTGCGCCTAACGCCGTACATAGGATCAGAATCAAGTCACCGGTATAAACCCCTAAGGCACCCATATAACCGGTCTTGATGCCAAAACGAGAGGCAATTGACATGACATAGAGGGAATTCGGCCCCGGCAGTAACACAATTAACGTTGTCCCAATAATAAAGGTCGTTAGATCTGTGATACCAAACACGAAGAACTCGCAAAAATGAAAAAAGCCGATGCGGCATTATAGCAACATCGGCCTGGAGAAATTCTATAAATTCGCTGTGAATTTAGGTGGTGCTCAAAAAACTTTCCTTTAATAAAGCCGCCAGTTGCTCACGTGCCTTGATAAAGCCATCGATACCACCTTGCAGTAATTCACTGGCCATCTGGTCCTGTTTCAGTTGTGCATCAAAATCGGCATGACTGATTGGACTCAGTTCACCTTGAGATTGAATATCTTTGGCTGAAAGCTGAGCCTGAACTTCACGCTGATCATTTTCAAGTTGTTCCAGCAAGTTTGGTGCAACAGTCAGTAGATCACAACCGCTGAGGCCCAAAACCTGCTCAATACTACGGAAGCTTGCACCCATGATTTCAGTTTTAATCCCATGCGCTTTATAGAATTCATAAATGCGCTTCACTGAGAGTACGCCCGGATCTTTTTCAATTGGATACGACTCAACACCTTCCGCTTTTTTGTACCAGTCTAGAATGCGGCCGACAAAAGGCGAGATTAAAGTCACTTTGGCATCAGCGCAGGCATGGGCCTGATGCTGGCCAAACAATAAGGTCAGGTTGGTATGGATACCTTCTTCTTCCAATGCTTTCGCTGCCTGAATACCTTCCCAAGTCGATGCGATCTTAATCAGGATGCGGTCAGAATTAATTCCATATTGATCATACAGCGCGAGTAATTCTTTAGCCTTGGCGATGGTCGCTTCAGTATCAAAAGACAGGGAAGCATCCACTTCAGTCGAAACACGACCTTCAATCAGTTTTAAAATTTCAACACCGAATTTGACGGTCAAAATATCAATCGTGCGTTCAATCAGGGCATTATTCACATAGCCTTCTTGCTGGGCTTGTTGAAAAGCGGCTTCAATCAAGGCCTGATTTTCAGGCTGTTTCGCTGCTGCAGTAATTAGAGATGGATTTGTGGTTGCATCCAGAGGGCGAAATTTCTCAATTGCGCTTAAATCACTGCTATCTGCCACAATAGTCGTCAAGTTTTTTAATTGGTTTAATGCAGTTAATGTCATTACGATCTAGTTCTATGGTTATTGCTTATGCATTCTTATATATCATAAATCATCCCCTTACCAAGTAGACTGTCGTTGAATTTCTGTGATTAATGGTCGGTTTTTCGCTGCTGACGCAAGTGATTAATCAAAAAATGAGCAGCTGTACCCAGTCGAGTTTCCCGACTCCAAACCAGATCGACAAAATATTCAAATTTTGGGGTGAAATCGAGCAGCTGCAAGATCTGTAGCTGCTCCTGCAAATGTAGCTGTTCATTGATCATTTCCAGAGGGAGTACACCCCAGCCCAAACCTTGCTGGATCATGTTACAGGCTGAATGATGATTGTCAGTGCGCCAGTAATTCCGGGAAAAGAGCAGTTCTGGCTTAATGCTACGATCACGACTGGCAACAACAATCTGTCGGTTTTGTAAAATCTGTTCATAGCTGACCTGGTGAAATTGACTTAATGGATGCTGTTTGGCCGCCACAGCGACCAGTACCTCACGTTTTAATTCTATAAACTGTTCCCGGGTTTCTAATTGCTCCCGCTCAAACATCAGCGCTAACTGCGCTGAACCTTCAAATAGCATGTGATGAGCATCTTCCTGAGGTGCGCTAAAGACATTAACTTGCAGCGCTGGAAATTCCCGTTCCAGCAAAACGATATAATCAGTCCAGCGGGTATGGAGGAGCTCAGACACCACCACAATATTCAGTTCAGATTCAAGACCTGAACTAAGTGCTAGGGCATGTTGCTTCCATTGGTTGATTTCAACCAAAAGCTGCTCAGTTTTTTCATACAGTACTTTCGCCTGTGCAGTTGGTTTTGGCTCACGGCCAATGCGTTCAAATAGCACCAGATTAAGATCAATTTCTAGATTGGCAATGGCCATACTCACTGCAGAAGGAACTTTACCAAGTTTACGCGCAGCAGCAGAGAAGGAGCCAGTTTCCATAACCAGTTTAAACATCTGTAGCTGTTCTTGATTAATATTCATGAATTCTATCTTTCATTTTTATTGATAGATTCTAACTCGAATAATCAAATTTAAAGAAATAAAATTCTTTTATCTCCTGACTTGATGAACTGAAATGTTAATTTCGAAAAGAAGACTGATTCATGCCACCTTATATGAAGGCATTTTATTGGTGGTAATTGCCATATTACTGAGTACGCTCATGCATATGCCGCTTGAGGTCACAGGCGCTCTCGGAATTGCGATGGCTGTGACTTCAATGTTCTGGAATATGCTGTTTAATCATTATTTTGAAAAGTTTGAAGCCAAACATCGTCTGAAAAGAACAATCAAAGTGCGGATTGCTCATGCGATTGGATTTGAAGGTGGTTTGATGCTGGCAACGATTCCGATGGTAGCTTATGCATTACAGATCAGTCTGGCGCAGGCTTTTCTTCTGGATCTGGTGATGACGCTATGTATTTTGGTATATACCTTCATCTTCCAGTGGTGCTATGACCACCTTGAGGCCAAAATGGGGCTGGAACCAGACTACCGAAAAGCTTAACTTGAGTCTTTACTAGAGTAATCCTCAAATACTTCGCTAATAATATTGCAATAAAAAAACCGCTCATAAAGAGCGGCTTTTTTATATGAGGTTTGGATTATTTTTCAATAATAGCTGTTACGCCTTGACCACCAGCTGCACAGATCGAAACCAGTACACGACCCGAACCTTTCTGATTAATCAGTTTTGCTGCAGTTGCGATAATACGACCGCCAGTTGCTGCAAACGGGTGACCTGCAGCTAGAGAAGAACCTTTTACGTTCAGTTTGGCACGATCAATTGAACCTAGTGGAGCATCCAGACCTAAACGTTCTTTACAGAATTTTGGATCTTCCCAAGCTTTCAGCGTTGAAAGTACTTGCGATGCAAATGCTTCATGAATTTCATAGTAGTCAAAATCTTGAAGTTTCAGACCAGCACGTTCCAGCATACGAGGGACTGCATAAGCAGGTGCCATCAACAGGCCTTCTTTCTTCTCTACGAAATCAACGGCAGCAGTTTCCTGGAAAGTCAGGTAAGCCAATACTTCATGGCCATTTGCTTTAGCCCATTCTTCAGAAGCCAATAGCACACAAGACGCACCATCAGTCAGTGGAGTAGAGTTACCCGCCGTCATGGTACGTGCATCGCCTTTACCAAAAGCAGGTTTTAGTTTCGCCAGTTTTTCAACTGAAGAATCAGGACGCAAGTTGTTGTCGCGTTCAAGACCCAGGAATGGAGTTACCAGGTCATCAAAGAAACCTTCTTCATAAGCTGCTGCCATTTTCTGGTGTGAAGAAGCAGCTAACTCATCTTGCGCTTCACGGGAAATACCCCATTCCAGTGTAGTAATCGCCTGATGGTCGCCCATAGACAGGCCAGTACGTGGCTCACCATTTTTTGGTGCGTCCATCAGGTCTTTTACATTGATTTTAGTCAGGGCTTTTAAACGGTCTTTCGCCGTTTTCGCAATGTTCAGCTCAAGTAATGCTTTACGTAAGCCATCACCGAAAGCGATTGGCGCATCAGAAGTCGTATCTACACCGCCTGCGATTCCCACTTCGATTTGACCTAGAGCAATCTTGTTCGCGACCAGGAAGGCCGCTTGAAGGCCAGTACCACATGCTTGCTGGATGTCATAAGCAGGGGTTTCTGGTGCAAGAGCCGTATTTAGTACACATTCACGCGTCATGTTGAAGTCGCGGCTGTGTTTCAGTACAGCACCTGCAACCACTTCACCTAAGCGTTGACCTTGAAGGTTAAAACGTTCAACCAGACCATTCAGGGCTGCTGTGAACATATCAGTATTGGATGCCGTAAAGTAAGCACCGTTAGAACGTGCAAATGGAATGCGGTTACCACCGATAATAGCAACGCGGCGAACTGTATTTTGGCTCATGTTTGGTTCCTGTTGAACAGAAGTCTGTGTTATAGATGTTGAATCTTGTTGGCTTGAAGTCGTTTTTTTGGTACGTGCAGATGTACTGCGTGTACGTGTGGTTTTAGCCGGACTTTTTTCTGCGGCATTGGCTGTATCAGGATTTTTAGTGCTACGCTTGCTACGCGTTGATGGTTTTGACACAGTTTCTGTCGCAGAGTTCTCGACTGCTGGATTATCTTGAGTTGTTTTGCTCATAAGGCTTTACCAGGCAAATAGATCGTCTTCTTGGCGGTTACATTAGCATAGAAGAAGATAGGCTGTATTGACTACAATGACATTACAGACTGCGCTTAGGTCAAGTCATCTGCCTGTTATCTCAAGTATGATTGGGCGGAAACTGGTAGATCTATTGAAATATAAGTGTCTGGCATCATACTGAAGTTTAAGGATAACTTTAGATCAACCAAAAATTAATTTGTATGAGAGATAATAAACATGACTGATCAGTACCAAACTTTTGCAAAATCTCCTATTGGTAAATTTGTCATTAAAAATTTGGGTCTGCCATCCCCAACTTCTTTAGACCGTTTTGAGTCTGCTACACCAGTTGTCAAAGGTGCGGTATTGTTTGGAGCAGCACCGGCAAGTACCTTGACTGGTGCTATTGCTCAGGTTCTGGCAAATATTCATGCCAATAGTTATGCAGGTAACAATGCTGAACTGCAACAGGCTGCTGCATCGGCTGGACTGAATCTGGGCGCGTTTAATCCGGGCGATAAAGAATCAAAATTCAAAGTTGTCATTTTTGATGCTTCAGGAATCGAAAATTCAGAACAATTAAAATCACTTTATGATTTCTTTAACCCGATTGCGCGTCAAATTCAAAGTTCTGGCCGTGTGGTGATAGTGGGGACTACGCCTGAAACTGCTAAATCAGTCAGTCAGTCAATTGCTCAACGTGCACTGGAAGGTTTTGTAAAATCTGTTGGTAAAGAGTTTAAAAAGGGAATTGCAGCGAACCTGATCTATGTAGATGCCGGTGCTGAAGCAAACCTTGAGTCTGCTTTACGTTTTGCAGTTTCTCCACGTTCTGCCTATGTTTCTGGTCAGGTGATCCGTGTTTCACCTGCTGAAAAAGTGGATGTGGACTGGACTAAACCATTAGCGGGTAAAACTGCTGTAGTGACCGGTGCGAGCCGTGGTATTGGTGAAGCGATTGCTCATGTATTGGCACGTGATGGCGCACATGTTATCTGTCTGGATGTTCCGCAGCAGCAAGCGGACCTTGACCGTGTAGCCGGCGAAATTGGCGGTTCAACTTTAGCCATCGATATTACTGCTGCAGATGCAGGTGAGAAAATCAAAGCAGCAGCAGCTGAGCAAGGCGGTCTGGACATTATTGTGCACAATGCCGGTATTACCCGCGACAAGACTTTGGCCAATATGAAACCTGAGCTATGGGATCTGGTGATTAACATCAACCTGTCTGCCATTGAACGTGTAAATGACTATTTAATCTCCAACGATGGTCTAAATGCTAATGGTCGCATTATCTGTGTATCCTCAATTTCAGGTATTGCAGGTAACCTGGGTCAAACCAACTATGCAGCGTCTAAAGCGGGTGTGATTGGTGTGGTGAAATTTACAGCACCAACCTTAAAAAATGGTATAACCATTAATGCTGTTGCACCGGGCTTTATCGAAACACAAATGACGGCTGCGATTCCATTTGCAATCCGTGAAGCAGGCCGCCGTATGAACTCAATGAGCCAAGGTGGTCTACCTGTAGATGTTGCAGAAACAATTGCCATGTTTGCTTCTACGGCTTCAACAGGTTTAAATGGCAACGTGGTTCGTGTCTGTGGTCAAAGCCTGTTAGGGGCTTAATGGAATCTTTCCCGACCTCTCTTTATAAAAGAGAGGAGAAGTCTCCCTTTTATAAAGGGGGATTAAAATTCTAAAGAGAAAATTCCAAGAATTCTCAAAACCTCTCCAGTGCTTCACTTTCATACAATGATTGAAGTATGCTCAGGAGAGGTCACTTTATAAAGATAATATTTCCAAAGGTTCAGTATGAATACGCGCCATTTTAGTCAACTTCCAAAACCTTATTTAGCCTATCCAAAAGTGATTCAAGGCTTGATTTTTAAAAAGCCGAAAGCTGAAAAAGTTCTACCGCAAGTTGAATATGTGGTGGATTCATTCAAGGTCGATCAGAAACATTTAAAAGCCTATAATGAAGTATGTGGCTTTAAAAATAATGGTTATATTCCAGCTATTTATTTGACCGTGCTGTCTCAAAGTCTGCAAATGCACATGATGACCTCGGAAGCATTTCCGTTCCCGATTTTAGGACTGGTACATATCCGTAATCAGGTCAAGCAATACCGTAAAGTCGGTGTAAATGAGACTTTAACCTTGTCATGCAAATTTGGTGAATTACAGCCCCATGACAAAGGCGTTCAGTTTGATTTTATTACCACAGTCAAAGTGGGCAATGAAGTCGTCGTTGAGGCATTAACGACTTATCTTTCACGTCAAAAGACTGATGTTAAAGCGGCTGTTAAACCGGCAGAAAGTAAAGCACCAGACTATAAGCTGAATACTGAATGGAAAATTTCAGAAAATACCGGCCGCCGTTATGCCATGACTTCAGGTGATTTTAATCTGATTCATATTCATGCTGTTACAGCGAAGGCTTTTGGTTTTAAGCAGGCGATTGCACATGGTATGTGGAGCAAAGCCAAAGCGCTGGCTAATCTGTCATTGCCGGATGCGTATGAAGCCGATGTCTGGTTCAAGCTACCGATGTACTTGCCTTCTAAAGTTGAGTTTCTAACGGCTCAAGCAGAGAATGATACAGATTTCCTGATCCGGAATAGCAAAAACCAGAAGCCGCATGTGACCGGCCATGTAAAAGCGATTTAAATCTAAATCAAAAGCCTAAACTCGATTTAGGCTTTTTCATTTTAAGGGATCAAAATTCTATGGATAGAATGATGCAGCCAATTAAAGATTATCTGTTTGCTGATCAGCATAATTATCAGGGCGATGTAGATGCGCGTTTTCGCGACCTTGCTCGTCAGTTTAGCCGCTTACAGGATGCACGTACTGATCAGGGTGGTGCGGCACTTGTTGTATATTTTCAGGGAAAAAAAGTTGTCGATATCTATACCGGGAAGAAGTCTGTCACTGAAAACTGGCAGCCCGATACCATGTCACTATGCTATTCCACTGGCAAAGGTGTACTGGCGACATTAGCACACATTCTGGTAAGTAAGGGTTATCTCGACTATGACAGATCAGTTGCAGAATACTGGCCTGAATTTGCTCAGAAAGGTAAACGGTCGATTACTTTGGCACATATGCTGAGCCATCAAAGTGGTTTGTTTGATATCCGTAATATCATTGATGATGCCACTGAAATGGCTGACTGGTCACACATGCTGGAGCGGATCGCGGCAGCTGAGCCACGTTTTCAGACCACGACTGATGCCGCTTATCAACCTTTGACTTTTGGCTGGCAGGTGGGTGGAGTACTGGAAAAGGCAACTGGTAAATCATTAGGCCAATTAATGCAGGAATATCTGGTTCAGCCTCTACAATTAAATGGTGCCTATTTTAGTGTGCCGATGGATGAACTGCCTCGAGTTGCGCGACCGATCTTTAAAGCAAAGTCTGCATCTCAATCTTCTAAAGGCAAAAGAGTAGTTACACGCAAACCCGGTTTAATGGAGCGTGCTCTGGTCTGGAGTGGCCAGAGCCCCCAAGATTTTCAGGATGGCATGATTCCTAAAGGCATGAAGAATTTTAGCTTCTTTAGTAATGAGGGATTACAGGCGATTATTCCTTCAGCCAATGGGGTCTTTACTGCAGACAGTCTGGCAAAAATCTATGCGATGTTGGCCAATCACGGTGCTTGGCAAGGCCAGCAGTTGATTTCACCTCCAGTATTCCAGCGACTAAGCCAGGTGCAATATACCCGTCGTGATCGGGTGATGCCTGTGCCAATGCACTGGCGTCTGGGTTATCACCGTATTTTGACATTGGGTAAAGCCTCTACAGGTTTTGGTCATATGGGCTTTAACGGTTCTGGTGCCTGGTGTGATCCGGAACGCGGTTTAAGTTTTGCCTATACCCATAACTTCCCAACAGGTTCATTAACTGGAGATTACCGTCTTTGGGGGCTGACGCAGGAAACTTTGCGCTGTGCTGATGCGGTATTGACGGGAAGAAAAGGCTGGCGATAACTGAATATCCTTGATTTGGGAGTTTAGTCAGCCATTTAAAATATGCTATTTTGTGGCAAATTCCAGCGCTGCGAAATGAAACCATGAAAAAAGTAATACTGATTCCCTTAGTGGCAACCGGTGCTTTATTCGGTTGTCAGGATCAAACCCAGTCAGCTAAAAATACTATTGTTGAAGCCAAGGCACAGATTCCAGCATGGGCAGGAGAGTATCAGGGTACAACTCCTTGTATGAGCTGCTTGTCCCGTTGTGATGATTGCCCGGGTATGGCTGTCATGCTAACCCTGCATGAAGATCAGACTTATACTTTGGAGCGTGAAAGCCTGAGTGGTCATAATGAGGTGGAAACCTTTAGCGGTCCGATTCGTTTTCAGGATGATTCTCATCAGAAGATTGAACTGGTGAATGTAGCGACTCGTAATTTACTGTATGTTGATTTGGAAGAGTATGTGCTGGAAATCCGTGAAGACAAAAGCGGTAAACGCTACCAGATGCAGAGTGATTTTATTTTAGGGCGATTCGCTTAAACAGATTCAACCCAATCCTTTATCTTTGATCAGAAATTTTTATTTCTAAGATTGTATTAATCCGCTCAAATAGAGCGAAAATCAATAGATATTTTATTTTCCAAATATACTAAAAATATCCTGATATTTCAGTCAGGCATAAAAATGGAGCAAACAGCTTCGAGATAGTTGATTTAAATCAGATTGATAGGTCTATCTCTCCAGATCATAACTGATTAATTCATTCACTATTTTATAAAAAAACAGTATGCTTAGACCTGTAAAAAGGAGCATACATGTATCAAGTACTTGCGCGAAAATACCGTCCCCGCAATTTCAACGAATTGGTCGGTCAAAACCATGTTTCACGTGCCTTAACCAGCGCACTGGAGCGTGGCCGTTTGCACCATGCCTATTTGTTTACGGGAACGCGTGGTGTTGGTAAAACCACGATTGCACGTATTTTGGCGAAGTGCTTGAACTGTGAAACCGGTATTACTTCGACTCCTTGTGAGGTATGTCCGACCTGTACCGCCGTCAATGAAGGCCGTTTTATTGACCTGATTGAGATCGATGCGGCATCACGTACCAAAGTCGAAGATACCCGTGAGCTGCTGGACAATGTCCCTTATGCGCCAACTCAGGGTCGTTTCAAGGTTTATCTGATCGATGAAGTACATATGCTGTCCACGCATTCCTTCAATGCTCTATTAAAGACACTGGAAGAACCACCGGAGCATGTCAAATTCCTGTTCGCAACCACAGATCCACAAAAGTTGCCGATTACAGTTATTTCTCGCTGTCTGCAATTCACTTTGCGTCCATTGGCTGTCGATGAAATTACCGAACATCTGGGCAATATCCTGACGAAAGAAAGCATTCAGGCTGATCAGGATGCGATCTGGCAGATTGGAGAATCAGCACAGGGCTCGCTTCGTGATGCCTTATCCTTAACAGATCAGGCGATTGCCTATGGTCAGGGTGCCATTCAACATCAGGATGTCAAAGACATGCTGGGCTTGATCGACCGAACCATCATTTACGATCTGATTCTGGCGATTCATCAGAATCAGAAAGCACGTGTTAGCGAATTATTATTGCAATTCCGTCAGCAGGCGCTGGATGTATCACTGGTATTAGATCAGCTGATTTCTACCCTGCATGAACTGGCTTTATTACAATATCTGCCGGATTTAAGCCTGAAATACAGTGCCGAGATCAATCAAAAGATCATGCAGTTATCGGCTTTGATTTCAGCACAAGATTTGCAACTGTATTATCAGATCGCCTGTAAAGGTCGTGCTGACCTACAGCTTGCGGTTACGCAAGAGCAAGGCTTTGAGATGACGGTGCTACGTTTGCTAGCCTTCCGTCCGTTACAGCCAAATGAAATTCCAGCCAATACAGTTCAGATATCACAAGCTGTAGCTGCATCAGCTCCACAGCAAAATCAGATAACGCAGCAGGAAAGTGCGCCGGTTGCTCAAGCTACTGGAGAAGATTTTTCATTAGATGCTGGCTATGAAGACGAGCAGGATAATCATCCAGTCACTGCACAGTCTGAACCATCTTCGGATGATTTTCTGGATGAAGACGAGCCAGAAACCAATTCTGAGCCTCAAGTTATACAAGCTGAATCAACTAGGGTAGAACAATCTGAGTCTGATCAAATTGTATTTGATCCAAACCTGGAAGATGGCCTGTTTGGTTTTGACGATGTTCCTGCAGAACCTGTTCCATCCAGCCCTGAAGCCAGCAGTGATGATTTTCTTTTAGAAGAATTCATTCCTGAAAAAGATATTGCCGCACCAGTAGCACAGGAACCAGAGTTTAGCCTAGATGCTTCAGCTACTGAATCAGAACAAGTGGTTCATAAAGCAGATGAAAGTCAGTCAGAAATTTCTAATCAGACTAAGGTTGCATCAACTCAGATCGCAAATACGAATTTTTCTACAGACCGTAATCTGATGCCTCAGGATATTCTGCAAATTCCGGTACAGGATATGCAGGGTGAATGGACGGTAGAAAAATGGGAATTCTGGTTCCGTAATAGCCAGTTATCTCCGGCAGTTCAGGAACTGGCTCAGTATGGCATCATGACCGGCCAGATTAATGCAGCATCGGTCTTCCATATTCCAGAGCGTTATCAGCCGCTTTTGTCGCAGCTACAACATCATCTGGAAGCAGCTTTGCGGGAACAATGGCCGCAGACCATTTTCCAGGTGAAGTTTGAAGATGTAGAGCAGTTAACGCCATATACCATGCAGCAAGAACGTAAAGTACGCGCTTTTAAACGTGCAGAAGAGCTGCTGCATGCTGAACCGGCTATACGTGACTTGCTGGAACAGTTTGATGGTGAATTGCACAATATTCAGCTGAAATAAAATAATTTTAGGCTGAGACAAAACGCGCTAAAGCATCCCGCATTTCAGCTGGAATCGGGGTGCTTTTTCGTGTGTGGCGATCGACAAACACATGCACAAAACTGCCTTGAGCGGCTGCCGTATCAGAATTCATTTTAAAGATTGCCAGATCATAGCTGAGAGAACTATTCCCCATTTTTTCTATGGCGACACCTACCTCAATAATTTCCGGATAAGACAGCTCCTGATTGAACTGGCATTGCGAGCTGACCACCAGTCCAATCATTGGAGAATATTTGGGATCAAATGCGGCTTCCTGAATCAAAAGGGCATTCGCGGCCGTATCAAAATAGCTATAATAAGTGACATTATTGACATGGCCATACAGATCATTGTCTGCCCAACGAGTCTGTATCGGCAGAAAAAATGAATAATGTTCGCGTTGTTTAAGAGCTGCTTTCATATTTTTAAATAACTTGTAGTGGCTAGATCTGCTGTGTCGAAAATAATCCTAAATCTAATAGATCGCCTGATAGATGTTGTAAGCATCTTCCAGAGTAAGTTCACGTGGATTGTTCTGTAACAGGCGGCTCTGTTTCATGGCATCTTCCGCCATAATCATCAGCATATGTTCAGGAATTCCTAACTGTTTGAGTTTCAGGGTTAAGCCACTTTTCACCAGATGGTTATTAAAATGATCAATAAACAGGTCAGTCAGGCCATCGTGACAGCCTTTGCTTTGTGGATCTAACCAGCACATCAGTTCGGCATAGAGCGATTTGGCATCCGGCGTATTAAATTTCATCACCTCAGTTAATACCAGTGCATTACTATGTCCATGTGAAATATGGAAATGCCCACCTAATGGATAAGCCAGTGCATGCACAGCCCCAACCGGTGCATTGGCAAAGGCCTGACCTGCCAGCATAGAACCAACCAGCATGTTTTGACGTGCGTCCAGATCCTGCCCATCGTCCAGCACACGTTGCAGATTGGCATTTAACAGTTTCAAAGCATGCTTGGCCAGCATATCGGAATAAGGATTTTTTTTGATTTTAGAGGTATAAGCCTCAATAGCATGAACCATGGCATCAATGCCAGTCGCAGCAGTAATTAAGGGCGGCAGATTCTGGGTAAATGTTGCATCCAGAATAGCAGTATCTGCAAACAGGATCGGTGCCACAATTCCGGTTTTCGTAGTTTCACCTGTAGTGACAATTGAAATCGGAGTAACTTCAGATCCTGTACCTGCAGTGGTAGGAACCAAAATCAAGGGCAAACGGGGGCCAGTAGCCTGATTTACGCCATACAGATCAGACAAAGATTGGTGCTGTGCCGGATGACTCAAGATTGCGATCAGCTTGGCGACATCCATAGAGCTGCCACCACCAAAGCCAATCACGATATCGACATTTTCCTGTTTGGCAAAATCTGCTGCTTCAAGCACTACATGCTCAGGTGGATCGGCCTGTACATCGGAATAAATTGCATAATCTAGTCCCGCATCTTCAATAATTTCCAGAATAGGCAGGTGTAATTGATGCTGTAGCATGCCTGGATCAGTGACCAGTAAAACACGCTGATAACGGCCCTGTTTGAGAATAGAGGATAATTCCTGAATCGTGCCGAGGCCGGCGATGATGTTGGGAACGGTTTGAAACTGAAATCGATTCATGTCTTTATCCTTTAATTTTTATCGCAAATACAAAATTATTATGGGGCGGTGATATAGGATTCATCAGGTAAATAACTTAACATAAGTATCTTGAAAATGATTAACTCTGAGGTTGTTTATGTCATCCAGAACGCCATATAAGGTGTTATGTGTTTGTTTGGGAAATATTTGTCGTTCTCCCACGGCAGAAGTGGTACTCAGACATTATTGTGATGAACAGAAACTCGATATTGTGGTCGACTCAGCAGGAACCAGTAATTACCATCCGGGGAAAGCACCTGATTTGCGTAGCCAGCAACATGCCTTAAAACGGGGTTATGATCTTTCTGGCCTGCGTGCGCGTCAACTCAAAACCCATGATTTTATTGATTATGATCTGATTCTAGCGATGGATCTGGAAAATCTGGCAGATATTCAGGCGCTCCAGCATCAGGCAGAGGCAGAATTCGGACGCCTGCGTGCCCAGGTTGTTTTAATGAGTGAACATGATCAGCACTATCCAAAACAGGCTTTGCCAGATCCATATTATGGCGGGGCAGATGGTTTTGAACGTGTCCTGAACCAATGTGAGTCCAGCAGTCGGGCCTGGGTAGAAATTTTTAAACAACATCAAACAGAAAAGGTTTAAGTCATGCAGATTCAGACTCAGGTTCAACTTAAACCTTTTAATACGCTAAATCTCGAAGCGATTGCCGCTTACTACAGCCGGATCCAATCAACTGATGATCTGATTGCTGCACTGGAGTTTGCTGAGCAGCAACAACTGAATGTGCAGATTCTTTCTGGCGGTAGCAATATGTTATTGCCGGAACAGATTGATGCACTCGTCCTGCATATGGATATCCAGGGCATTGAAATGCTGGAAGGAAATGAGCAGCATCAATGTCTGCGGGTAGGTGGGGGCCAAGTTTGGCATGACTTCGTACTCTGGACGACAGAACAGAAACTCTATGGTCTACAGAATCTGGCCCTGATTCCCGGACTGGTCGGCGCATCTCCAGTGCAGAATATTGGGGCATATGGTGTCGAAGTCGGCGAATTTATTCATGCGGTAGAGGTCTATGACCGTAAGCTGAAAAAATTTGATTCCATTCCTGCTTCAGACTGTCATTTTTCCTATCGTCATAGTATTTTTAAAGATGATCCAACACGTTATGTGATTACACACGTTACTTTTAAATTACTAAAACAGGCAAATCTGAAACTGAATTATGGTGATCTTAAAGCAGCGGTGGGTGATAATCTCACAGCAGAAAACTTGCAGCAGCAGGTGATCCGGATTCGTCAGAGCAAACTGCCTGATCCTAAAGAATTTCCAAACGTGGGAAGTTTCTTTAAAAATCCTATCGTAAATCAACAGGTTTTTGACCAAATTGCTGTGCATTTTCCTAATTTGCCCCATTATCCGCAGGCCAATGATCAGGTTAAAATGGCGGCAGGCTGGCTGATTGATCAGGCAGGCTGGAAGGGGAAACAGCTTGGGCCAGTTGGCATGTTCCATAAACAGGCACTGGTTCTGGTGAACTATGGTCATGCTTCTCTGACGGATGTCCGTCAAACCTATGGCGCAGTACAGCAGGCTGTCTGGGACAAATTCAAGATTATGCTCGAACCTGAACCGGTATTATTTGATTGTAAAGGCTTAATTCGATCTCATCAGGATAAATAACGTATATGAAAAACACCCATTGGATGGTCCGTTTAGTACAAATCGTCGCAGGACTGTTTGTATTTTTCGGCTGTCTAGTGATGTTGATCTATTCGCCATTTTATTCGCAGCTTGTAGTTAAGGGACTCAATCGATTTGTGTCTTTTGAAATTAACGAAGTCGCAGCACAAAGCCAGAAAATGGCTTCCTTGAGTGAAGATGATACGCTCGAACCAGGTTCTGATCAGTGGATTGCCCGTCAGGCTTATTTGCGTGTGATGGAGCAGGATATCCAGAAAAATCATTCTGCCAATCTGATGCTGATTCAGGCACGCTACAAGATACTGCAACAGATGATTGAAGAACATCAGCGTGAACAGCAGGAAGAAAAAGCAGAACAGAACCAACCTGCACAAGTGCCTTTATTGTCTCAGCAAGAACCTGTGGAAGCCGTTGACCCGACTCAGAAGGTCCGCGAACTGCTGGAATGGGACAGTAATGAAAACAAGGAACGCATTGAGCAATATATTGAATTCTTGACGACTCATCCTCTGGAAGATGAAGAAGCGAGTGCCGTACAGGTCACAGCGAAAGAGGAAATCAAGGAAGATCTGGCTTTACTGCAAGAACAGCAGCAACAGAAACCGGTCAATCAGTCTAAACCTTATGCCATTGTGGTCTTAGGTGGTGGTTTAACTTTACATGAAAATGGTAAGGACATTGTGGTCAATGACTATACGCGTTTGCGTCTGGAAACCACACTCGCAGTTGAAAAACAGTATCAGTTACCGATCGTATTGAGTGGTGTGGAAGCGCCGTATATGCAGCGCTGGTTACAAAATTACAATGTCGATGCCAAATTGCTTGAAGACCGCAGCATGAATACCTGTGAAAATACCCGTTTCAGCTCGTTATTATTGCAAAAAAAAGGTGGGGCACCGACTGTGATTCTGATTACCGACCGTTATCATATGCCGCGTACCCGTCGTCTGTTTGCACTGAATGGTATTCAAACGATTCCAGTGGAAGCACCGATGCCGAAGTCCTTGACCCGTTGGCGTCCAAGTCGACAAAATTATGATCATAGTCGCCGTGCCAATTATGAAATGCTGGCCACTATCCGCGATATGTGGTTTGGCTCCAGTGACTGTCGGGAGGTGCCTTAATGTCTGATATTCCGTTTTTAAATCCGACCATCCTGAAACAGCTGGATTTACCTGTGCCAAGCAGGGAAACAACGCCACAGCTTTTACAGCCCTTAAACTTGAATAGGGATGACCAGCCGACTATTGATCTGCTGTCTTATCGCAGACTATATGGTTTCGATTTGCTGGATTGCAAGCATTGGCAGGGCTATGTACAGATGCCGCTGTTTAAACTGCATGTGCAAGTATTTACACCTAATCTAGAAAATACCCGTTTTGACAAAATTCAGGGAACGGCGTTTCTATTACATGGATATCTGGAACATAGCGGAATTTATCAGCCGATCGTACGTGAGTTGCTGGAACAGGGTTTTAGCGTTCTAACCTATGATCTGCCGGGGCATGGTCTGAGTGATGGTTCATCTGCCAGTATCCAGAATTTTGACCATTATCAGCAGGTTTTGCATGCGGTATATCGCTATGTCAAACATGCCGAGCAGTTACCTAAACCATGGGTCGGTATTGGACAGAGTACCGGTGGTGCGATCTGGATGCATCATTTGCTCGAATTTGCAGAACGACGTGAAAATCCGTTTGTAGATCGCGTGCTGTTATTGTCACCGTTGATTCGTCCGGCTAAAACTGCCTGGTGGCATAATCCGCTCGGACTCGGCATTATCAGCCGGATCAAGCGTGAAGTACCACGTCATTTCCGTCGTAATAACCATAATCCTGAATTTCTGCGTTTTATCCGCCTCAAAGATCCTTTGCAACCCCGCATGATGGGCATGGACTGGATTCTGGCGATGTCACGCTGGATGCAGGAAATGGAAGCACGTCCAGCCTGTCGTATCCCTGTCTGGTTAGCTCAAGGTGCTCAGGATCAGACAGTGGACTGGCGTTACAATATTGAATTTATCCGGCGCAAGTTCCGCCTGCAAACTTTGCTAATGCTGGAAGAAGGTTCACATCAATTGATTAATGAACGCGCGGATATCCGTGCAGCACTCACAGGTTTAATTCCAGCCTTTTTACATGCGCATGGCAGTAAGACCTATTATTAGACTGTGACACTCTCAATTAAAAAAAAGGCGTTTTAGTAAACGCCCTTTTCTTGTCTAATTTGACTAAGTTTTGATTCTTATAGGCTCAAAAACTTTCCAGTTTGGCCATATTCCACATACGGAAATAAAAGTTTTCCTCATCTTTATTTTCACAGTGTAATAATTCACCTTCTTTAAGCCAGAAATGAATCTGGGCAAAGTTCTTGATTTCATGATTGCTGATTCGCTGTGCCAGATGATGCGGTTTAATAGCAGAAGGATGTTTTAAACCTGCTGAAGCGATTAGCTCAGACAGGGCATGCATTGTATTTTTATGGAAATAAAATACTCGCTCGGCCTTAGTCGGGACATGCAGGGCTTTTTGACGCTCTTTATCCTGAGTAGTGACTCCCACAGGGCATTGATTGGTATGACAACTTTGAGCCTGAATACATCCGACTGCAAACATGAATCCGCGCGCTGAATTAACCCAGTCAGCTCCAAGTGCCATGGTACTAGCAATATCAAAGGCACTGATAATTTTCCCGCTTGCACCAATTTTAATCTTGTCTCTCAATCCTGCACCGACCAAGGTATTGTGCACAAACAAAAGACCTTCTCTTAAAGGAGTACCCATATAGTCAATCAATTCAATTGGTGCAGCACCGGTACCGCCCTCAGATCCATCTACCACAATAAAATCAGGATAAATTTTGGTATGTAGCATGGCTTTCACCATACTCATAAATTGCCAAGGTTGACCCAGACAAAGCTTGAATCCGACTGGCTTACCTTCAGAAAGCTCACGTAGTTGTTGAATGAAATTCATCATTTCAATCGGGGTTTTAAACGCCGGATGTCCAGAAGGTGAGACACAGTCATGTTCACGGCTAATCCCGCGAATCTGTGCAATTTCTTCTGAAATCTTGGCTTTAGGTAAAATGCCACCATGCCCAGGCTTGGCGCCTTGTGAAAGCTTGATTTCAATCATCTTTACCTGAGGTAGCTTAGCTTTTTCTGCAAATTTTACCGGATCAAACTGACCTTCTAAGGTCCGGCAGCCAAAATAGCCGCTACCAATTTCCCAGACAATGTCACCGCCATGTTCCAGATGATAAGGGCTGATACTACCTTCACCGGTATCATGAAAGAATTTGCCTTTTTGCGCACCAAGATTTAAAGCCCGAACCGCATTGGCACTTAAACTCCCGAAACTCATAGCCGAGATATTCAAAATTGAAGAAGAATAAGGCTGCGTACACTGCTCATTGCCGATCAGAATGCGGAAGGTTTCTGGATCAGCAGGTCGGCAAGGAGTGAGAGAGTGGCTAATAAACTTATAATTTTCTTCATAGACATTCATGATTGAGCCGAAAGGCTTATCTGAATTTTCATTTTTGGCCCGTTGATACACCAGACTGCGCTGCATACGTGAAAATGGCAAAGCATCCCGATCCGCTTCAATAAAATACTGACGAATTTCAGGACGGAATTCTTCAAAGATAAAACGAAAGTGGCCCATAATCGGATAATTTTTTAAGATTGAATGTCTGTTCTGCAAGACGTCATATAGGCCTAGCAGGCTCAGCAGAATACTAACGATCCATAGTGTATTCACTAAGGTTGCCGGCATAAAATAATAAATATAGCGCGGCTCATAACCGATATGAAAAATCGTAAAAATAACGGCGATGGTGATGCAGGCAAACCAGACCGAATGCCGTGAAAAGAAAGTATTAAGTAATTTGTGTCGTACTAATTGCGCAGGGTTAGCCATTATGAAATTAAATCCCTATTTCCACTACGATAGCGTTTAATAATGTGCAGAGCTGCCTGGCTTATACAAGCATAGAATTGTTTTTTAATTTTATAAACTTGCTGAAAATGGAGCGTAGGCCGCTATACCTCACTTCTAGATAGATAATAAATTTTCCAAATAATCTTCTATGGAAAAATTGTGCAAAAGGCATGCATTCTTTTTATTTCAAAAACAGGCTTAAGCGCTCTATAGTGATTTTTATCCCCACAGCAGGAGTGTAAATTATGACAAAAAAATCGATCCGTTTTAATAATGCAGAGCTGGCTTGCTCATGTTATCAGACTCTTTAATTTCTAATGTGACACATCCGGTCTGTTTTCTGGGGCAAGAGGAAAGCAGACCGGCTCAGTAACAGACCACCAGAACAATAAGAAAAATAAAATGATAAATTGATCAGGTCCCCAAAATGGGGACTTTTTTATTCTTTGGAAGAGACTGAATCAGTTTCATTCACTTGGTAAACAGCATCTGCCACTATTTTTGGTTCGATATTTTTGATTTTATTGCCAAAACTTCGTAACCACCAAACCAGTTGTGAGGTAAAAGGCACAGTTGCGCTAATCAGGGCTATGCCATTTTCAATTTTTTCAATTTTTTGATCTTTGCTGAGCTGACTTTCTTCAAAATAGTGCGCATCAGATTCAGGCATGCTCAGTTGAAGCAATACATTTTCCGTTGGCTGGTTAAAATCGACCCGGAATCCTAAAGCGCCAGATTCAATATATTCATCAATATCAAAATTTACCGGGTGTAGGGCACGAGAATTCAGCACCTCTGCTGATTTAAAACGGTGCAGGGCAAAGGTCTGAATATCCGATTTATCATGACGGGTACAGACCAGATAGATAATTGAACCTTTTTGCACTAATGCCAGCGGATTTAAAATATAGGTTTTCTCTTCGCCATTATGACCACGACCCTGATAAACACATTCCAGCTGTTTGTCCTGTAACAGGCCTTCGTAAATCGCCTGTTGGGCCGTTTTATCAACGACAGGCGGAATAAGCGGTTGGGTAGCTGGCACGATTCTGACCCGGTTAATCCATTGTCGTACGTTATTTTGTGAAGACAGGCTGCGTCGAGCCAGATCAAACCAGGGATTCATTTCTTCAATCAGACTAGGTGGCAGTAGGTGTTTGAGATGTTCTTCCACCATCATAAAAGTCACCGCCTGTGAACTGGTCATATGCGGCAAGCTTTGAATAGGGGCATCTGAACGCCAGCGCCAGCCTTGTGGTGTGGTTTTACTGCTCTCAATCGGAAAACGCTGGGCAATCTGATTCAGGTCACGCTGAATGGTGCGTAAACTGATCTCGATCCCTTCGCGATTCAGGATTTCCTGGAGTTCACGGGTTCCCATCCATTTGCCGGTAGAAAGACGCGACAAGATTTGCCATTGGCGGTAAAGGCTATTGGAGGTTTCTTTTTCTTGTGCTGACATAATGTATTTTTACTGGCAATCAGTGGAAACAAATTAAATATGAGCTTACCACAATAAGAAATCTGAATTTTTTTCGCAAGTTATTCTGCGCAACAATTGACCTACAATCCGTAAACATCTTGGCGAAAAATGATATTGAGTGAATAGGCACTTTACTGGGTTAATACAGACTTCGAAACGGATGTCATGGCATGGATATTGCTTTGATTTTATTATAATAGATTACAATGAAGAGGTTTGTATGCTAAAAGAAAGCCAGGATACAAATACTATTACAACAGTAGAAAATCATACTGCAGCAGATTTAAGCAAAAATTTTACAGATACTACAGCACTTAATATTTCAATCAAGCACAGTCCGCATTTTTTATACCAAGAGATTTCTTCGAAATTTTTCAATGAAATGCGTGATCATCAGGTAATACACAGTCAGGCAGGTCAACGAATTGAAGAATGGCTGTCACAGCATACACTAGATGAACTGAATCAGCTAAATGAAGTAGCAAAAGAACATTTTCTTTATGACGGTATTACGTTTACCGTGTATGGAGATGAGCAAGGCACTGAGCGGACTATTCCTTTTGATGTAATCCCACGGGTGATTGCCCGTAAACAGTGGAATATGGTGGCACTCGGTTCAGCACAGCGTGTTCAAGCCTTAAACCTGTTTCTGCATGATATTTATCATCAGCAGGATATTCTTAAAGCCAATATTGTCCCTGAGCTTCAGGTGCTCACCCATGAAGCGTATCAGCCACATATGTACCAGCATCATTTGAAAGGCAGTATCTATAGCCAGATTAGCGGGATTGATATTATCCGAGATTCCAAAGGTGAATTTTATGTACTGGAAGATAACCTGAGAACGCCATCTGGGGTGTCTTATATGCTGGAATGCCGCAAGATCAGCCAGAAGTTAATGCCAAAAGTGTTTGAGCAATCCAATATTGCCGGTATTGAACAATATCCAAAACTCTTAAAAGAAATTCTGGCGGAAAATGCTTATACCGATAATCCATTCATTGTGGTTTTGACCCCGGGTCGTTTCAATAGTGCATACTATGAACACGCTTGCCTTGCAAGGGAGATGAATGTGCCTTTAGTGACATCACGTGATCTTTTTGTTGAGAACTCGAAGGTTTATGTAAAAACAATACGTGGGCGTCAACAGGTTGATGTTATTTATAGAAGAGTCGACGACGCCTATCTTGATCCACTGTGCTTTAAACCAGACAGTACTTTGGGTGTTCCGGGCTTAATGTCCGCATATTTACAGCACAATGTTGTAATCGCAAATGCCCCGGGTACAGGTGTGGCAGATGATAAATCGATTTATCCTTATGTCGATAAAATGATTCATTTTTATTTGGGTGAAAAACCGATTTTAAATAATGTTCCAACCTACCAATGCCGTAATCCGGAAGATCTGGACTATGTATTGGCAAATTTGGATCAGCTGGTCGTCAAGGAAGCACAAGGTTCTGGCGGTTACGGCATGCTGATTGGGCCACAAGCCTCTCAACAGCATATTGATATTTTTAGAGATAAGATTTTAGCTGCGCCGCATTTATACATTGCGCAGCCAACTTTGGATTTGTCGGTCAGTCCGACTTTAAGCAATTTTGGTATTGCTGAACGACATATTGATCTGCGTCCTTTTGTCTTGAGCTCACCTTACCGCACTGAAATTGTGCCAGGTGGTCTAACCCGGGTAGCCATGCAGGCAGGCTCACTGGTGGTCAACTCATCGCAAGGTGGCGGGATCAAAGATACTTGGGTAGTCGACAACTTACATTCATAACATTCCAAAGAAGGATAACGTCATGGTTTTGTTAAATACCAATGCGCAACATATTTTTTGGTTAGGCCGTTATTTATCTCGTACCCAGTTTTTATGTTCGCATTTTCCATTTTTAGATGATGAAGCCGCTGTGGCTTATGCACATGCTTTCTGTTTGCCTGCGTTTGATGCCAGTTCATTAAATGAGCTGGTTCTGGATAGTACCCAGCCGACTTCATTTACCCAGCAGTTTCAGGTGGCAAAAGACAATATTCAGGAATTGCGTGGTGTATTGTCTGGCAAAGCCTATTCCGAATTGCTGAAACTGATTAAAACTGCGGATCAGAATGCCGGTTATATCTGCGATGTCGTGACAGATTGTGCTGAAATTCTGGAAGCAGAATCATCAGATGTATTTCTGTTTTTCAGTCTGGGCCAATGTCTGGAACAGCTTGATCAGCAGTTACGTCTCGGTGAGGATACTACCCGTACCTTATGTAAAATTGATTATATTGTGGATACGCTCTGTGAGATTGGCTGGGGCAGTGTAAAGCAATACTGGACACAGTTACGTGCTGCACCTGATCTGAAGCAGTTTTATCAGTTTAGTGATCATATTCATCGCTTGTTCGAGGCTGATGTATGAAATTGATGGTGAATCACCAAACGCAATACACGTACACAGCCGAGGTGAGGAACAGTATTCAGTACATCAAAATGATGCCTTCCACCAATGAACATCAGAAAGTGCATTATTGGGATGTCAGTGTACCGGGTCAGAAAGTGATTCGGCATGATGCCTTTCAGAATCTCTGGATGACCAGTACACAGCGTGAATCCTATCATAGCCTGATGATCATGGCACAAGGCATCGTTGAGCTAAATCTCAAGCATGAGCAGGGCTTAAATGATTCCTTAAATCCATATCTGTTTTTACAGCCGACTGAAGCCACAAAATGTAATGCAGAGATGAAGGATTTTGCAGAGCAGCATGTTCCAGCACTAACTCGTAAACATTTAATCAGCTTGGCCCAAGCCGTACTCGAACACGTTCCTTATATAGCAAATAGTACTACGGTACAGGGGTCTGCGATTGATGCTTTTGAAGCACGTCAGGGCGTCTGTCAGGATCACAGTCATATTTTTATCGCCATGTGTAAACATTTAGGTTTACCATCACGTTATATATCAGGTTATCTTTATGCACAGAATGCCTCACATCTGGCGAGTCATGCTTGGGCTGAGGTATTTATTGAACAGGCATGGTACTGTTTTGATGTGAGTAACCTGTTATTTACGCCTAGTGCGCATGTCTATGTTGCGGTGGGGCGCGACTATTGGGATGTTGCACCAGTACGTGGTGTAAGAGAAGAAGGCGGTGTGGAATCCATGTATTCCATCGTCCAGGTACTAGGATGTTAATTCATTAATAAGGACAAAAAATGACGTATTGTTGTGCCCTTCGTTTAGAGCAAGGTATGCTATTTATCAGTGATACACGTACCAATGCTGGTGTGGATCACATTTCGGTATTTCGAAAATTATATACCTTTGGGGTAGATGGGGAACGCGTTATCGTACTCCAGGCCTCCGGAAACCTGGCAACAACACAGGCAGTGATCGGACATATCAGAAATCAGCTGGAGCTCAGGCAGGAACCGAATATCCTGAGTTTACCGACCATGTTTGATGTCGCGGAACTGGTGGGTAATACGCTCAAAAAAGTAATTGCCAATGTGACGGATGATAGTTTAGAACAAAGTACTTACTATTGTAATTTCTTGGTCGGCGGCCAGATTAAAAATCAGGAAATGCAGCTTTATCATATCTACCCGCAAGGTAATTTTATTTGTGCGACACGGGATACACCATATTTCCAGATTGGTGAAAGTAAATATGGTAAGCCGATTCTGGATCGTGCCTTGACCTATGAGATGCCACTCGATGAGGCATTACGTTGTTCTCTGATTTCTTTTGCTTCTACCTTACGTTCAAATGTATCTGTCGGTATGCCGCTAGATGTACTCGTCTATAAAAAAGACAGCTTAATGATGCCGAAAGGTAAACGTATTGCCGAAGACGATGAGTATTTTACTGATATCAGTCGACAGTGGTCAGAAACTTTAAAGAAAGGCTTGGCGGAATTACCTACACCATCGAATGATTATTTCTTATAATATTTATAAAAATGAAAATAAGTTTTTCTTATAAGAATTAGTAAAAATTGACCGTTTAGTATACAGTGCTAACTTCTATACGATATTGCATAGATAAGAATAGAGGTTAGCCGCATGTACCAATTTTGTTACGCCAGTGAAAGTACCTCGTCCAAAGCCGACTTACTTCAAGATTTAACGGATATCCTTAAAGAAGCACGTGATTTTAATCATCCTAATCAAATAACAGGGGTGCTTTATTTTGCTGATGGACATTTTTTCCAGTGCCTGGAAGGTGAATGTCTGATTTTAAAAGCTTTACTGACAGAGAGACTATCTAAAGATTCACGCCATAAAAATATTAAACTATTTGAAACCAAAGAGATTGAGCAGCGTACTTTTGGCGACTGGTCGATGAAATACATTTCTAAACGCAGTTCCATTCAACAATTCTGCCAAGAGATGGGATTTGAAGTTTTTACACCATGCGATTTTAACCAGGAACAAGTAGATGCCTTACTATTTGAACTGTCATTAATCGAAAATGAAGAGCAAAAATCGGCTTAAATGCTGACTTTATAAAAAAGCCCAATTTATATTGGGCTTTTTTATTTTTGGCTAGTTTTTCTTTAAACCAGTTTGCGTACCGGGCGGGCAGACATACGGCAAAGCAATTCATAACCAATGGTGCCATTGGCTTCAGCCACATCATCGACCAGACGGGATTTGCCCCATAGTTCGACTTCAGTACCCAATTCCAGATTGAGACCAGTTGCATCAATGGCAATCATGTCCATTGCCACACGGCCAATCACACGGGTTTGCTGACCATTAATCGCTACATGGTTCTGTTTTGGGAAAGCACGTGGATAACCGTCACCATAACCGATAGAAACAATGGCCAAGGTCATGTCTTTGTCAGCAGTAAAAGTTGAACCATAACCGACATGTTCACCAGGTTTGATATTATTCAATGCAATCACTTCAGCGGTAAAAGTCATGACTGGTTTTAGATCTAGATCATGTACAGTCTTGTCTGCAAATGGAGTCGCGCCGTAGAGCATGATGCCCGGACGAACAAAGTCAAAATGCAATTCTGGATATTTATAGATCGCAGCTGAGTTACAGCAAGAACCCATTAAAGGTGCGCAGTCATTCTTCACTTCCAAGAACTGCTGGATTTGCTGTTCATTGAGAGGATGTTCCGCATCAGCATTGGCAAAGTGCATCGCCAGCACGCAGGTAAAACCTTCTGCTTTTAATTGATTGATCACATCTTTAATCACATCAATTTTAAAACCAAGACGGTTCATACCGCTGTTGAGTTTTACCCAAACTTTTAGGCCTTTCGCAATATAGGCTTCTTTATTTGCCAGTAACCAGTCCAGTTGTGGCTGATGATGCACAATGACTTCAATATTCTGATCGATCACAACCTGCATTTCATCTGCAGAGAAAATGCCTTCGATTAGGGTAATGGGTTGCTGGTAGCCGAGTTCACGAATTTCCAGGGCTTCTTCCAGACAGGCGACACCAAAGGCATCACTATCTTTTAAGGCTGCTAAGCAGTCTTTAATTCCATGTCCGTAAGCATTGGCTTTGACCATGCTGACGATTTTAGCGGTTGGGGCAAGTTGTTTGACACGGTTTAAATTATATTGCAGTGCTTCACTGTCAATATAAACTGTAGCTTGGCGCACCCTAGATACTCCTGCGGGATGACAAAAATAATATCGTGTGGAACACACAAAACAGGGAGAGAAATAACAGGATTGTGAAAACAAAAGCGGTCATTTCAAAATTGTGAATATTGTAGACCTATCTACTATAAATGGACATGCTCATTTATATAATTTCATGCACAGCAAGCATTCTAAATAAAAAAGAGACCATTTCGGCCTCTTTTCTACACTCAGATCAAACTTGAATACTTACTCTTCATCATCATACTGGGCATAGAACTCAGGAGAGAGGTTACTGAAACGGGTATATTGACCTTCAAATGCCAGACGTACGGTACCAATTGGACCATTACGCTGTTTACCGATAATAATCTCGGCAGTGCCGGCTTCTTTCGATTCCTTGTTATAAACCTCGTCACGGTAAATAAACATGATCAAGTCGGCATCCTGTTCGATCGCACCAGATTCACGAAGGTCAGACATCACCGGGCGTTTGTTGGGACGGTTTTCTAGAGAACGGTTCAACTGTGATAAGGCAATGACTGGACATTGCATCTCTTTGGCCAAGGCTTTTAAGCTTCGAGAAATTTCCGAGATCTCGCCTACACGGTTATCACCCATACCCGGTACTTTCATCAATTGAAGATAATCGACCATGATACAACCGAGCTTACCGCCATGCATTTTGGCAATACGACGCGCACGCGCACGAACCTCAGTCGGTGGTAGTGCAGAGGAATCATCGATATAAAGATGCTTTTCCTGTAAATGCACAATGGTACTAGTCACTTTTGACCATTCATCACTGTCCATTTTACCAGCACGCAAGTGACCTTGATGCACGCGGCCGAAAGAGGAAATCAAACGCATCGCAATCGAATCCGCTGGCATTTCCATCGAATAGACCAGTGCAGGGAGGTTGTTGTTAAACAGCACGCTTTCGACCAGGTTCATGGCAAAGGTGGTTTTACCCATAGAAGGACGGGCTGCGACAATAATCAGGTCGCCAGCCTGCATACCGGAAGTTTTATTGTCCAGTTCCACGAAACCGGTGGTCAGACCGGTAATTGAACCTTCAAGCTGAGAAAGTTCATTTAGCTTATCGAATACGTCTGCGACAACGGTATTAATGGCTTTTGGGCCTTGAGCCTTGGCATTGTTATTATGTTGTTCGGCAATCGAGAAAATATTAGTTTCAGCCAGATCTAGAATTTCACTCACCGGACGGCCTTTAGTGTCATAGGCATTCTGTAAAATTTCAGAGCTGACCTTGATCATGCTACGTAAAGTAGAGAACTCTTTAATTTTGCCGGCATAGGTTTCCAGGTTATAGAAACTCGAAGGCGAATCAGCCATCAGCTGCATTAAATATTCTTCACCACCGACCGCATCGAGTAAGTTCTGCTTGATCAGCCAGTCATGAACCAGTACTGCATCATAAGGCGAGTTTTCCTTAGAAAGCTGTTCAATGGCACGGAAGATATATTTATGCCGGGTCGCATAAAAATCATTTTCGGTAAGTACATCGCCGACTTGTTCAAAAGATTCAGCCACAGTCATAAGGGCAGCAAGTACAGCCTGTTCAATCGCTAAATTGTGCGGGGGAGTACGGAACTCCTTAAGTTGGGTATCAGCAACAATTTCTGGTTTAGCGGTAGGTGCCTTTTTGCTGGCATTCGCCTGTGACATATAAATCCCTGATTTTAAATACAATGGTTAAATATTGTCGGAGATGAATAAGGTTTATTCACTACGAGATGAAATGATACGCGGTCTGATCCAAAATGCGAAGTGCAATTTTTTGTGAACGCGAAGAATAAATTGAATTTTCTACTGTTGAGCAGATTATATTTTTTAGAGATAAAAAAAGAGCATGCCAAAGCATGCCCTTTTTTCGGTGAGAAATTACTCAGCTACGATAGTAACCAGAACTTCTGCAGCAACATCATGGTGCAATTGGATTGCGATGTTGAATTCACCAGTGTTGCGAAGCGCGCCATTTGGAAGACGAACTTCAGCACGGTCAACTGTAAGACCAGCATTTGTCAACGCGTCAGCGATGTCACGCGTACCGATTGAACCGAACAGTTTACCTTCATCACCAGCTTTCGCAGTGATTACGATGTTTACTTCGTTCAATTGGTCAGCACGTGCTTGAGCAGCAGCTAATACTTCAGCTTCTTGTTTCTCAAGTTCAGCACGACGAGCTTCAAAAGCAGCAGTGTTAGCTTCAGTAGCTGCAACTGCTTTACCTTGAGGGATCAAGTAGTTACGGCCGTAACCAGCTTTAACTGAAACTTTATCACCAAGTTTACCAAGGTTTTTAATGCGTTGTAATAAGATAATATCCACAGCTCAACCTCACTTATGATTGTCAGTGTAAGGGATCAAAGACAAGTAGCGAGCTTGTTTGATAGCAAGTGCTAGCTGACGTTGGTAACGAGCTTTAGTACCTGTAATACGGCTAGGAACAATCTTGCCGTTTTCAGTGATGTACTGTTTTAAAGTGTCGATATCTTTGTAGTCGATGTACGTAACGTTCTCAGCTGTAAAGCGGCAGAACTTGCGACGACGGTAAAAACGTGCCATGTTAGGTTCTCCTTATGCTTCAGCAGAGTCTTGAGCTTGTTGTGCTTCTTCACGTTGAGCTTTACGCGCACGTTTTTCTTCAGCACTCTTAGCCAATAGTGACTCTTCAGTGATAGCGTTTTCACGACGGATGATAAGGCTACGAATGATTGCATCGTTATAACGGAACAATTCTTCTAGCTCATCAAGAGTAGTTTGACCACACTCAACATTCATCAGAATGTAGTGAGCTTTGTGGATCTTGTTGATTGGGTAAGCCAATTGACGACGGCCCCAGTCTTCAAGACGGTGGATTTGACCTTCAGCTTCTTTGATGTGAGTCAGGTAACGTTCTACCATACCCACAACTTGATCGCTTTGGTCTGGATGTACCAATAGTACGATTTCGTAGTGACGCATTGTCAGCTCCTTACGGTTTAAACAGCCCCAATTTAAGTGAAATTGAAGCAAGGAGTCACAACCTTGGTTGTGTCGCATAATATGCGAAGCGTGAAGTTTAGTGGTTTTGGGGCTGAAATACAAGCAAATCTTGCCGGATGATGAATGTTTAAGCAGGTACGGAAACAAATGAAAAATTTACAAGAGTTAAATTTCTAGAAGAAACCAGTAACTTTAAGTTGGCTTTAAGGGAATTATTTATTTAGCAAGAGAAATAAAAAAGATAGAGTAAAACTCTATCTTCTTAAAAGAATATGATTGGATTCTGCGGGGCAGTAGAAGTAAAACTGAAAATAATACTGATCACGGTAATCAGTTTGACCGAGAACATGAAATACTGTTTTGCCCATGCCTGATCATCTTCAGCTTTAAAGCCTTGAATACTGAGATAGATCCAGTAAAGCGTCATCAGATTTAATACCACCAGATAGATCCAGTTTGCATAACCATAAACAAATAGAGCATTCATGGTAATTCCGAACAATATCACGTAGATCAAAGATTCGATCTTGGTACGTCGAATTGAACGTGCGACAGGCAGAATTGGAATGCCTGCATTTTTGTAATCTTCAAAACGATAGACTGCAATTCCCCATGAATGGGGCATTTGCCAGAGTGCATACCCTAGAAAAATTAAAAGGGCACCCAGGTCAAACTGGCTTGCAACTGCGGTATAACCGATCACAGGCGGTGCTGCACCAGAAATACTGCCTACCAGTGTTTGGTGAATAGTTGTTCGTTTTGTCCATAAGCTGTAAAAACCAACGTATACGACAAAACCAATAACTGCGAATAGGAAAGCGTATGCATTTACCCAGAACCATAAAATGCCAAAACCGATCACACCCAGTACAAAAGCAAAGGTGAGAGCAACAGGTACAGAAATAGTTTTTTTGACAAGTGCGCGATTTTGCGTGCGCTGCATTTTTTGGTCGATGTCCTGATCAATAACGTTATTGACCACGCATCCTGATGCCACTACGAGAGTAGTACCAATAAGAGTAAGAAGCAGGAGAAGGAAATCTACAGAACCTTGAGTGGCTACGAAGTAGCCACCCAAAGTGGTAACAAAGTTACCGAAGAGAATTCCTGGCTTAGTCAGGAATAAATACTTTTTCAGCATGACAACCAGTTTAGATCATCATGTTGTAGTGTAGGTAGTTCATGATCCATACAGAACCCACTAAAAGAATAGCGATGGTTAAGATGGTATACACAAATGCAATTACGTTCCAGCGTTGCTCTGAAGAAGAGTTCATGTGCAAGAAGTAAATTAATTGCACAAGAATCTGAGCAACCGCAGTAATTGCAATAGCAGTAATCAAGATACCGCGGCTAAAACCACCTGCCATGACCATACCGAATGGAATTACAGTAAGGACAACAGACAGGATGAAGCCAACAGTATATTGCTTCATGTTACCGTGTGATTCGCCAGCAGCGTTATGATCATGACTCATTATAGAACTCCCATCAAGTAAACTACGCTGAATACACAGATCCATACGATGTCAAGGAAGTGCCAGAACAAGCTTAGGCACGCAAGACGACGAGTGTTAGGCAGAGTCAAACCATATTTCTTGATTTGAATCATTAACACGATCATCCATACCAAACCTGAAGTCACGTGGATACCGTGCGTACCTACCAGCGTAAAGAACGAAGACAGGAACGCAGAAGTGCTAGGGCCATGACCAGCATGAACTAAATGATTGAACTCATAAAGTTCCATACCGATGAAGGCAGCACCAAATAACCAAGTGATCGCTAACCAGGTAAGAACCTGACTAACGTTTTTCTTGTAGGCAGCTAGAACGGCAAAACCAAAAGTTACGGAAGAGATCAAGAGGGCAAACGTTTCAGTTAAAACGAAGCCTAATGAATCACCAAACAGATCACGCGCGCTTGGAGTGCCTAATGGAACGTGGCTACTTAAAACAGCGAATGCAATGAAGAGTGTACCGAAAAGGATAAGGTCACTCATCAAGTAAGTCCAGAAACCAAAGACAGTGATGTCAGTATCATCGTGATGATGATGCTCATCGTGTCCGTGGTTATCGTGATGAAGTACTTCAGCCATGGTCTTAGTCCTTCTTCAAGTGTTTTTCAAGGATCGCATAACGTTCACCTTCAATACGCTCAACTTCAGCAGCAGGAACATAGTAATCCACTTTCTTGGTGAAAGAGGACACGATGAAGCTGATGATAGCTGCTACGAAAGTAACCGCTACTAACCACCAGATGTGCCAGATTAACGCGAAGCCCATAACAGTAATGAACATTGCGATAATGAAACCAGCAGCACGGTTAGTCGGCATATGGATATCTTCGTACTTCGTAGGTTTTGCATAAGCAACACCGTTTTCTTTCTCGATCCAGAAAGTATCAATACCATTGATCTTTGGAAGATGAGCAAAGTTATAGAACGGAGCAGGAGAAGATGTAGCCCATTCAAGCGTACGACCATCCCATGGATCGCCAGTCAAATCTAGACGTTGATCGCGTTGTAGGAAACCAACAACGATTTGCATGATGAAACATACAATACCAAGTGCTACAAGAACTGCACCGAACATTGCGATGTTTACATACGGATCCCAGTCTGGGTTATCAAATGTATTCAGACGACGAGTCATACCCATGAAACCAAGGATATAAAGTGGCATGAATGCAAAGTAGAAACCGAAGAACCAGAACCAGAATGCTGCTTTACCCCAAGTCTCATTCAGTCTCCAACCAAACATTTTCGGCCAGTAGAAGATGATACCCGCGAACATCGCGAATACTACACCACCAATAATTACGTTATGGAAGTGAGCGATCAGGAATAAAGAGTTGTGTACCAGGAAGTCCGCTGGTGGAACTGCCATCAATACACCTGTTAAACCACCGATACCAAAAGTCACAAGGAAGCCAAGTGTCCATAGCATTGGGGTAGTGTAAACGATACGACCCTTGTACATGGTGAACAACCAAGAGAAGATTTTCACACCAGTAGGAATCGCAATAATCATGGTCATGATACCGAAGAACGCGTTAACGTTGGCACCTGCACCCATGGTAAAGAAGTGGTGAACCCATACAACGAATGACAATACTGTAATTGCAACTGTTGCATACACCATTGATTTATAACCGAACAATGCTTTACGAGCGAAAGTCGATACAACTTCAGAGTAAATACCAAATGCTGGCAATACCAGAATGTATACTTCTGGGTGACCCCAAGTCCAAATCAAGTTCACATAAAGCATTGGGCTACCGCCTAGCTCGTTTGTGAAGAAGTGGAAGCCGAAGTAACGGTCAAGAGACAGCATTGCAATAGTAGCAGTCAACACTGGGAATGCTGCGATAATCAATACTGCTGTACATAAAGATGTCCAGGTAAAGATTGGCATTTCCATCAGTTTCATGCCAGGCGCACGCATTTTGATGATGGTAACGAAGAAGTTAACACCCGTTAATAGCGTACCCAGACCTGAAATCTGCAGTGCCCAGATGTAGTAATCCACACCGACGCCAGGAGAGTATTCAATGCCTGATAGTGGAGGATAAGCCATCCAACCAGTCGCAGCGAATTCACCAATCGCAAGTGAAGCCATCATCAGACCCGCAGCACCAGCGAACAGCCAGAAGCTTAAAGAGTTCAATAATGGGAATGCAACGTCACGTGCACCGATTTGAAGCGGTACAGAGATGTTCATTAAGCCAACAACAAGACCCATTGCCACGAAGAAGATCATGATCACACCGTGTGCGGTGAAGATCTGGTCATAGTGTTCTGGGTGCAAGTAGCCTTCGCCGCCACCTTTTGCAAGGAACTGCTGAAGACGCATCATAATCGCATCGGCGAAACCACGTACCAGCATGATCACTGATACAAAGATATACATGATACCAATTTTTTTATGGTCTACAGATGTGAACCATTCGTTCCACAGGTAGCCCCATTTTTTGAAGTAGGTAATACCTGCAACAACTGCGATACCACCTAAGATCATCATTGCAACAGTTACCAGTACGATTGGATCGTACGGAATTGCATCTGGACCTAACTTACCTAAGAAGCTCATGAATTATTCTCCTTGAGAAGCAGTCGCATGTTCAACATCTACATGTGCTTCAGAAGCAGCTGCTTCCTGGTGAGCAACAGAAGACGCTGAGTGATCAGCACCGTGATAGTTACTCATGTAGTTATTGATCACAGATTCAAACAAACCTTGCTCAACAGAAGAGTAGTAAGTCACTGGATGTGGCTTAGTTGGGTAAGGCTTCATTGCTTCAGCAGCAGCCTTCTCTTCAGGAGTCGTAGCTTTTGCAATAATCGCTTCGATTTGGTGTTTACCACGGTTACCGTCACGCAAGCTTGCAAATTCAGCTTGGTCTAAAACAGTTTTTTGAACTGCTTCTGGATTTACTGAAGTACCGTTACCTGCTTTAACTGCAGCTACCCATTCAGCAAACTGAGCATCAGTCACAGCATGTGCACGGAAGCGCATTTGTGAGAAGCCATAGCCTGAATAGTTAGAAGAGAAACCGCGGTAGCCTTCAGCTGGGCTAGTTTCGTCTGCCATTAAGTTCAGGTGAGTTTGCATACCCGCCATTGCATAGATCTGACCACTTAACGCAGGGATGAAGAATGAGTTCATCGTGAAGTTAGAAGTCAAACGAAGACTTACCGGAGTTTTCTCTGGGAAGCGAATTTCGTTTACAGTCGCAATGTTTTGTTCTGGGTAGATGAAGATCCATTTGAACTGTTCAGCAATAACCTGAACTGTTAATGGTGCTTTATCTGCCTCAAGTGGGCGGTATGGGTCGTACTTGTGGGAACCCCACCAAGTTAACCAAGCTAAAATACCAATAATAATGACAGGGATACCCCAAACTACAATTTCAATCGCAGTAGAGTGTGCCCATGTAGGTTTATAGTCTGCGTCTTTATTCGATGCGCGATATTTCCAACCGAACCATAATGCCATGATAATTGATGGAATTACCACCAATAGCATTAAGTAAATCGCAGTCATCATCAGGCTACTTTGGCCTTCAGCAACTGGACCCTTAGAGTTCAGAAGTACTAGATCACCACCACACCCTGTTAAAAGTGCAGCCATCGTTGATAAAGACAATACAGCTAAAATCGTTTGTCTCATTTTACAACCTCGGTGAAGAGTCCCATTCCCTAATTTAATATGGGATAGCGATTAAAGTGTCGCATGATAAAAGAGGCCGTTTTTTTACAAAACACCCTTCTAATCATAATACACCGCTACGTTGTAGGGCATTATGCCTGATATTGCCAAACTAAGCTATATATAAAGGTGCTTTAAATGACTGTAATAAAAACTGATTTTGTTGGTCGGGTTTCAAGAATATTTATAGGAATTTTATTGTAATTTCAAAGTTATGTAGGAAAATGGGATGCCAAAACATCCCATTTTATGGCAGAACTAATTATTGTTTAACGACTTGGGTTTTTGCCAGTTTATCGTGCACGGTTTGACGTTTTTGCCCTAAACCGAACGCCCAGTCAATAATTGTGCTGAGTGGCATGAAGATAATATTCAGGAAAATAAAGAACACACTGCGAATAGTGAAGGCACGCATCAAGCTGGTTTTTTCACCAGTCTCGGCATCTACGATCTTAATTTTAGTCAGTTTTTTACCAATACTTTGACCTGATTTGGCAATTAAAAAGGCCTGAATAGCGAGCATGATCACCAGGTAAATTGCAGTCGCAATCCAGGCCTGCTGTGAAAACATGTCAAACATCTGAGTCTGTAGTTGCTGTGCCAAAGCAGGGTCAGCATCACTACTTAACATCACATTCATGAACTCCTGATTCAGTTGTGCAAACTGGGTTTCCTGTTCAGGAGTAAAAAATGCGGTCAAAATAAACGTCGCAGGCAGCCATAAAAGCAGATCCACAATCTTGGCTAAAATACGGCTTGGAATACTCGCCAGTTCTTTTTTTGCTGCAACATTTTGAGAACTGCGGGCACGAAGATGGTCTGTACTTGACTCATTTGTGTTCTGTGGAGCCTGATAGACTGGTGTCGCTGGCGTTTTTGGTGCTACATAGCCTTCAGGCTGATAGATCAGTTTCCCTTGGGTGAGTTCACCTAAAGCTTTCCATTCGGTCATACCTTGATGCCAAGCCAAATCAGTCAGAAGTACCTGTTGGTTGGCAAGCATCTGATTTAATTGCTCGAGCGTATATGGGCCAGCTTGTTGATTATTTCGTGCCAAGTAAATCTGCATATAAACTGAATCTCAAAAATATAAATTTAGACAAAAATTGAACTAGGAGTTTAAGTATTTTCAGGCTGAAAACAAATAAAAGAATATAAGTGTAATATATGGATAAGTTTAGGATTTTCAAGAACGTTCATCACCAAATTCCTCCATAATTGAGACAGTGTAGCAAGGATTGATGATTTTGCTATCAAGATGTGAAAATTCACTTAAATTTAATTATGCAATTTTTTATCATGGTGTTTGTTGGTATTTGTTTGTCATTACACTAAGAAGCTTATGCTTATATAAATAATTTGATTTCAGCTAAATCAAAAAACATATGATTAACCGCTTAACTATAAATGTGATTAAGACAGTATCTAGGTAATATTGAGAACATAAAAAAAGACCCTATGAAAGGGTCTTTTCTTATAGAGTGAATTAAGCCTTTTGAGCTTTCTCTTCAGACAGGAAGAACCAGGTATCCAATACTGAGTCTGGGTTAAGAGATACAGATTCAATACCTTGTTCCATCAGCCATTGTGCAAGATCTGGGTGGTCAGAAGGACCTTGGCCACAGATACCTACATATTTGCCTGCTTTACGGCAAGCATGGATGGCCATAGAAAGAAGCGCTTTTACTGCTGGATCACGTTCATCAAACAAGTGAGAAACAATACCAGAGTCACGGTCCAGACCAAGTGTTAATTGAGTCAAGTCGTTTGAACCGATAGAGAAACCATCGAAGTGTTCAAGGAACTGTTCAGCTAACAAAGCGTTAGTTGGCAATTCACACATCATGATCACTTTAAGACCATTTTCACCACGTTTCAGACCGTTTTGACCTAATAGCTCAATAACACGTTTAGCTTCAGCAACAGTACGTACGAACGGGATCATGATTTGAACATTAGTCAGGCCCATTTCGTCACGAACTTTTTTCAGTGCACGGCATTCAAGTTCGAAGCAGTCACGGAAGTTGTCAGATACATAACGGCTTGCACCACGGAAGCCCAACATTGGGTTTTCTTCTTCAGGTTCGTACAGTTTACCGCCGATCAGGTTAGCGTATTCGTTTGACTTGAAGTCAGACATACGTACGATCACTGGTTTGTCAGCGAACGCAGCAGCAAGAGTAGAGATACCTTCAACCAGTTTTTCTACATAGAATTCGATTGGAGATGCATAACCTGCAGTACGGGCAAGTACAGCAGCACGAGTTTCACGTGGCAGACTATCGATGTTCAATAATGCTTTAGGATGCACGCCGATCATACGGTTGATGATGAACTCTAGACGAGCAAGACCAATACCTTCGTTCGGAATTTGTGCGAAGTCAAATGCACGATCCGGGTTACCTACGTTCATCATGATTTTGAACGGAAGTTTTGGCATAGATTCGATAGAGTTGGTTTGGATTTCGAAATCCAATGCACCTTCGTAGATGAAACCAGTATCACCTTCAGCACAAGATACAGTTACTTCCTGACCGTCAACCAGGACTTCGGTTGCATTACCACAACCTACGATAGCTGGAACACCAAGCTCACGTGCAATGATTGCAGCGTGACAAGTACGACCACCACGGTTAGTTACAATCGCTGCAGCACGTTTCATTACTGGTTCCCAATCCGGGTCAGTCATATCAGATACAAGTACATCACCGTCTTGTACTTTGTCCATTTCTTTAATTGAAGTTACGATGCGGACTTTACCAGAACCGATACGTTGACCGATTGAACGGCCTTCACAGATTACAGTACCACGTTGTTTTAACAGGTAGCGTTCCATCGTGCCGACATTTTCACGGCTCTTCACAGTTTCAGGACGCGCCTGAACGATGTAGATTTTGCCGTCATCACCGTCTTTCGCCCACTCGATGTCCATTGGAGAACCGTAGTGGTTTTCAATGATCAGTGCTTGCTTAGCCAATTCTTGCAGTTCATGATCGTTCAATGCAAATTGTTGACGATCCGCTTTTTCTACATCAACTACAACAACTGATTTACCCGCAGCGGCTTCTTCACCATAAATCATTTTCTGGTGTTTAGAACCTAAGTTACGGCGCAGTACAGCGTGTTTGCCTGCATTTAGAAGCGGTTTTGAAATATAGAATTCATCCGGGTTTACTGCACCCTGAACTACCATTTCACCCAAGCCATAAGAAGCTGTAATGAATACTGCATCACGGAAGCCTGATTCAGTATCCAGCGTGAACATCACACCAGCTGCGCCAGTTTCTGAGCGAACCATACGTTGTACGCCTGCAGAAAGAGCAACCACGTCATGCGCAAAGTTTTGGTGTACACGGTAAGAGATCGCGCGGTCATTGTACAAAGATGCAAACACTTCTTTGATCGCGATCAGAACGTTATCGATACCACGAATGTTCAGGAAGGTTTCTTGCTGACCTGCGAAAGAAGCATCAGGTAAGTCTTCTGCAGTCGCAGATGAACGAACGGCAACCGCGATGTCAGGGTTGCCGTTTGAAAGTTCTGCAAAAGCTGCACGAATTTCCTTTTCCAGTTCAGCAGTAAGTGGAGTTTCCACAATCCATTGACGAATCTTTGCACCAGTTTCAGCAAGTGCATTGACGTCATCAACGTTAAGTGCAGCAAGCTCTGCATTGATTTTAGCGTTTAGGCCACTTTGCTCGAGAAATTCACGATAAGCAGCAGCTGTTGTTGCGAAGCCACCTGGTACTGATACACCAGCATTAGATAAGTGGCTGATCATTTCGCCCAGAGATGAGTTTTTCCCACCTACAAGCTCAACATCGTGCTTCCCTAATTTTTCTAGACCAATTACGCGCGCTTCCAAAGTTGTTACTCCACTTTTGCAGTATTAATCACTATCTTGGCATGAGAGTATAGCAAATCTTCTAGGTTTTTGATTTTACTAAGCGACAGTCATGTAAGATCGGTTTACTATAAAGATTATATAGTACTAAGACAAATGTTTGAGGAGAATTTTAATGTCAGAAGGTAAACAAATTCAGCGGAGTGTGTTTTTTATTTCCGATGGTACTGCCATTACTGCTGAAACCCTTGGCCACTCACTGTTAGCGCAGTTTCCGCATGTGGATTTTGACATTCATATTATCCCTTATATTAGCTCTGAAGAAGCGGCCATGAATGTGGTCACAGAGATCAATGAACGTGCCCAAAAAGACGGTCAAAAACCTTTGGTTTTCGATACGTTGGTGGATCCCTATGTGCGTGAAATCATTAATACAGCAAATGCAGTAAATCTTGATGTTTTTGAAGGGCTTATCAGTAAATTATCAGAAGAGCTTGGTACTGAACCTACGACTTTAGTCGGTCAGACCCATGCGGTGACCGATTCTGAGTCTTATAAGGCACGTATTGATGCCGTACATTTTGCGCTCGACAATGATGATGGTGCGCGTACGCGTCACTATGATAAGGCTGATCTGATCCTGATTGGCGTATCGCGTTCCGGTAAGACTCCAACCTCAATTTATTTGTCTCTGCAATTTGGAATTCGTGTAGCGAACTATCCGCTAACTGAAGAAGATCTGGACGATAACCGCCTGCCAGCAGTGCTAAGACCGCATAAAAACAAGCTTTTTGGCTTGATGATTGATGCAGAACGTCTGGTTGCAATTCGTACAGAACGTAAGGCCAACAGCCGTTATGCCAGCTTTAGCCAGTGTCAGATGGAACTGCGTGCAATTGAAGGCATCTATATTTCGGAAGGGATAAAGTACCTGAATGTTTCGGAAATGTCGATTGAAGAAATCTCAACGCGTGTCTTACAGATGACAGGACTAAAACGTAGAATTGGCTAAAAAGAATTCAGAGCCAGACTTCAGTTTGGCTCTGATTTATAGATAAAAATTAATAAAAATACTGCTTTCATAGAAATAAAATATGAATATTATAAGTTGTTGAAATATTCAATATTTTAATAAAAAATGTAGTGATTGTTTTTTAAACTTTTTTGCTATTCAATGAAATCAAAAATTCAATTTTGCAGAGCTAAATTTTTCCAAATACACTCCGAATTTTTAATCTTATGTGCTAAAAACAGATTAACTTGCTGATTGAAAAGTATGCACAATTAGCTCAACCTGATGTTCATCTCCATTAATACAATGAATACTATTTTCGGAAATTTTTGCAATAGGCCAGGTAATCAGCTGGCAATTTTCACGTTGCAGAGCAGCATAATAGTGATCTGATTTAAGATAAACTTTGGATGCGGCTGCAAGATTTGGCATGAGCTGGCGTCTGAGCCATAAATTTTGTACCTGATTTTCCAGATAACGTAATGATAAAATGCTTTTAATGCGGTTATTAAATAGGCGTCGATTTTTAATGATTAAGGGGTGATTTAATAACCGCTGCAAACCACGTTCAGTACCTGGCAATACAAATTGCGGATTAATCTGAAAAACTTTTACTGAGTGAGCTTGCTGGCTAATCTTGTTGAGCTGGCTTACGGTAAATTGATCCGTACCGATAATCGCAATATCTTTTCCGGCACAGTCAAGTTCAGCGAGCTGGGAAGAGGGCATTTTAATGCCAGTAAAATGCTGGAAATTTTCGGGACGATTCTCAAATATACCCGTGTGTGCATCCTGCTTGGTAGACATTGTTTTTCCTTGAAATTATTTAATAATTGGTCTTATTTGCTTTGTTATAGATATTAACAAAAGCCCTAGAGCGGTAAAGTTCAAAATTTAACTTAGACAGTCATTCTTTTTTCTATTGTATTTTTAATGAGACATAGATGTATTAAAGCGCAGGAGATCCATCTTAGACATGGATTTATCTATTTGGAGACTTAAAATTTTCAAACAAAGTTTTAAAAAATATACCCATTCCTAAGAGTGGGTATATAGATCAGAATAAATTAGGCAAAGCAAGACAGCATTATTGCCCGTTTTTGATCTGCATCAGCAATTCAAAATTATGCAGACGTTTCTCTGTGTCATAGATGTCACAGGTGAAGATAAACTCATCTACATCATATTTTGCTATGAGTGCTTCCAAACCGGCTTTAACAGTTTCTTTGGAACCCACTTGCGCCATGGCAAAGAAATTGTCGACAGACATTTTTTCAGGTGGTGACCAGAGTCCTTCCATAGAATCAATCGGCGCTTTCAATTTCAGGCTTTGACCGCGAATCAGGGCAAGGACACGCTGGTAAGCACTTGTTGCCAGATATTCAGCTTCTTTATCTGTATCTGCGACACAAGTCGGTACGCCCATAGAAACATAAGGACGATCCAGATATTCAGACGGTTCGAAATTGTCCCGATACAATTGAATCGCTTGACCAAGCATACGCGGAGCAAAGTGAGATGCAAAAGAATAGGGTAGACCAAGTTTTGCTGCCAGTTGTGCGCTAAACAGGCTCGAACCTAATAACCACACAGGTACGTGTGTGCTTTGGCCTGGAGTTGCCACAATGCGTTGGCCTGGAATCGGATCTTTAAAGTATTGCAGAATTTCTAAAACATCCTGCGGGAACTGATCTTCAGTTTCCTGACGGCCACGACGTAAAGCACGCATGGTCATTTGATCGGTACCAGGAGCACGGCCTAGACCCAGCTCAATACGATCTGGATATAAAGTCGCTAATGTACCGAACTGTTCTGCTACTACCAAGGGTGCATGGTTTGGCAACATAATGCCGCCAGAGCCAAGTTTGATGCTATTGGTATTTGCCAGTAAATAGCCTAAGAGAACGGCAGTCGCTGAGCTGGCAATACCATCCATATTATGATGCTCGGCCAGCCACATCCGGCTATAACCTAGACGTTCTGCGGTCTGGGCCAGTTCCAACGCATGTTGCAGGGAGAATTGAATGGTCTTATCGTCACGAACTGGAACCAGTTCGAGAATAGAGAACTGGATATCGGTAAGCGTACGCATAATATTACTCTTGAATAAACATGACTAAGAGCATACGACTTTGCATTGTATTTGTATATCGAAAAAAATCGATATATATGTAAACCAAAATAACAGGCAAAAAAATAAGCATCCGAAGATGCTTATTCAAGGAGGAAAAGTGATTAGAGGAAATCTTAGCGACGGTGGTTATAACGGTAGTTGCTAGTACGATAGTTTTTTGAACTATAGCGACGGTCATAACGGTCATCATAACGACGGTCTTCGCTGACTTTTTTACCAAGGGCAGAACCACCAGCAGAACCTAATGCAGCACCAATTAAGCCGCCATTAGAACCCGCCATGTTTTTACCTACGGCATAACCGGCACCACCACCTAAAGCACCGCCGATAATCGCACCATTACGGTCACGTTTATTCGCTGCTACTGCGGCACCAGCACCACCGCCAATCGCAGAACCGATTGTTGCACCAGTTGTACCACCCATTTTATTGCCCACTGCGGCACCAACGACACCACCCAAAGCAGAAGCTAAAGCCGTATTCGTTGTATTTCCGGCATTGGCGGCTGTCATACCCATGGCTGAGGTTGCTACGACAGCGATCATTAGAGATTTGTAATTCATGAGTACACCTTTTATATATCTAGCTGTATTTGTTGATGAGATAAATTTAATCTAGCAACCGTCAAATAGCATGGAGGCAGTGTTGGCGAATTGTGATTTTTATCTCCTTAATTTATTCATGATCTAGTTCTGATAATTTGATGTATTACATGAATTTGGATGTGTTGAACATACAATAAAAAAAGCACCCAAACAGGTGCTTTTAATGTTAAATGTAGCGTCGAATTTAAAGAGCCTAAGGGCAAGAAATTAACGGTGACGTTTTTTCCAGTGTTTAGCACGATTCGCTTTGGCACGATCGGCTGCTTTATCTTTAGAAATTTTATTACCTAATGCTGCACCACCCGCAGCACCGAGTGCTGAACCGATATAGCCGCCATTAGAACCGCCCATGTTTTTACCTACGGTATAACCAGCACCACCACCTAAAGCACCACCAATTGCAGATGAGGTACGGTTTTTCTTGTTACTTGCAACAGCAGCACCACCTGCACCACCTAATGCAGCACCAATTGTTGCGCCAGTGTTGCCCCCCATGTTTTTGCCCAGTGCAGTACCAGCAACGCTACCTAAAGCACTTGCTGCTGCCACACGTGCAGTACTGTCTGCATGCGCACTCACTGTCATCATTGAGCCAGCAGCCATTGCAGCACTCAGTAAAATTGCATTGAGTTTCATGTTGTAACTCCGTGTCCCTGATAGGACTTTCATATGTTAGTGTGTTTCGACGCAGAAAATGTAACAAATCATGCCCAAAAGAATGTGAAGATCTACCTCCATATTTAATGTGTTTATTTGCCAATTTGTAAAATGAGAAATAAATAAGGATCGAATTGAGCAGAAAAAATCCAAAACTGAAGATTTTATTTATATTTGTTAACAAATGGCGGTGACATCGCTGCATCTAAGCAATGACTTACTGAATAATGATGTTCATTGACCCAGAGAATCGTTAAACTAGGCGCAATTTTTTGATTTCGCTGTGCTAAATCACTGTTTAGGCACAGCCTTATGTTTGAGATTTTTTAGAAAATGAAAGAATCGTTACGTTTACGATTAGACCAACTCTCTGACCGTCATGAAGAACTGACTGCGTTATTGGCAGATGTTGAAGTGATTTCGGACAACAAGCGTTTTCGCCAGTTATCACGTGAGCATAATGATTTAACCGAGATTACCAGCGTTTGGACCAAGTACAAACAGGCTGAAGAAGATATTGAAACTGCGCAAGCTATGCTGTCTGATCCTGACTTTAAGGAAATGGCTCAGGAAGAGATTAAGGAAAATAAAGCCCTGATCGAACAGCTTGAGGCTGATTTGAATATCCTGATGATTCCAAAAGATCCGAATGATGCCAACTCTGCTTATTTGGAAATCCGTGCCGGAACCGGTGGTGATGAAGCGGCAATCTTCTCGGGTGATTTGTTCCGTATGTATAGCAAATATGCGGAATCTCAAGGCTGGCGTATTGAAATCCTGTCTGAAAATGAAGGTGAGCACGGTGGCTATAAAGAAGTCATCTGCCTGGTGAATGGTGAAGGCGTTTATGGTCGCCTGAAATTTGAAAGTGGTGCGCATCGTGTACAACGTGTGCCTGCAACAGAATCGCAAGGTCGTGTACATACCTCAGCATGTACTGTAGCAATTCTTCCAGAAGTGGATGTAGATACTTCAGTCGACATCAACCCGGCTGACTTGCGTATCGATACTTACCGTGCATCAGGTGCCGGTGGTCAGCACATTAACAAAACTGACTCTGCGGTGCGTATTACGCACATTCCAACCGGTACTGTGGTGGAATGTCAGGATGAACGTTCACAGCATAAAAACAAAGCCAAAGCGATGGCTTTATTGGTTTCACGTCTGGAAAATGCCAAACGTGCCGCAGCAGATGCAGCGACTTCTGAAATGCGCCGTGACCTGGTCGGTTCGGGTGACCGTTCAGAACGTATTCGCACCTATAACTATCCACAAGGTCGTATGACCGATCACCGTATTAACCTGACTTTATATAAGCTGGATGCCGTGATGGAAGGTGATCTGACTGAGCTATTAGACAGTCTGCATCGTGAATATCAGGCCGATCAGTTGGCCATGCTTGCACAGCAGAATGGTGGCTAATGAACATTCAAGAAGCACTGGCTTTACGTGGTGAACCTGAAAGTTATGAACGTCAGGAAAATGCCTGGCTGTTGGAACACATTACCAAGATTGATGCTTTTGATCTGGTAATGAAAAAAGACCAGCAGTTAACGCCTGAACAGGAACAGGCCTATGTCGAAAGCCTGGCGAGGATTGCTGCAGGTGAGCCATTGGCCTATGTCACAGGTTCACAACCGTTCTGGACTTTGGATCTAAAAGTCACTAAAGATACGCTAGTACCACGCCCGGATACCGAAGTGCTGGTCGAAACAGTCCTGAAATTAGACCTGCCGGAAGATGCACGAGTTGTTGACTTGGGAACTGGTACCGGTGCCATTGCCTTGTCACTGGCGTCTGAGCGCCCTAACTGGTCTGTTACCGCTTCGGATATTTATGAACCCACACTGGAAGTTGCGAAATATAATGCGGAACAGCATGATTTAGATCAGGTGCAGTTTGTGCTTGGTTCCTGGCTAAAACCATTTGGTCGGCAGTTCTTTGATGCGATTGTATCTAATCCACCGTATATTGATGCAGACGATGAGCATATGCCTGATCTGGCGACTGAGCCGGAACGTGCGCTGGTTTCAGACAAAAATGGTCTGGCTGATATTGAGATGATTATTCAGCAAGCTAAAAAGCATCTAACCGTAAATGGCTGGGTTGTGCTTGAGCACGGCTATGATCAGGGCGATGCGGTCCGCCATCTGTTTACTCAAGCTGGCTATAAACAGGTCCGTACAGTGAAAGATTATGGCGGAAATGACCGGGTAACTTTAGGTCAGTGGCCACATTAATTTTTAAAGCTTGATATAATAAAAAAGCGACCTGGATAGGTCGCTTTTTTAATTCTTTTATTCAATAAATTATGACTTTTTAATCACATCCCGCCAGCGTAGTAAGCGGGTTTCGAACAATTCATAATGCTATCGGTGATTTTGCCTAGGACTGCTAACAGGATAATCACAATATCCGGACGTGAAGTTTCACGACCATCACTGAGCAGATAACCAATCCCTTGAGTGGCAGCAATCAATTCAGCTGCAATCATAAACATCCAGGATAAACTCAGGCTATTCCTTAAGCCAGTCAATATTCCCGGTGAGGCAGCAGGCAATACAATCTGCTGAACCTGTTGCCAGTATTTCAGGCGATAGACTTTCGCGACTTCAAGCAGTTTACGATCCACACCCTGAATCGCTGCCACAGTATTGGTATATGTCGGGAAGAAGGCACCAATTGCGATCAAGGTGATTTTAGAAGATTCATCAATCCCTAACCAAAGTAAAAGTAACGGAATCCAAGCCAGACTCGGAATGGATTTAATTGCAGAAAACGTTGGTTCCAGAAAATCTTCTGCATGTCTGTTTAGCCCAACCAGGATCGCAAAGATCAGTCCCAATCCACTACCAATCCCAAAGCCAAGAAAAACCCGCCAGCTACTGGTCCAGATGTGTTGCCATAAATCGCCCTCAGCCAGTTCAGTAAAGGACTGAAACAGGCTACTCGGTGCAGGCAACAGATAAGGTTCGATTACGCCATTACGGACCAGTATTTCTACCAATACGATAAAAATAACAGGCAGGGTGAGGGCTTTGATCAGCGAAATGCTGCGTGGTAGCACAGCGGATTTTGGCTGTTCTTCCACGCTCAACTGTTCCGAGATGCTTTTCGGTATAGCCATTACTTAGTTGCAACCTTTTTAGCATAGCGGGCATCAAATAATTGAGTCACGACCTGATTGACATTGGTTCCTTTACGAACCAGTTCTTCTTCCGTCAGGATACGACCAGCTTTTTGTAATGCCCCGGTATGTTTGGTGGTTGGAATATTCTGATCCAGATTAGTACGGCTGAGTTGAAGCTTGGCGACTTCAATCGGAAGCTTGGCTTCACGTGCCAGTAATTCAGCCAATTTGTCGGGATTGGCTTTCGCCCATTGACGTGCCTGTTCATAAGCTTTAATCACTGCTTCAATCGCTTCCGGACTGGATTTGGCAAACTGGTCTTTTACGCTCAGTACGCTATAAGAATTAAAACTGACATTGCGATACAGTAATTTGGCACCTGACTGTGCCTGCGCAGATGCCATTAAAGGATCAAGGCCTGCCCAGGCATCGACCTGTTTACGCTCTAACGCAGTCTTACCATCCGGATGCTGTAAATGAACGAGCTCTACATCGCGTTTGCCCAAACCAATCGTATCTAAGGCTTGTAAAGTAAATAAGAAAGGATCTGTACCTTTAGTGGCAGCAATCTTTTTACCTTTCAAATCTTTCAGAGATTTGATATTTGAATCTTTATTAACGACCAGTGCTGTCCATTCAGGCTGGCTCTGGATATAAACTGTTTTAATCGGGCTACCATTGGCGCGGCTAAGCACTGCCGCTAAACCTGCAGTAGAAGCAAAATCTGTGCTACCGCTATTTAGATATTCGAGTGAGCGGTTACTGCCTTGGCTAAATACCCATTTAATCTTGGTTTTTGGCAAAGCTTTTTCTAGCAGTTTCTGTTCTTTAACCACCAGACTGGTCGGTGCGTAATAGGCATAATCCAATTTTAATTCAGATGGAATCGCTGCGTTAGCCAAGCCGGTAAAGAAAGAAATAGAAAGACCGAGTAAAGTCAGACCCGAAGTTCTTAATGTTTTTTTCATGAATATCTCAATCTTGAATTAAATTTTTTACATTCATATCGATAAATCGATAAGCACACAAAAAAGAAAAAAAGATAATCAAATCAAACTTGAATTAAATTTTTTACATTCATATCGATAAATCGATAAGCACACAAAAAAGAAAAAAAGATAATCAAATCAAAAAATGAAATAATTAACAGCTTTAAATATAGGTATTTGTTTTTATTTGAATTTATTAAATAAAGAATAGAAAGGTTTTGCTTAGATAAAATTTTAAAAATGGTATGGCGTAAATTGATAAGCTGTTTTTTTAATCATTCGTCTTTGCAGTAGTAAGTTTTATAAATAACGAGTGCCATAAAAAAAGCGATGCATTAGCATCGCTTTTTGAGTCACTATTTTATCAATCTGGATAGCTTACATTGGGTAGTCTTGCAGACAGTCATAAACCTCGACTTGATCCAGGCTACCAGTTTCCATTGCCAGGCAAAGAGCCACGACTTTGGCAGTATCAGCAAGATATTGTTCATCTTTCAGTGCAATACCTTGTTGTAATGCAACGATGCGCTCAGCCGGAATTTCAAGCGATTTCGCAGCTTCAGTGGCATCAATCTGGTTAAAGAAGTGCACAATAGCATCTTTGAGGGCAGAATCAGACGCATTCAAGATGCCTTGATTCAATTGCTCTGCATTAAGATCGGTCGAAGAAACTAAAGCCTGGGCGAAGTTTTGAACAAGATTTTGTCCAAGAACATCAGTCATCTTTAACATGGAAAATACCTTCAACAAGGAAAGAGGGAAAGGGAGTACAGCCAAAAGTGAAGCACTAAAAATTGATTGAAAAATAAACTATATTAATAGGGAATGCAAAGCATTATGGATGACCGTTCAGTCTTCTATTTTTGGGCTGTAAGCCTTGAAAAATATAACTGTTGAGAAAATATAAATTTAAATTTATATGCTAAATTTTAATCGTTTTTAAGTCTTATTAAATATAAATTATCTAGTAATATTTTGTCTATAGGCACCTGGACTAACCCCTGTCCATTTTTTAAAGGCACGATGAAAAGCACTGACTTCCTGGAAGTTAAGCTGATCACTGATGTCCTGCAAACTTTGATCCGTACGGGTTAATAGTTCAATGGCTGTATCACGACGAATCTCATTTTTGAGCTGTTGATAAGTCACACCTTCATTTTTAAGACGCCGTTGCATGGTGGCTTCAGACATATTCATTTTCAAAGCAAGCTCATTCAGTTCAAGCCATTCAGCCGGAGGTACTTTTAAAAGCTGTTTGCGGATCTGTGCACTTAGCGCATAAGGATTTTTAAAGCGAACTAGTAGGTTATGCGGAGTCTGTTGAATAAACTGATACCAGGAGGTTTGATCCTGTTTTACTGGGAGCTGCAAATAGGCTGCATCAAACTGGATATAGTTTTCACTGGCCTGATATTCAATCTGCTCACAAAAACGGACTTTATAATCAAAATCATCGAGTGGTGCGGCACATTTCAGTTGAATCTGATTAAGTAAAACCCGCTGTCCGCTTAACCAGCATAGCAGGGTATGAATCAGCATTAGATAGGTTGCATAACTAAACATGCGCTTGGTCTGGTTCTGATCATAGATCACGATATAGGCAAAGTTTTCTTCGACCATCAGTGTGCTGTGCAGATCATCCAGAATCAGATTAAAAAATTGCAGGATTTGCTGCAGAGCTTTTTCCAGCGTATCGGTCTGTAACAGCATTTTTGACAAGAGTTTGAAACTGCCACGGCGCATTGGATGGCTGTCCATGCCAAAAAATTCGTCATTCATGCTATCGGCAAGTGCAGTCCATAGCGCGGCATACTGCGCCACTGACACCCGTGCTTTAGCGGAATGAAGAATCTCTAAGGGAATTGAGGCCTTAGTTAGAATCGCAGCAATATCATAATGCTGTGCTTTGGCATTCAGCAGTGCTTCATGAACCAGATCAATTGAAATGGTTCCCTTACTATATTCCAAGGCTGGTAATTGCATAGCCAGTCAGATATCCCTTTTTTATTGTCCAAATGCATCAATCAAGATGCAACATTTGGAAATTGTACAGAATAAAATCTCTGTTTACTCTGCCTATTAAGTCGTAGCTTGTCATAAAAATAGGAACAGGACATTAACATGAAAATTCAGGGAAAAGTGATTGTGGTAACTGGTGGTGCATCAGGTCTGGGTGCAGCCACAGCGACTCATCTGGTAGAACAGGGTGCAAAAGTGATTCTGGTCGATATGAACCAGGAACAGGGCAATGCTTTACAACAGCAACTGGGTGAGCAGGCTGAATTTGTTCAACTGGATGTAACGGATGAGCAGGCGGTTGAAGCTTTCTTTAATCATGTTGAAAATCAGTATGGCCAACTCAATGGCTTGGTGAACTGTGCTGGTATTGCACCTTCTGCCAAGGTACTGGGCCGCAATGGAATCCATGAACTGGCGATGTTCCAGAAAGTGTTGAATATCAATGTAAGTGGCACATTCAATATGCTTCGTTTTGCAGCGGCTTTAATCGCGAAGTATGAGCTGCAAACCGATGAAGAGGAGCGCGGTGTAATCGTGAATACGGCTTCAGTTGCAGCCTTTGATGGTCAGATTGGTCAGACAGCTTATTCTGCGTCTAAAGGTGCAGTCGTTGCGATGACGCTGCCACTCGCGCGTGAGCTGGCACGTGAAGCGATTCGTGTCATGACCATTGCACCCGGCATTATGGAAACCCCAATGCTGAAAGGCATGCCGCAAAATGTACAGGATGCTCTGGGGCAGATGGTTCCATTTCCACCACGTCTGGCCAAACCTCAGGAGTTTGCCCAGGTAGTAGGTCATATCTTCGAAAATAGCTATCTGAACGGTGAAGTGATTCGTCTGGATGGCGCCATCCGTATGGCTCCAAAATAAGTTCGAGCCAACGAAGCAAAATACAAAAGTCAGAGTAGATAGGTTTATTCACTCTATATGGAAAATTAAAAGATAAGTAAGGGATATACGCAGTGCTTTTAAATGACGAACAGAAAATGATTCAGGAGATGATGCGAAACTATTCGCAGCAAAAACTGAAACCTACCGCTGGTCTAAGGGATAAAACGGCTCAATTTCCAGCACAAGAATTGAAAGAACTCGGTGCACTCGGTGCACTCGGTATGACCGTGTCTGAACAATGGGGTGGAGCAGGCCTGGACTATGTGTCGCTGGTACTGGCTCTTGAGGAAATCGCTGCTGGAGATGGAGCCATCTCGACCATTGTCAGTGTGCAGAATTCATTACCTTGCGGGATTACCCAGCGTTATGGTACCGAGGAACAAAAGCAGAAATACCTGACCAAACTGGCGACCGGTGAATGGTTGGGGTGTTTCTGCCTGACGGAACCTCAAGCCGGTTCCGATGCCAGCGCACTAGAATGTAAGGCAGAACGTGATGGCGATGAATGGGTATTAAATGGCACCAAGCAGTTTATTACTACCGGTAAGCATGCCCAGATTGCACTGGTATTTGCAGTGACAGATAAATCTGCGGGCAAGAAAGGAATCTCATGTTTCTTGGTACCTACCGATAGTCCAGGATATATCGTCTCGAATCTGGAAGAAAAAATGGGGCAGCATTGTTCCGATACCGCGACCATTATTTTTGATCAATGCCGGATTCCGGCTGAGAACCTGCTCGGAAAAGAAGGTGAAGGCTACAAGATTGCCTTGTCTAATCTGGAATCTGGCCGGATCGGGATCGCAGCACAATCTGTAGGTATGGCACGAGCTGCACTGGATGCTGCTGTTGAATATGCCAATGAACGTAAATCCTTTGGCGTCGAGCTGGTACAGCATCAGGCAGTAGCGTTCCGTCTCGCAGATATGGCCACCCAGATTGAGGCAGCAAGACAACTGGTCTTACATGCAGCAACGCTTAAAGATGCAGGATTACCATGCTTAAAAGAAGCGTCCATGGCTAAACTGTTTGCTTCGACTATAGCAGAGCGAGTCTGCTCGGATGCGATTCAGATTCATGGCGGTTATGGCTATGTCTCAGATTTCCCGGTTGAACGTATTTACCGTGATGTCAGAGTGAGCCAGATTTATGAAGGTGCATCAGATATTCAGCGTCTGGTCATTGCCCGGGAAGTGAGCAAAGTTTAAAAGTCATGAAATAGCCGACTGTTCAAATCCTGCAGCTCATTTGAGGGAGATGGAAATTGTGATGGTCTATAAAACATGGTCAATTATTGATAAAGCGAAAAGTGACTCAGTAGAGTGACACCTAACATGTCCTAGCAATAGGGCATGTTATATAAAACCGGCATTGCAATGGAATTCGCAGACGGTAGACAGAACAACAAATACAACGGACACAGACATAAAGTCTGTTTATAAACGGAATAGAGGTTGTCGTGATGAAGACACTAGAACAAGCGTATCGTGAATTTGATTTTGACACTATGGTTCAACAACATCTGGCAGGAACGCCAGATTCACTCAATGCCTATACAGAATGCTGTGGACGTTTTCTGGGACAAAACCGGATCGCGTTAATCTGGGAAGGTAAAAATGGCAAGACCCAATATTGGACTTTTGAACAATTGGCTGAGGCTTCAGGACAATTGGCTCATTATATGACCTCACTGGGTTTACAAGCAGGAGACTGTATTGCCGGACTGCTCCCACGAACCCCAGAATTATTAATTACCATTCTAGCCACCTGGCGTATTGGTGCGATTTATCAGCCTTTATTTACCGCTTTTGAAAGCAAGGCAATCGAGCATCGTATTAATACCGCACATACCCGACTCATTATTACCAATCAGGAACAGCGTGCGAAACTGAATGATCTAGATATTCCACATATTTTAACCGTCCATCAAACGCCTGAAAGTATCAATCAGGATGCAGATTTCTGGACTGAACTGAAGCAATATCCAACTGAGTTTGAGCCGGTTCAGGGGCGTTTTAGTGACATTTTCCTGATGATGTTTACTTCGGGTACAACGGGACTTGCAAAATCAGTGCCTGTACCACTTAAAGCTTTACTGGCATTTAAAGGCTATATGCTGCACGCCGTAGATTTACGTGACGAAGATACTTTCTGGAATCTGGCAGATCCGGGTTGGGCTTATGGTCTGTATTATGGAATTGCAGGTCCATTAAGTTTGGGGCATAGCATCATTCTGGATGAACGTGCCTTTAGCGTAGACAATGCTGTTGAAGTCATTAAAAAATATCGGGTAAATAACCTGACCGGTTCTCCAACCGCGTTCCGGATGTTCTATGGCTTTAAGGAAAAATTTGATGCTGAGATTAGCTCATGTTTACGTGTGGTCAGTAGTGCAGGTGAGCCATTAACACCTGAAGTCATTCAATGGTTTAATCATGAAATGGACGTCAATATCTACGACCAGTATGGACAGACGGAACTGGGAATGGTGATTGCCAATCATCATGCGCTGGAGCATCACAAGAAAATCGGTTCTGCTGGCTTTGCCATTCCAGGACATCGTTTTGCAGTTTTAAATAAAGAGCATCAGGAAGTCGAAAAAGGTGGTATTGGTACTTTGGCCATGGACTGCTCAGCCTCACCTTTGATGTGGTTTGAAGGCTATGGCGGTAATAATCGGAAAGCCTTTGTGGGACAGTACTATTTAACAGGAGATACCGTAAAACTGAATGAACATGGTGGAATAGATTTCATTGGTCGTGCGGATGATGTCATTACGACTTCGGGTTATCGAGTTGGACCTTTTGATGTAGAGAGTACCTTGCTGGAGTGTGAAGAGGTGCTCGAGTCCGCTGTGGTTGGAAAACCAGATCCGGAACGTACCGAAATTGTGAAAGCCTTTGTAGTGCTTAAATCACAATATGCCGCTAGTGAAGAACTGATGCTGAAATTGCAAAACTATGTGCGTTCCCGTTTATCTAAACATGCCTATCCGAAAGAGATTGAGTTTGTAAGTGATTTACCTAAAACCTCTAGTGGAAAAATTCAGCGTAATCTGCTTAAACAACAGGAAATTGCTAAGATTCAAGGCATTAAACAGGTCAGTTAATATATTCATTTAAATATATTGAAAAGGTCGCAATTGCGGCCTTTTTTATACGATTAATTTGTTTATGTTCGAATTTATCAGAGAAAATAATTGTCATTACAATGTAATACTATTCATCTTTTAAATAAAATAAATCAAAAATTTAGCCTCTTATTAAGAGGCTAAATTGAAGGTGGAATTCTTATTTACTTATAGATCAACTTTTTTGTGCTCAGCATCTGGTTCCCCAGCTTCGCCAGTCACACCACCTTTTAATGCCTTAAATAGCTGCGTTACTTTGTTATCGGTGACATTCCAGTATTCTGCACTTTCAGCTTCAGCAATCAGTACACGCACGCTAGGATCATCTTTACCTTCAAACCAGTTTTCTGCCCATGGATTCCATAATTTTTCAATCAAAATACGGTCAGTACTGATCTGTGCATTTGCGCTGATCGATACATAAATACCATCAGAAGGTTTAGCAAAAGATAGACCAATCTGAGTACGACCAGTAGTGGCAGCTTTCACCAGATCATTGGTATCACGCATGATGAAATACAAATTCTGATCTTCATTCATTTGCTCAGAATTGAGCATGGTCATCGGCTGAGAATGAATTTTCTGACTTTCGGTCACATGGCTGATCATGGTGTAACGCACATCTTTGATTAGTTCCCATAATTTTTCACGATTATTATGCTGATTTTGTTCGTTCATCTATATGCTCCATACTATTTTTGAAAGCGAGGATAATTACTATTCCTTAAGCAGCTTAATCATATTTAGGAATGGATACAGAGGGTCTCACTGAACTGATACATTTTCCTACCGAATTGCAGGCAGCCGCTACAGAAGTGCTAAACAATCGAAATTCAGTTACAGGGTGATAAAAGAATAGAAGAACGAGATTAGCCAGAAGATGTAATACGTGAATAAATTAAGTGGCATATAAATCAGTTAAGTGCATTCATAATATGATCATTACATATTTATTAGGACACTATCAGCTTGATACGGAGCATTTAACTGATATGCTATTTGGCGCTAGTATTGCTAAGCCATTTATTGATTTGCTGTTTATGCGCAGAGAAGTTAATTTGCTCGAGATTTATCAGCATATTGAAATTTCGGTAAATGCACTTTTTTTGGCACATGCTTCTTAAAAATCTTCGAAACAAGGAACGACGTTGTCTATATCGACTATGGATGCCATATCCCCAGAGTTTGAACTCACCGATGCTGAATTGCACTTATATAGTCGCCAGATTCTTCTGGATGGTTGGGATATTGAAGCACAGGAAAAGCTGAAATTTTCTAATATTTGTATCGTGGGGTGTGGCGGGATTGGTTGTGCCTTGGCAGAACTTCTGGCACGAGCGGGTGTAGGCAAAATTACTCTGATTGATCCTGATACCATCGAGATGAGTAATTTACAACGACAACTGGCATTTACGCCAAATGATTTAGGCTTTTATAAGGCAGAAATACTCGCGAAAAGGCTGGCTCAGATTAATCCGAATGTTCAGGTTGAATATATTAATCAGGCTTTAACAACTGAAAATGCAGAAAGTATCATTGAACATCAAGATCTGGTGCTGGATGGATGTGATCAGTTCGAGACACGTTATCTGATCAATCAAAGCTGTGTAAAACTGAATGTGCCTTTAATCAGTGCTTCTGCGATTGGTTTGCAAGGGCAACTGTTCATGATGGAAGGGGATTCAGCTTGCTATGCCTGCCTGTTTCCACCTGAACATCAGGCTGATACCAGTTTGCGTTGTGCAGACTCAGGCGTCTTGGCGACTACGCCGAATGTGATGGCGAGTTTGCAAGCTCATCATGCATTGCTTTATTTAGGCCTGGGTAAAATGCCACTTAGACAGAAACTTCTACTCTGGGATGGTCTGAGTTTCAAACAGCGCATTTTAAGTTTCGAAAAAGATACAGATTGCCCGGTCTGTCAGGCAAGATAGGCCTGCAAAATTTAATTTTTTTGCTACACTGCATGTAATTAATTTTTCCTAAGACATTATGAAAAAAAATATCTGGTTAGATGGAATACGTTCGGTTGCCCGTATGGGTGAAACCGCAGTAGTTGCGGCGAAGGCCGGCATTAAATATGCCACTGAAAAGCCAAGTAATGCCAAACTCATGCGTGAAACATTTGAGTCTTTAGGCTCAACCTATATCAAGCTCGGTCAGTTTATTGCCAGTACGCCGTCGCTGTTTCCGCGTGAATATGTGGAAGAGTTTCAGGGCTGTCTGGATCAAACACCGACCTTGCCATTCAGCTATATCCAGGAAGTGCTAGCATCAGAGTTTTCTGGCCGAAACTTGGATGAAATCTTTGCCTCAATTGAAGAAACACCACTGGCTTCTGCTTCCATTGCACAGGTACATGCGGCCAAGCTGGTTTCTGGTGAAGATGTGGTCATTAAAGTACAAAAGCCGGGTGTGGAAACAATTCTATATACCGATTTAAATGTATTGCATTGGGCGACCAAACTGCTGGAAAAAGCAGTGCCGAAAGTAAAATTTGCGTCATTGGCAGATATTGTCGAAGAAATCAAAACCCGAATGGTGCGTGAGGTTGACTTCATCGAGGAAGCACAAAATCTGGATGATTTCGTCAATTATCTGAATATCACCAATAATAAGGCAGCAACTGCTCCTAAGGTTTATCATCAATATTCAACACGTCGTGTGCTGACCATGCAACGTTTATATGGCGTGCCACTGACTGATTTTGAAGTGGTGAAAAAGGTCGCTAAAGACCCGTCACAGGTTCTCATCACTGCAATGAACACCTGGTTTGGCAGCCTGATGATGTGTAACAGTTTCCATGCTGATTTACACGCGGGTAATCTGATGCTGCTTGAAGATGGTCGTGTGGGCTTTATTGATTTTGGTATTGTCGGCCAGCTTAAACCAGAAGTCTGGACAGCGTGTATGGCCTTTATGGATGCCTTGCAGCATACCAATTATACCCTGATGGCAGAGAATATGCTGAAAATGGGTATGACTGCAGTTGAGATTGATACCAAAGTGCTTGCGGCTGATCTTGAACGTTTATTTAGTGGTGTGATGTTAGCTGATCCTCAGGATCTATTAACTTCAAGCCCTGCAGATCTCAACGATATCATGATGGATATGGTAGCAGTCGGTGAACGTCATGGCATCCGTTTCCCACGTGACTTTGCCTTATTGTTTAAGCAAATGCTGTATTTCGACCGTTTCATGCGAATTCTGGCGCCGTATACAGACATCTATGCAGATCAGCGTTTGCAGATGGTTCAGACTATGGATCCAAATTTGCTGTTAAAGCATTAATTTAATCCCTCCCGACCTCCCTTTCACAAAGGGAGGCTTTCATTACAGAAGAAATAAAAGTGATGAAAGTCCCTCTGTATTAAAGAGGGATTTAGGGAGATTATTGGTAAATGTTAAATTCCGAGTTTTAAAATGGACGCAATTATTATTGAAGGCTTAAAGGTCGATACAGTAGTCGGCTGCTTTAATTGGGAGCGTCAAATCATTCAGCCTTTAATGCTGGATCTAACTATTCGTACCAACTTAGAACAAGCGGCACAGTCTGATGAACTGGAAGATACTTTGAATTATGCTGAAATCTGTGAGATTTCAGCGCGGGTGATTCGGGAAGCTCAGCCAAAATTGATCGAACATGCAGCAAAACTGGTGCTAGACGCGCTTTTTGCTACCTTTGAAAGTGTAGAATCGATTATGATTACGATCCGTAAGCCTGCCATTATCGCGCAAGCCAATTCTGTAGGGATACGTCTTGAACGCCACCGCAACGATATTCGCCCTAGCACTGGCGAGTAATTGTCATCCACAGCAACATTTTCAGGCTGCCCAGCAACGGATCAGTGAGTTGGGGGAAGTCCGGTTTTCTCCAATTTACCTCATTCCATGTCGGGATAGTATCGGAGCAGATTACTGGAATGCGGCCTGCCTCCTATACAGTGAAGTTTCTGTTCAAGATATGACAGATTTATTAAAGCAAATGGAAACGGATTCAGGGCGGGTTCGACCATCGCATCAGATCAGCCTGGATGTCGACCTGATTGCATGGGGAAATGATTTAAGCCAGATGGAATTTAATCCCAAAAAATTACCGCTTGCACTAGACGTAAAAATCCCGATGCATGACATCTGGTCTCATCCTGCATTTGAATATGATCGCCGTCTTCAATATCCACAAGTCAAAATTTAATCTGTATCTGAAATTAATCTAATGAATTTTTCAGTTTTATCTAAGTAGGGGATCTGTATTTGGCAAAAAACTGTTATTTACTTTTTCTTTTTATAAAAAATAACTAACAACACAATAATTGCGAATAGAATGCCAAGAATAATACCTATTTCCATACGTCACCTTTAAAGCATTATTTTTTTGATAAATAGGTCATAGCTATTTAATAGTTATACCTGTCTCAATCGTTCTAGAATTTTAATAAATACGAGATGAAACCGGTTCGATTATAACAGCTGAATAAAAGAATAGAGTTTGATTAAAATGTGAACCGATATTCTATTGGATAGATGGTTAAATTGATTGACCTGCACTCAAAAAAATCAATGAGTCATCTTGTTTAAGAATTCATGAGAATAAAAAAAAGCCCTCAAAAAAGAGGGCTTCATTTGATACTTAAATATAATAACTGGTTTTAGTCATTAACTTGGAAATACCGGTCATGGCAATCTTGACTGGAAGGGGTAAATCTACGCCGCCTGCAGCCAAAGCTGTATCACGGTGATGCAGTTCATCTTCATTCATCTGTTCCAGAATGCGACGTGAGCGTTCATCTTGTGCGGGCAGTTGATTAATATGATGCTGTAAATGCATACTCACTTGGCGTTCAGTTTCTGCAACAAAGCCCAGACTGTATTTGTCACCTGCAATGCCGGCAATTGCACCCATCCCAAAGGAAAGGCCGTACCAGACCGGATTGAGTAAACTGGTATGGCTATCCAGTTCTTGTAAGCGGTCTTCACACCAGGCCAGATGATCCTGTTCTTCAATTGCCGCCTGTTCCATTTCCCGACGTACATTTGGTAATTTCGCAGTTAATGCCTGTCCATGATAAAGCGCTTGGGCACAAACCTCACCACTATGATTTACGCGCATTAACCCAGCTACATGACGGGCATCACTCACGGTAAGCTGGGTTTCGACCGGTTTGGCTGGATTTTCCCGTTGTGAGGAAGTCGTTCCTGGAACAAGACTGCGTAATGCCTGGTCAAAAGAATGAATAAGCTTATCGACACCTGTATATTGACGCATGAATTAATCCTCCAAAGGGGCTTTTGCGGTTTTGATCATCGGTTTCAATCTATAGAGCAGCCATAAGGTAAATAGACCACTCAACACTGCAGTAATACAGAAAAGTATTTTAAGATCAAACTCTAAAATGCTTAAAATAATAATCGAGAATATAGCAGAAGATACCATGAAAACGGCATTCAGGATGTTATTTGCTGCAACCACACGTGCACGATGTGAGCGGGGAGAATGCGCTTGCATCATGGCATACAGCGGCACGATATAAAAACCGCCACTGATGCCCAGTAAAGTTACCGCCAACATCACATGATAATAGCTCCAGCCTTGCTGGAATACATCTGCTAGGCCAAGTAACGCACCGGTACGTTCCGGTACAAAGGCAAGACTTGCGGCTAAATATAAGGCAAAGACTACAAGGCCAATGGCGCCAATCGGCACCATTTTGATATTGACCTCAGTACCGCCTAATCTACGGCATAAATAAGAACCTAAGCCGATTCCGACAGAGAAAAAAGTTAAAAGCAGACTGGCAACATTTTCAGAAGCATGCAGGTTTTGTAAGGTAAGCTGTGGAATCTGGGTCAAATAAGTCGCACCATAAAACCAGTACCAGGAGTTACCCAGCAGAATTAAAAAAACCAGCGGTAAACTTTTAGCATATTTAATGGTCTGAAAGCTGGTCCGGAAAAAGTTCCAGTCAATATTGATTTCGGGTGCTGGAATACTCTGCTTCAGAATATAACGACTGGAGAGATAGCCAACCACGGCAATACTTAACACCGTCAGGCTGATCCAGATCAGATTGCCTGTAGAAGCAGCAATGACTGCACCACCCAGAATCATACCGAATAAAATCGCTAATGAAGTGCCTGACTGAAATAGTGCGTTACCTGACATCAATTCATCCGGTTTTAATACTTCAGGCAAAATGGCATATTTAATCGGGCCGAAAAAAGTGGATTGAGTGCCCATTAAAAACAGGGCGAACAATAGAATCCATAAATGACCGAGTAGGAAACCAACAGTCCCCAGAATCATGATCACAATTTCAAAAATCTTTAAATAGCGAATCAGCTGGGAACGTTCATATTTGTCTGCAATCTGGCCTGCCGTCGCAGAGAAAATAAAATAAGGCAAAATGAACAATAGTGCGGCAAGGTTATTTAGTGTGCTAATACTGGCTGATTGTTGCTGAATCCAACCATAGGTAATCACCAGTAATAATGCCTGTTTAAAAACATTATCATTCAGTGCACCAAAAAACTGGGTCAGGAACATGGGTAAAAAGCGGCGGCTCGCTAACAAATGTTCATTGTTGTTCATATAAGACGTGCTACATTAAGATTTATTAAGAAATGTGAGATATACGTAAACATTGAGAAAAATCATGTAAGATACTTTCGTCCATGTAAAGGCAAAACCCAATAATTTAAGTTCTTTAGCTTATCTTTTTCGGTCAAATAATCAATTAAAGAATGTATTCGTTTAGAGTTTGCTATGCCCGCAAAGAGAAAATTTAAACAAACGATGCTGAATCGTAGTATGGGGCCTCTCGTACCGTATCATGGCCGAGCTAGGCTATGTATGAGTATATTTTTCATGATGTTATCGCATCAGGGCATGGCACAGACCGAGCAGACGGAAACTCCGGTAGCACTCTCTCAGGCAGAAATGATCGAAGAGTTATCCCAGGAAGCCGTTCGACAAGGGGTAGCTACGACCGAAGCTGAAGCGACAGAAAAAGTTGAAGAAGCCTTAGAACCTGAAACTTCGACCGTAGATAGTATGCAAATGCTGCAAGAGCAGCAGAATATGGGAACGTCTCTGGGTGAATTTCAGCCAATTGAGTTTGATGATTTAGAAAACCTGCCGGTGCAAACGATTGACCAGAGCATGGCCAATGAGATTTATCAGGTCGCAGAAGAAGCGAAACGCGAAGCGCAAGCCTATCGCCAATCAGCGCAAACTGAAACCGTAGTCAATGACATGAGTCAGCAGGAACTGGTTGAAATCAATCAGGCACCTGTGAATGTTGATCAGCTTATGCAGTCCATTCAGGCCGATAGTCAGATCATCGTGCAAAGAAATGAGTCGGGTGCGACCTTATCCGAATTGCCTGCACCAACAACGCCTGAAAATGACAAACGTCCGAATATTTTCAAACGACTGTTTTATAAAATCCGTCCACCTCGCCAGATTATGACCGCCAGTTTGCCTCGGATCAGTGCAGATGTGGTCATTGTGAATGGAAATGGCACTGCGCAAAGCAATGGCGGATTGAATCGTAAAGCCCAGTCAGAAGGTTATACGAATCTCAGAAATAATGTAAAAGCTAAACTTTCCAGCTTTACCCAGGAATCCTTTGAAGATTTTTCATCTGCATTACCGCAACTCCGTAATCTGTCCAATCAGGCTGCCCAAGCTGTAGGTTATTACAATGCCCAGTTCAGATTTGAAAAATTATCTGACAGTCGGGTTAGAGTCTATGTGACTCCGAATGAGCCGGTCATTATCAATACCCATAATATTGAGTTTAGTGGGCCAGGTGGGGAACAGCCGCAGTTCCAGGTTATTAGTCTTCTACCGGAACAGGAAGAAGGTGATATCTTTAACCATGGGGATTATGAAAAAACCAAAGACCGGATTAATACCGCAGCCAGCAATAATGGTTATTTTGATGCGTACTGGCGCTTGCATGATGTGCGCATTGCCCAACCCGAAAATACAGCCGATGTGAACCTGCGCTTTGAAACAGGTGAGCGTTATAAACTGGGTAATGTAGAGTTCAGGATGAGTGATCCTGAAAAAGAATTTCCGCTAAATCGTGATGTACTGGAAAGTCTGGTTACTTGGGAAGATGGTGCTGATTACACCTTCTGGCGTGTGAATAGTCTGGCCAACAACCTGACGAACTCACGTTATTTTAACTATACGCTGGTGGATGCGATTCGTCCTGATCCTATTGATCGAGAGCTGGAACTGGCACCGGATATTCAGAGTCTGATAGAAGAACAGAAGTTTTCAGAAGATGAAATAGGTGTAGCCAAGAAAGCTGCACCGGCATCCGATCAGGAAGTTACACAGGATGTGGTGGATGAAGATCAGTTCGCCGGTAGTCGTGATGCAGAAAATCCAAACTTAAGAACTTTGCGGGTTCAGCAGCAGACCAAAGAAGACGAAGAAGAACGTTTAAAGGCTCAGGCTCGTGAAGAGAAAAAAATTCCGGTGATTGTGACACTGAATGCAGACCGTCTTAACAGTGCCGAAGTCGGTCTGGGTTATGGTACGGATACCGGAACACGCTTACGTGGACAATATCGCCGCGCGATCGTAAACAAGCGTGGTCACTCATTTGATGCCAACCTTGAATTGTCACAAATCCGTCAGTCAATTGATGGCCGTTATAATATTCCATACAACCATCCACTTAATGACTATATCAGTATCGTGGGTGGTTATGAGCGTGAAGAACGTGATGGTGTGGCCCAAGGTGATGGCCTGTTAATTGAATCCGCGGTACTTGGTGCTGACCGGATTATTAAAAATCCGCGTGCTAATTGGCAACAAACCTACGGTCTACGTTACCGTCTGGATCGTCTGACGCAGGATGGTTCGGTTGATTTTAGCCAGATTCCGGAAGCATTCAGATTCAATACTGAAGATGAACAGCAGTCTTTACTGGTGGGGTATGAAGTTTCCCGTACTGATAGTGATCGCCGCGTGAACCCGACCAAGGGCTTTAAGCAAACCTATAAAGTCGAATTGGGCAGTGAAGCTCTATTGTCTGATGCCGATATGGCGATTGTGAATGCAGGCTGGCGTTTTATCTATTCACTGGGTGAAAATGCCGATCACCAGTTTGTTGGACGTGCGGATCTGGGTTATATCTTTACTGAAGATTTTGCCAAAGTACCTTATAACCTGCGCTATTTTAGTGGCGGTGATCAAAGTATCCGTGGTTTCGACTATAAGAGTCTTTCTCCGGAAATTGAAGGCTTTAAAGTGGGCGGACAGGCTTTGGGTGTGGCTTCACTGGAGTATAATTATCAGTTCAGGGAGGGCTGGCGCGCTGCAGTATTTGCGGATGCCGGAAATGCCTATAATGAGGATTTTAGTAATCCGACAGAATATGGTGCGGGGCTGGGGATTCGTTGGGCTTCACCGATTGGCCCAATTCGTTTAGATGTGGCGACCGGACTGTCGGATGACAATTATCCGATTCGTTTGCATTTCTTTATTGGCTCGCAGTTATAAAACATTTATTAATTAAAAAATAGTTATTTGGGTAGATCATGGTCGAAAACCAACCACAGCCAGAACAAGAGCAACAACCTGAAGTTGTGCCGAAAAAGCGCCGTATATTTAGAAGTATTCTATTGTCGGTCCTTTTTTCTCTTATTTTTCTGCTGTCTGTACTGGCGATCCTGTTTTCTACCGATAAAGGCAGTAAATTCCTGCTCGATCAGGTGATGCAGCGCCAGGAAATCATCCATTACGAATATGAAGGCGGAAATCTGTGGCGCGGGATTATCCTGAAAAATGTTCTGGTTACCCTGAAACCGGTCGATGTCAAAATTGATCGTGCTGATGTCAAGCTGGGTTGGCGAGCAATTATCAAAAAAGAAATTCATCTGACTGAAGCAGATGTACTGAATTTACAGATTATTAATAAAAATCCGCCAAGTGATGAGCCATTCAAGTTCAATGCTATTCGTTTACCGTTTGTATTGCGGGTTGATCATTTACTTCTCGATCACCTAGTAATTAAAACCCAGACCAATGCAGTTGATTTTTATAATATTGAACTGAATGAAGCATTATGGTCAGGTACCGAGCTGAATTTCGAAGATTCCCGCATGGACATGGGCTATCTGTCGGTACGTGAAGCTACTGGGAAAATGCAGTTTGAAGGTAAATATCCACTAGATGCACGCGGTATTCTAAATCTGCCTTCACTCAGAGAAAGCTTGAATATTCATGATATTCAAGTATGTGCTAGAGGCACACTGGATACCATTCAGGCCGGGGTCGCGACCAACACGCCAGATTTGCTGACAGGCTGGGCAGTTCTGCACCCGATGCGTCCTAATGTACCCATGCGTGGTGAACTCCAGTTCAAGCAATATCACTGGCCAATCCTGACAGAGCAAAAACTGTTTACGAAAGATGGTGTGGCTGAGTTTAATGGGAATACCAAGCGCCTGGATCTGAATGTTCGCACTGATATTGAAGGTGAAAATATCCCGGATGGGCAATATACCGCAGTGATGTACACCGATCTGGTCAATCAGCTCAATATTACTGATCTAAATGGTCAGCTGATGAAAGGTTCGGTAAGCCTGGCAGGTACTGTAGGCTGGGCTGATCAGGTGGATTGGGATCTGACAGGTCGCATGAATGGGATTGATCCAAAACATCAGCGAATTCCACAGGTGGTGCAAGACTTTCTGCCACCAAGTCTGGACGGTAATATTGCCTCTACTGGTAACCTGGAAAATGGCCTGCATTTAACAGGACTGGTGGATTTTGACCGCTATGAAACCTGGAATATCAAGCTGGATCAGAAGCCAGTTAAAGACAATAAAGCTCAACCGATGTTACTGGATGTGGCCTGGAAAAATATTGATCGTGCTGTGCCTTATATCGGCTGGTTAAAAAGTGAATCAGGCGATGTTGATCTGGTACTGGTCGAAGGCCAGCAGAATATCCATGTCGCTACTCAGGTTGCTCAGCATGAAGAAGGGCTGTTGCCGACAGGAATGTATCAGGCACAACTAAACCTGAAAAATAATATTCTGAATGTTCCAAGTTTTAAATATAGTGGAAATGGACAGGCCGGCAGTCTAACAGGTAATGCACGGGTTGAACTGCCAGAAGAAAAACGTCAGCTCAAATGGTCCGCAGTATTAAATGCCCAGAACCTGAATACTCAAACTCTGGCTGCAGCTTCACCAATTGACCGCTTGAATGGTCGGATAAAAGCCCGTGGTTATGCACGCCCGAATCAGCAAATTATTAATCTTAGCGGTGTAGATCTCACCGGACGACTGGCTGCGCAAAATGAAACCGTTCATCTGACAGGTAATAGTAATATTGCCTTGTTGTTCCATGATGAAAAAGCAGGTGGCGGATTCAAAAGTTATGCGGTCAATTATGATGGTGCATTAAGTGCCAGTCAGATCAAGGCCAGTCAAGGATTGTTAAAACTACGCTTGTCGGGTACGCCTGATATGCTGAATATCAAGGAACTGCGTCATGATGGGGTCGCTGGAAAAATTAATGCCAATGGTCAGGTGAATCTGGCAAATGGTATTGGCTGGAATGTAAATGCCTCTCTGGTGCGTTTTAAACCTCAGTATTTCAATGCCAAGCTTAAAGGTGAATTGTCTGGCAATCTGCAAACCCAAGGTGTCTGGTCAGATGCAGTGAAGCGTGTCCAGATTCAACGCTTAAATCTGGCCGGTATGTTGAATAATAAACCGGTACGCGGTAAGGGTAATCTGGCTGTATTGATTGACTCCAAGCAGCGTGGTTTTGTACCGCAACAGTTTGAAGCCAATAACCTGTTCCTGTCTTATGCCAGCAACCAGCTCCAGGCCACAGGTAATGCACAGAATCTGCAACTTAAAGTGAATGCACCGGCATTATATGAGCTTTATCCAGGATTAAGAGGCCGGGTACAAGGCTACATCAATATGCAGGCACAACCGCGTTTACAAGCAACTGCGAATCTGGCAGTGGATAATTTTGCCTTCAAGAACCTGTTTAGCGTAGACAAGATTCGGGTACGCGGCCAGTTGCCGACTTCACAAACCACACCGACTTTATTGACTGCAACCATGGATCAGTTGCGTAGTGGCAATAGACAGATTGTACGCGGTGAAGTTTCACTAGCTGGAACGCGCGCCGCGCATGTGCTGCAAGTTCAGGCTGAAAACAAGCTGTCTAAATTTTTTGTTCAGCTCGCAGGTGGTTTTAATGCACAAAATAACTGGTTAGGTCAGATCCAGCGCGGTGATTTCGACTCACTGCGTACCCATCTGGTTCAGCGTCAAAATGCAGCTGTAATTTATAACACTGCACAGTCGGATCTGTTTGTTGGCGCTCATTGCTGGATGAGTCAGCAAAGTCAACTTTGCTTTGATCAGCCAATTCGAGTGAATAAAACTCGAGGTAGTGCTTCATTTATTACCCGTAACCTGGATCTGGCTGACTTTAGTGCCTTCCTGCCAGAAGGTATAGCATTAACCGGTAAAGTGAATGGTTATGCCAAGGCAGCTTGGGCACAAGGTGCTAAACCGAAAATTGATGCACGTCTGGTAACCCGCAATGGGGTGATCGGCTTATCTTCTGATGATCCGGAATATTTAGGCTCGACCTTAAAATATGATGAAGTGGGGCTGGTCGCAAAAAGCGTGGCTGCCGGTCTACAGATTCGTCTGGATGTGAAAACACCAGATATTGGTACTGGCTATGCCAATGTGATTATTGATCCATATCGTGACAATAAACCAATGCGTGGCGAGATTGCCTTTAACCAGGTTCAGCTGAAGGTCTTTAAGCCATTCATTCAGGATGTGCGTAATCTGGATGGTACTTTGTCTTATGCAGGTAAAATTAGCGGAACGTTAACCGATCCATTACTTGAAGGTGAAATTCGGGTTAAGGACGGGGCGATCAGCATGATTTCATTGCCAGTCAATCTGACCAATGTGCAGCTCTATTCATCAGTCCGCCAAAATACCGCGACGATTAATGGTGCATTTAACAGTGGCCGTGGCGCTGGTAAATTAACCGGCTCTGTAGACTGGAAAGGTGATCCACGCGTACAGCTCAAACTTCAGGGCGAAAATCTGTTGATTCGTCAGGCACCGCTGATTACTGCAGTGGTTACGCCTGACCTGACCTTGGATATGTATCCGTTCAATAAAAAGTTAAGCTTGAGTGGCAAGGTCGATGTTCCTCGTGCACTGATTTCCATGCCTGAAGCCTCTGAACCTGTCGTGGGCTTGTCTTCTGATGTTCGTGTTGTACGTGAAGGAGATGACCAGCTCGCCATTCTGAAAGCGGCACGTCCATGGGATATTCGCGCAGATGTTGCAGTGTCGTTAGGAAATCAGGTGATCTTCCAGGGCTTTGACAGCCGTATACCACTCTTAGGTCGTGTCAATCTGACGCAACGTGGTCTGGAATCTGCGATGCGTGCCAATGGGGCGATCGGGGTATCACAACGGGTGAAAATTGAAGCCTATGGACAAAGTCTGGATCTGAACCGTGCGATTGCGCGTTTCAATGGCCCATTATCGAATCCAACCCTGGATATTGATGCTAATAAATCGATACAGGGCAGCACAGTCGGTGTGCGTGTTATAGGTACAGCCTCAAGTCCTGCCATTCAGGTATATAACGATGCTGGTCTGTCTGAACAGGAAGCGTTGAATGCCCTGATTACTGGTCGTATCAATGAAGGGGCTTCAGGTTTAAGTCAGGCGGAAGGTTTCAGATCTGATGTAAACAACACCATTGCAGCCGCAGGGATTAGTCTGGGCTTGGGCGGTACGCGTGCCTTGACCAACCAGATTGGTCGTAGCTTTGGCCTGAGCGGCCTGGCACTGGATGCACAGGGAACCGGGGATGATACTCAGGTGTCTGTAACCGGTTATATTACGCCAGACTTATATATCCGTTATGGGGTTGGCGTATTTACCCCAGTGAACAAGCTGACTTTACGTTATCAAATGAATCAGCGTTTATATCTGGAAGCCAGTCAGTCTTTAGAGCGTGCAATTGACTTGTTCTATAACTGGAGATTCTAATCTAATAAAAAGCCCTCTAAATGAGGGCTTTTTATAGGCAAGAGATTTAAAAATAGCCTAAGCATTTAAATCATCAGGCTATACTGATTTAAGGTATTTAATAAAATTAATCCTTAAAGGTCTCGTTTAGTGCATTCTGAACAGCTTCCACTCGAGATTTACAGGCTTTATACGCCTGCATAGACTCTTCAACGATTTTCATCAGATTATCAATATCTGGTTCTTGCTGAGATTCAAGTAATTCAGCATTCTTTTTCAAGATGTCATAGCCTTCCTGAAAGCTCAAAGTATCATGACTCATGGGGAGTTACCTGCGTAAGTTGTGCTGAAAATAGGCCATCGTGTAATTCAACCTGAACGGGTTGTTGGACATCAATTTGATGGATTGAACGAACCACATGTTCTTGCTGGCGCACAATGGCATAGCCTTTGGACAAAACATGTTTGGGATTTTGCAGCAGTGTTTCCCGCATCAGGGCATCTAGCTGCTGGTTAATCAGTTGGGTCTGTTGCTGGGCAAGGTTAGAGGTGTTGGACTTGAGCTGCTCTAAACGTTGCAAGGCATTCATAATCTGGTGATTGGCCAGATTCTGGATTAGCTTTAGATATTGCTCATTCTGGCTTTGATAAGCTTGAATTTGCTGTTGAGAAAGTCTCTGGATACTTTGCAGGTTATTTATAACTTCTTGCGTCAGCTCGACGACATGATTGCGAATTCCAGCAATCACTTTACTTGGTGTGTCGAAAGAACGATGAGCAATTTCATCCAGAATCGTCCTGTCTTTTTCATGACCAATACCAACCCAGACGGGAACTGAACGTTTGCAGAGCAGGGCAGCCAATGCATAGTCATTTAAATAAGCCAGATCATTGACTGCACCACCGCCACGAATGATCACGATCAGGTCAGGCGCGTTATGATAAGTTTGTGCCCACTGCTTTAAAGCTTGTGCCAAGCTTTGCATGATGCTTTGCGCTGCCGTATTTCCCTGAAAGGTCGCACTGTGATAGATAAATTCGCATACCTGAGCTTTTTGTAAAGCATCAGCATCTTTCTTGAAATCGCCCAGACCTGCAGCCTTTTCCGGAGCAATCACCAGAATCCGGTTGAGGTCAAAAGGTGTAGGCAGATTTTTATTGCGATCAATCAGACCTTCGGTTGTCAGTCTCTCTACAATCTGCTGATAACGTCGGGCTATATCACCCAAGGTATATCCAGAATCAATCTCTGTAATATTTAGGGAAAACCCATATTGCGGATCAAAGCTGGCTTTGACTTTGATTAAAACCTTAAGGTCCCGGCTTAGCTCAATACCACTTTCACGTTCAAATTGCGTCACAATTTTCTGTGCAGCAAATTTCCAGATGGTGGCCCGGCAACTGGCAATGACCTGATCATTGTCAGGATCTTTTTCTGCCAGTTCCAGATAGTAATGGCCAGCTTTGATATTTAAATTTCGAATCTCAGCTTTGACCCACACCGGTGTATCGAAAGTGATTTTAACCACTTCCTGAACCGTAGAAAGGTATTCTTTTAAAGAAAGCTGGAGATCGTCTTGCATGCCGAGATAAAGTTTAAAATTCAATCAAATATTAAATCAATATGATTGCTAGTACAAACACTAAGCTCAGCGCATAAAGAAGACTAGGATAAAAAACTGGGCGAGAATTAACTTAATACTCTAAAAACAAAATATTAGAATAATACTTGGTTGATGAAGGGTAATAAACACTTTGTATAATAATGTAATGACATTGTCATCTTTAAGCCATTCCAATAGTTAACTAAAACTAAATTTTAGTTAGTTTAAGAAAGAGATTACTTTTAAAAGCTAATTATTGATTGATATAAATCATAGGAAATAGTGAGAACTTAAATGGGGTTAAACCTAATGATATTAAGAAATGATCCTGCCGCTTTTACAGAATTACAAACACTCAAGCCTTTTCAGATCTGACGCTATAAATGGAATATGCTAAATTAAGTGTGAATTCCTTTAGAAGAATACCGCTCATGAAAAAAATAATTTTATCTGGTTTATCCGGATTGTTTGCATCCATCCTTTTTGCTGGCTGTAGTACAACCCAGTCGCCTGATTCAAACTCTACGTCATTAGGAACAGCCAATCCAGCGAGTGCCTATTGTATTAATCAGGGTGGAAAGCTGGAAATCCGTAATGAAACTAATGGGCAAGTGGGCTATTGTCATTTAAAAAATGGGCAAGTGGTCGAAGAATGGGAATATTTCCGAGCAAACCAGTCTAAATGTATTGCTGATCAGGCAGCTGCGCTGGTGGGCCAATCCAATTTAACTGAAGCACAAATCAAAGAGAAAACCAAAGCTCAAATGGTACGCATGGTTGCACCTGGCCAGCCTGTCACTATGGATTATCGTGAAGAGCGCGTGACGGTCACTGTAGATCCAGCCACTAAGAAAGTAGTTCAGGCAAGCTGTGGCTAAGATATGAAATGATACTTTCGAGCAGGTAGTATCAATAAGAATAGGTAGAAATTTCATTTTAAATGACAAATCTGTGCTGATCTCTTATAGTGCCTCTCGGAAGGAGAAATTCATGAAAAAGTTATTTGCTTTATCGCTGATGGTTGCTCTGGTCGGCTGTGCAGAGAAAAAACCTTTAACCCCTGAAGAGCAGTGGCATGGCTATTGTCGTAGTGTGGGGAATGCTGCACGGACCATTATGCTGGATCGTCAGAATGCGATCGAGAAAGAAAAGGCTGTTGAGCATGCCAACAAGATTGATGATGACATTACTCGCGGTTTTATCCTGAATATTATCGATGAAGTCTATGCACTTCCGGAACAGGAAATTAAGTCCGATGTAGATGCAGCCCGTGAGAAAGTTCGCGCTGAGTTTACTGAAAAATGTATCGCCACACCGCATGATAAAATGCCAGATTACAAACCGTTCTAAGGAACGGTTTTTTTAGGGCTGGATAAAATCGATCAAGAAATTTTTATTAAAAATAAATGGCGTTTTATAGATATAAGAATATTCTTCTAATAATAAAAATAGCCTAAGCAATATTAAATATAATTTGTGACAATTGCTAAATCTAAAATATAGAAATACTTATCTTTATATTGAATAATGAATTTAACTCCAAAGCCTTTAGGAGAAGAATAATATGGACGTCGTGAAGTATTTATATCACTCAGATCTGTTGTTAGAAGATGAAAAAGGATTGGCTATTATCGGTAGCGGACGCTATGTTCTGAGTGTAGGAGACAAGGTCGTGATTAAGCAGATCTTGGAGCAGGATAAAAAACGCTGTCTGGTCGAGATTTCCTTTGCCAGCAATAACCACAGTCAGACCTATGAAGATCAATGCGAATTAAAATTTGAGGGTTGTCGGGACGCTTTTCAGCAATATTTGAACTCGACGACAGTCCACTAAGGTGGAGTATCTTTTTCTAAGTAAATCAGGCAACATCGATGTTGCCTTTTTTATGCGTCGAATTTGGTTAAAAGTTGCCATATCTGTACTTAAATTATGCAAGGCGATGATGATTTGATTATTGAATGATCTTTATAAGCATCATTTAGTTATAAAATAATGAGCATCACAAAGAAACACTGTACTTGCATTAACTTTTAACTGGAATTTTAGTAAAATTTTAGAGTCCATATTATTTGTGAAGCTTTTATAAAGCAGGAATTCACAGGTAATTTTTTAAAAAAGAGGAATAACACCGTGCTAGAAGCTTACCGCCAACACGTTGAAGAACGTGCCGCACTCGGAGTCCCACCGAAGCCACTTGATGATGCTCAAACTGCTGCATTAGTTGAATTATTAAAAAATCCCCCAGCTGGTGAAGAAGCATACTTAGTTGACTTGCTTGAAAACCGTGTTCCAGCGGGTGTTGACCAAGCTGCATACGTAAAAGCTGCGTTCTTAGCTGCATTGGCAAAAGGCGAAGCGACTTCTCCACTAGTTTCTAAAGAACGTGCGGTTTACTTACTGGGCACTATGCTTGGTGGTTATAACGTTGCTCCTTTAGTTGAACTTCTAGAAGACGCAGAGCTTGGTGGTCTTGCTGCTGAAGCTTTGAAAAAAACGCTTCTTGTATTTGATGCGTTCCATGACGTAGCTGATAAAGCACGTGCAGGTAATGCAAATGCAAAAGCTGTTCTTCAATCATGGGCTGACGCTGAATGGTTCACAAGCCGTGCAGACGTTCCAGAAGAAATCAAACTGACAGTTTTCAAAGTAACTGGCGAAACTAACACTGATGACTTGTCTCCAGCACAAGACGCTTGGAGCCGTCCAGATATTCCATTGCATGCAAATGCAATGCTGAAAAACGAACGTGATGGCATCAACCCAGAAGTTCCTGGTGAAGTTGGTCCATTAAACCAAATTAAAGACCTCATCGCGAAAGGCAACAAAGTTGCTTACGTAGGTGACGTTGTTGGTACAGGTTCTTCTCGTAAATCTGCAACTAACTCTGTACTTTGGTTCTTCGGTGACGAAATCGCTCACATTCCTAACAAGAAAGAAGGCGGTTACTGCTTAGGTTCTAAAATTGCTCCGATTTTCTTCAACACTATGGAAGACGCTGGTGCGTTACCAGTTGAAATTGACGTAGCAAACATGAACATGGGTGATGAAATCACTCTTAAAATCGACAAAGCTGCTGCTAAAGTAACTGCGTTCAAAGACGGCGCTCAAATCGCTGAAGCTGACCTTAAAACTCCAGTACTTCTAGACGAAGTTCGTGCGGGTGGTCGTATTAACCTGATCATTGGTCGTGGTTTGACAACTAAAGCACGTGAAGAGCTTGGTCTTGAGCCTTCAACTCTGTTCCGTACTCCAGTACAACCTGCTGACACTGGCAAAGGCTTCACCCTTGCTCAGAAGATGGTTGGTCGCGCTTGTGGTCTTCCTGAAGGTCAAGGTATCCGTCCAGGTACTTACTGTGAACCACGTATGACTACAGTTGGTTCTCAAGATACAACTGGTCCGATGACTCGTGACGAATTGAAAGACTTGGCTTGCCTAGGCTTCTCTGCTGATCTGGTAATGCAATCTTTCTGTCACACAGCTGCGTATCCAAAACCAGTTGACGTTCAAATGCAACACACGCTTCCTGATTTCATCATGAACCGTGGTGGTGTTTCTCTACGTCCAGGTGATGGTATTATCCACTCTTGGTTAAACCGTATGCTTCTTCCAGATACTGTTGGTACTGGCGGTGACTCACATACTCGTTTCCCAATTGGTATTTCATTCCCGGCGGGTTCTGGTCTTGTAGCGTTCGCTGCAGCAACTGGTGTTATGCCACTTGATATGCCAGAGTCTGTTCTTGTGAAGTTCAAAGGTAAAATGCAGCCTGGTATCACTCTACGTGACCTAGTACATGCAATTCCTTACGTAGCGATCCAAGAAGGTGACCTGACTGTAGAGAAGAAAGGTAAGAAAAACATCTTCTCTGGCCGTATCCTTGAGATCGACCTGACAGAAATGGAAACTGACCTGACTGTTGAGCAAGCATTCGAACTTTCTGATGCTTCTGCTGAACGTTCTGCTGCAGGTTGTGCTATCACGCTTTCTGAAGAGAAAGTTGCTGAATACCTACGTTCTAACATCACTATGCTGAAGTGGATGATTTCACAAGGCTATGGCGATGCTCGTACTATGGCGCGCCGTGTTGAGAACATGGAAAAATGGTTGGCTAACCCATCACTTCTTAAAGCTGATGCTGATGCTGAATACACTAAAGTGTATGAAATCGACCTTTCTACAATCACAGAACCAGTTCTTTGCTGCCCGAACGACCCAGATGATGCGAAACTTCTTTCTGACGTTCAAGGCGTGAAAATTGATGAAGTATTCATCGGTTCTTGTATGACTAACATCGGTCACTTCCGTGCAGCTGGTAAACTTCTAGACAAAGTACCTGGTGGTTCTTTATCTACTCGTCTATGGTTGGCTCCTCCAACTCGTATGGATGAACACCAATTGATGGAAGAAGGTTTCTACAATACTTATGGTAAAGCTGGCGCTCGTACAGAAATGCCAGGCTGTTCACTGTGTATGGGTAACCAAGCACGTGTAGCTCCAAACACAACTTGTGTGTCTACATCTACTCGTAACTTCCCGAACCGTCTAGGTCAAGGTGCTAACGTTTACCTAGCATCTGCTGAGCTTGCTTCTGTTGCTGCTGTATTGGGTAAATTACCTTCTCCAGAAGAATACCAACAGTACGCTGCTCAAATCGACAGCATGTCTGCTGACATCTATCAATACTTGAACTTCGACAAGATGGACGAGTATACAGATGCTGCTAAAGACATCGATACTAAGAAAATTGCTGCTGCTCAATTAGCTTAATTGATCAAAAAGTAGTTTAGAATAAGGGCTGATTTATCAGCCCTTATTTTTTTATTTAGTATTTATAAGATGTACAAACTTATTTCGATTTTAAAAGAATTATCAGCACAACACGATATAAAAAATTATCATTGGGATATTCCCAAAAATTGCCCGATACAAATTCCAGATTATTTATCCTCAAACTTCGATAGAAATGTTTATCTCAAAGAACATTTCAATAAAGCCTTGAATAAAGGTGACTGTTTACCTGGTTATTATTGGATAATTCAAGAGTGGGGCGGGATTTCTTCTTTCAAACGTAATGAACTGAACGATGCCAAAATTTTGAAATTTTTAAAGGATCTTGAGGAAAAATCGCTTACTAAAGTATCTTTTGATCGTATTTCATCTTTTTCTAAAGTTGCTTCTTTCATTCAACCCAGTGAATACGTTATTTATGATTCAAGAGTGATTTATTCACTCAATTGGCTACTATTTAATTATGCATCTGAGTGGGAGCTGTTTAGTCAGCCACAAAGTCGAAATAGTGAGTTGATGAAATATGATATGCAAACAATATTTCGTCTGACAGGAAAGAGCCCTAAATACCGTAGTCATAAAAATGCTTATAATGAATATTGTGAGTTGATAAAAATGCTTTCTAAAGAAATCTATGGACAAGGTGGTAAGCCTTATTTGTTAGAAATGTTATTGTTTACTGTGGCACCAAATGCGATTGTAGAAGATATACAGAAAAAAGTTTCTCTAAAAATTGATTTAGAATTAACTGTTTAATTGAAAGATAATTTAAATAAGAAGTATGATTAGGGCTGACTTATGAACGCTTTTTTATATGAATAATCAATCTTGCTATATGTGTGATAATTTGGCGACAACAAAAGAACACGTGCCACCAAAATGCTTATTTCCAGAAAAAAAAGACTTAAAAGATATTAGTTTAGATTTAAGAAAAGGACTGATCAAAGTACCTTCATGTGTGGATCATAATTGTAAGAAGTCAGGTGATGATGAATATCTGTTGAATGTTTTATCAATGACAATTCAAACAGGTAAATATGGACTTTTAAATTTTGAAAGTAAGGTAATGCGTTCTTGGAGTAGAAAGGATCGAATATCTAAACGGCTTTGTTGCATAAAGGTTTGAAAGGCTGAACTCCTCTAAGTAATCCAAATTTAAGAGACAACTTGGGTATGCGGGCGACCTAATTCTGTGAATTTATTCAAAACCGCTACGCGTGCGTGGATCTCATTTACCTGACTCGGAAAGCTCCTTGCTGTTAATTTATCGCCTAATAATTTAATGCAATGCATTTTGGTTTCCACCAAACTTCGACGGTGATAATCAGACCACTTTTTCCAAAGGGACCTACCTAGCCGTTTGACTGTCTTTAATAATTCGTTCCGCTCTAGAGACCTCGCTTGTTGATCTTTCCAAGGCTTTGCATTCTTCCTAGGTGGAATGATCGCATATGCATCTCGATCTAAAATGACTTCTCGGCAGTGCTTTGTGTCATAAGCACCATCTGTATAAACAGAATCAATTTTTTCATCCAAGGGAATTTGAGCAAGTAAATCTTCGAGTACTTGTGAGTCACTGACATCATTTGTGGTGAGTTGTACTGCACGTATTTGCAGGGTTTTAGCATCTATACCAATGTGAAGCTTACGCCATTGGCGACGATATTCAGCCCCATGTTTCTTGCATTTCCATTCACCTTCACCAATAAACTTCAAGCCAGTAGAATCTACGAGTAGATGTAGCCCATTACTACTTTTTTGATAGCTAATCGCAATATCAATATGCTTTTGTCTACGACAAAGGGTGGAATAATCCGGAGCTGTCCAATCTAATCCAGAGAGTTTAATCAAGCTTTGAACAAAACCTGTGACCATGCGTAAAGAGAGTCGGAATAGCGATTTGATCATTAAGCAGCATTGAATCGCTGTATCAGAGTAGGTTTGATTTCGACCTTGCTTGCCTTGTGATTGTGCATACCACTGAGTCTTTGGATCAAACCAAATGGAAATATTACCTCGGTTGATTAAAGCTCGGTTATAGGATGACCAATTGGTTGTACGGTAGATTTTAGAAGCAGGCTTATTCATTTGGAAATTATATTGCTGAATAAGCCTTCCATGCTGGCTTTATGCAACAAAGCCTATCTAAACTAAAAGAAAAATTAATATCGACAGCTAGAGCAGTAAAAATAAAAGATTCAGAGTCAGAAGATATTTTTGAAGCTTTGGAATTAACTGTAGATAGGGATAGATTGAAAGAAGTTTTAAGATGTTGTGCTCTAGGACTTTATTATTATGAATTTGGAAAGAGGTATAAGGGTTCAGTACACTCAACTCCTTTATTTTCACCAATCCCTGATAAGAATTGGATAGAACAACAAGGTCAAATGGAGGATTACTATTTTAATAAATTTAAGAATATTAAAAGAAAAGGAGATAATCCTGAGATTTTCCAATATGCGTTTTATCAAGATACATTTAATAATATGCTAGTAGTACTAATGTGGTTTTATGAAGGATGTAAAGCAATATCATTTTTCAGATAAGCATATATTTAAAAACTTCTACAAATTGCACATTTACTAAATATATCATGCAATTCAAATATTAAAAATTATTGAAAGTTGTCATAAAAGCCCAAACAATCTCGATTCCTCTGCATTGGCGGTTTCTTAAATGGAACTCAGGTTAAAGACCAAGGCGACAGCTTTGTCTGTGTCGAAAATGGCAAACAAGTAACTTACACTAAAAAAGAAATCTTCCATCAAGACGCTTGGGATCATGATTACTATGTCTGTGAAACCACCACAGACCAGCAAGCGAAAAACTGGGTTTATGATATTCCACCACATTAATTGTCTCTATTCAGGCTGTAAATCAAACAATTACTAGAAACAATAACTTGCATAACATTTCTAAAATTGATTTTTCATACTATTTTCCTAAAACTGTATGAAAATAAAGCCAATAGGGAATATTATGAATTATGAAATCGATGCCTTTGGCACCTTGGTGATTGCGGTTTTTTTTCTGTTTATTGGGCGCTATCTTGTTAGTAAAATTGGCTTCTTTAGAAACTACAACTTACCTGAACCTGTAATCGGTGGTCTAATCGCAGCGATTACAGCTTTTATTCTCTATAAATTTTTTAATATCAGTGCCACATTTGACTCAGAAATTCAAACCATTCTGATGCTGATGTTCTTTACCTCTGTGGGTTTAAGTGCAGACTTTACCAAGCTCAAAGAAGGCGGGAAATCGCTTCTGATCTTTCTGGTCTGCGTCATTCTATTCGTAGTTGTACAAAATGCGGTTGGCATGAGCTTAGCCACAGCACTTGGGCTTGATCCATTGATTGGTTTGATTGTTGGTTCTGTTACTTTAACAGGGGGTCATGGTACTGCCGGTGCTTGGGGTGAAGTGCTTGAAACTCAATATGGAATCCAAGGGGCAATTGTTCTTGGTATGGCCAGTGCTACTTTTGGTTTGATTATTGGTGGGCTTGTGGGTGGTCCGGTTGCCAAATTCCTGATTAAACGCAATCAATTGGCAGAGACAGTAGCGCAAGAGACCAATGAACAACAACTCGATACTAGCATCAACACCGCACCCTTCGAATATCCAAAGAAAACCCGGCTGATTACAGCCAGTAATGCAGTGTCGACTTTGGGGATGTTTGCACTATGTATATTTGTTGCGAATGAAATGACAGAGATCAGTCAGGGAAGATGGTTTGAACTACCGACCTTTGTCTGGGCCTTAGGGACAGGGGTGATTGTACGTAACTTTCTGGAGCATGTACTGAAAGTCGATATTTTCGACCGTGCCATTGATGTATTTGGCAACGCGTCATTATCCCTGTATTTATCTATGGCTTTACTGTCACTGCAACTCTGGTTGCTGGCCGATTTGGCAGGCCCGCTCATTACCATTTTGTTTGCGCAGACAGCGGTACTGATTTTATTTACCGCAATTGTGACCTTTAGAATCATGGGAAAAAATTACGATGCAGCCGTATTGGTAGCAGGGCATTGTGGTTTTGGTATGGGAGCAACCCCGACTGCGATTGCCAATATTCAGGCGGTCACCAATAGCTATGGTCCATCACATAAAGCCTTTTTAATCGTACCGCTGTGTGGTGCATTTTTTATTGATATTGTGAATGCTGTGGTGATTCAGAGTATCATTGCATTTTTCGGTTAAATTTTAATACGACTTCAAAATCATATAGACATTAAAAAGCCCCATGGTTAGGGGCTAGTCGTATGCACATCTGAGGCACATACTGTAAGAGGCTCATCTCATACTGAGCGTATTAAAGCACATTAACCTATTAATAGCCATTTAAATCATCTTTAGGCAGATAACTGTTGCTCAATGACTGGCCATAAGTTTTGATGTGACTTCTTGAACATCAGCATATGGCCAATCCCTTTATGATCATATTCTTGGGGTTTTAGTTCAATCATTTCTGTTGCTGCTTTTGGATATAAGCGCAGCAAGTCTTTGACATTCGCTTGAGTGGCGATTTCATCATCCGAAGCCCAGATTGATGTGATCGGGCAGGTGATCTGGGCATGATAGTCATGTGCCGGTGAGATCTTTTTACCAATCGCATTGATGACATAACCCGGTTTACTACAAAATTCTGCCCATTCACGTGCCACATCTTTTGGCAGGTTTTCACCCATACCAATCGCTTGGGTTGGGCCATAGCCTTTGGTGATACGTGCCAATGGGAAAATGATATTGAACATCACTGGCGCTAGTAATTTGGTGCGGCCCCTTAAACCTTTAATATGACCCGTCGATCCGGCAATTGCCACGACTTTTTCCACTTTGACATAGTTTGGGACAATACCCAGCAGCTGTCCACCAGCACTATGACCAAGTAAGATGACCTTTGCTGCCTGAGTTTTAGCTAATAGCGCATCTATCGCAGCCGGAATGTCCAGTTGTCCCCATTGCACAATACTGGCTTTAGACTGTTTAACCGAACCTTTTAAAGATTCCCCAATACCTCGAAAATCAAATACCATTACGGCATAACCCTGAGTTTGCAACCAGCAGCTAAAAATATGATAAAACTGTTTGGTAATGCCAGTCGCAGGACAGATTAATATGGGAGATTTCTTACTTTCAGTCTCAGTGACTGGATAAAAACGTGCACTTAATTGATAGCCATCCTGGCACTTTAGAGTCAATGTTTCGAATTCAGACATGGGCTACACTATATTTTTGAATCAGAATGAATGCTTAAATTTACCTGACTTCTTCAAAGAAACTTGTTAAAACAATGACTAAAAAGTCAGTACGATGATAAAAAACGGAAAGAAAATATGCAGGGAATAGAACTTGATCTGGCAGTAAAGATCGCGATTATTTTTAGTGGAATATTCTTATGGGTGGGGATGTTAACCGGAGTATGGAAGTATTGGCAAATCCGCCAGTCTGTCAATTCACGGGCGCATTATTATGTGGATATTGCGCATCGCAGCAGTCTGCTTTATGCCCCTGCGACATTGATTCTGGCAGTATTGGCTTACTATTCAGCACTATCTTCGCAGATTAATTTGATCTGTGTATTGATCAATGTTCTCTTTTTCAGTTTCTCGATTGGCGCTTATATCTTGCATGGGTTTTTGAAAGACACCACTAATCAGTTTAAGCGACCGCATCAACTAGGTAAATTTCAGTTGCCGGGCGTGCTTATGACTTTGGCAATGTTAGGTTTAATTATTGCAGAATTAGGAGGAACAAGTGTGCTTCTTTATGGGGCGGCGGTCGGATTATTCTAATTTTTTAATAGTTGATTTTATTTTTTGAGCTTTAAGCTCAATTTATTTCTTTTCTGCCAGATGGATGACTGGCCAGATCATCCACTGGGGTATAAATTTATTAATAAATTATCGGTATTTCTGGTCGATCACAGCCCATAAGAAAAAGGCTGCCGAGACAATCAAGGCATAACCGACGTACTCAAATTTTAAATTGCCTTGAATTAAACAATGCACAATCAAGGTCAGCATAAGCGCAACCGTGGTGCTCAAGAAAGTCACCAGATTGGTATTTGCCTTAAGAGCGTCAATGAAGACTTGCTTTTTGAAATGTACTGATAACATCTCCATCCCTCCCGTTTATTTGTATTATTGAAGAGTAAATCTTATTGATTTAGTCTGAATTGAATATACAGTTGTACTTCTTAATTTCAACCTTTGCAACTATTTAAGTGAACTTTAACAGTTAAAAAAGGCCTTCTTTAGTCGTATTACTGTACTTATCAATGATTGCATCCGAATCATCATCTTAAACATTTCAGCGAGGGCAGTTCGACTGAAGTGTGCAAGCGATCATTCATTGCTACCATAGGGAAAAGCAAATTCTACGCCAAAGATTTGTAGAGATAATCTAGAAAATGTAAGTCTATGTAGAATGATGAAGGTGAGTTGGTTTAATCAGGAAACAATATGTTTAAAAAACAGTAAAATAGAGAGTTGTATTGATCTTCTGCTAAAGAATGAAAACGGAAGTAAGAAAGAAGCTAATTAAAATAATTGATTAAAAGTTTATAAAGCTTTCTAAAATACAATTTGGCTATGATGAGAAGGTTAGGGTGTAAACAATAAATGCCGGTTTGGGTAAAACCTGACAGATATTGATCACGCTAAAACCGGATTTTGGGTAAAAATACGATTTTTATGACCTCTTAGAAAGATTAATTTCTGATGCGGTCAATCACAGCGGCAATGACAAGAACAATAAGAGATGGAATCAGCCATGCCATATTTTGTTCAGAAAGCGGTAAGTTCTGTAGCAATTCAGGTAATTCAAGGCCAGCAACTTTAAGGCCATCAAAAATACCGAAAATAAATGCAACCAGTGTGGTCGGTGCAACAACTTGAGCAGGCTTTTTAAAGAAATAACCGCAGAAGCTTAGCAGGATCACTGCAATCGCAGGCGGATAAATCGCGCTCAATACAGGCACAGAAACGGCAATTAGTTTGGTCAAACCAAGATTTGAAATCACCAGCGAGAAGCCGACCAGTACAAAGACAAAGGCTTTATAAGGCAGTTTGGTAATAGACGAGAAATATTCAGCACATGCGCAGGTCAAACCAATCGCAGTCACCATGCAGGCAACAAAGATCATGGTGGCAAGGAAATAAGCACCCATATCACCAAAAGCATGTTGTACATAGGCATGCAGAATAATCGCACCATTGGCAGCATTAGGGGCAACATCGTGACTACCTAGGCCTAGTTTAAACAGGCTGAGATACACCAGCGTCAAACCGATACCAGAAATAATCGCTGCATTGACTGCATATTTGGTAATCAGCTTGCGATCCGTTACGCCACGAGAAGTAATCGCACGCACGATCACAATACCAAAGACCAATGCGCCTAAGGTATCCATGGTCAGATAACCATTAACGATGCCTTCAGTGACCGGACTTGTAACATAGTTACCCACTGCAGCAGGTGGTTTGCCGGCAGGAATCAACACTGCAGCACCGCCTAAAATAATCAATGCGATAATTTTTACTGGAGACAGGAAGTATCCAACCGTATCCAGAATCTTATTTGGATAAAGGGAAACCAGAGTCACTACAGCAAAATAGATCACACTATAGATCAGCAGGTTGCTAGGTGCATTGCCAAAGTATGAAGAGAAGCCGATTTCATAAGAAACGGTTGCGGTACGTGGTGTCGCGAATAAAGGTCCAACCGTCAGATAACACACAACAGTCAGTAAAAGACTGGCAGCTTTACCTAATGGAGAACTTAAGATCTGGATGGAACCTTCAACACGTGACAATGCCACGATGGTGATGACAGGTAGGCCAACTGCCGTAATCAGGAAACCTAGGGCAGCTAACCATACATGCTCACCGGCTTGTTGAGCCACAATCGGTGGAAAGATAATGTTGCCCGCACCAATGAACAGTGCAAAGGTCATAAAACCTAAGGCCACAATATCTCTTGTACGGAGACTTGTCATAGAGGGAGAACAAATAAATAAAAGAAAGCGATTTTAGTGTATATATGATGATTTTTGGAGTTTAATTTAATGCCGAAAGCCTTGATTTTACTGATCTTGATGATCGGATAATATGAACTTTAAAAGCTTGGTAGAAATATATCTTTGATATTCAGTTGAAAAAATTATAATTTATTTTTAAATAAATAAATCATTTAGGTTCCATTTCATCATTTTAAGCTTATTGTTTGTATAAATAAGCAGCATTGAGATTCTCTAGAGCAAGTTTTAAGAATTGTCATGCAGAGCGAACAAATGCGCATCTTGGCTGAAAAAGGACTATAATTTCCCGATTCACCTTGAGGATAGATCCATGCGAGCTCCAGCGATTACTCTGAAAACCGAACAAGATATCGAAAAATTACGTATATCTGGGCGTTTGGCTGCACAGGTTTTGGAAATGATCGGGGAGCATGTCAAGCCGGGTGTCACGACTGAATATCTGGATGACCTTTGTCATGATTTTATTGTTAATACGCTAAAAGTGACGCCAGCTAATATTGGCTATTATGGTTATACCAAAACCACCTGTATTTCACCGAATGAAGTGGTTTGTCATGGTATTCCATCTCCGAATACTGTCTTGCAAGACGGCGATATTATTAATATTGACGTTGCGATCATTAAAGACGGTTATTTTGGCGATACCAGCCGGATGTATTATGTCGGTACACCAACTCCTGAAGCCAAACGTCTGGTCGAAACCACTTATGAAGCTATGGTTGCCGGGATTCATGCCGTTAAACCGGGTGCAACCCTAGGCGATATTGGTTATGCAATCCAGTCTGTTGCACAGCGTGAAGGCTACACCATTGTGCGTGAATATTGTGGTCATGGGATTGGTAAAATTTATCATGAACAGCCAAACATTCTGCATTACGGGCAACCAGGTCAGGGCATCAAACTGGTACCCGGCATGGTCTTTACCATTGAACCTATGGTCAACATGGGTAAAGCACGTGTTAAAGAGCTGAAGGACGGCTGGACAGTGGTTACTGCAGATAAATCCTGGTCAGCTCAATGGGAACACATGGTAGTTGTAACCGACACAGGTTTTGAGCTGTTATCGCCGTGGCCAGAAGGCACTGGCGAATATCCGGAAATTTAAATTATTTTTCATGTTATGCATTGAAATACAGTAGCTTACATAAATTACAGCTTGCTTGCTCTTGGTGACGAAAGCCTACAAAACACTACATGAAGAAGTGGTTTAGCCAGCCAAATCTTCTTAATCTATTTATAGTTAGTTGATGTTTGCTTTGTTAGATGTCTGATTGCTGTATATTAGATTTGGCTTGGCGGTAGTAGTTTCCTTTCATTCAATTCATGCTGTAGTGAATCGTTTTTATTAGCTCATTTTTCCCCAAGAATGAGCTATTTTTTTGCCTGAAATATGTCTATTTATACAAGATGCAGATGTTCAACCAGATAATCAATAAATACCCGCACAGCTGGTAACAGACCACGACGGGAAGGATAAACCAGATGAAAAATTCCATGTGCGGTTTTCCAGTCTGAAAGTACCCGAACCAGTTCGCCACGTTCTACATATTGCTGCACGACATTATCGGGCAGTAAGGTAATACCACAGCCTGAAGCTGCCAGCTGTGCCAGCATATTCAGGTCTGATCCCATTACAGTTGGGTTGATCCGGATTTTCTTCTGTTGCTGCTGCTCATTCTGCAATATCAGGAACTGTTCAGTATGTTCCTCAGCCATGCTTAAAATTTTATGTTCAGAGAGCTGTTCAGGTGTTTTAAGATCGCCAAATTCATTTAAATAGCCCTGACTGGCAAACAGATGCTGTTCAATTTTTTCAAACTGACGAATTACCAGATTCGGATCATCATCCAAGCTGGTCCGTACCCGTAAGGCCAGATCAAAACCTTCATTAATAATGTCCACACGTCGATTGGTGATCATCATCTGGACTTTAATTTCAGGATATTTTTTCAGGAAATCCGGCAGGATTTTTGCCATTTCATTCTGGGCAATGGAGACGGGCAGGCTGATTTTAATGGTACCACGCGGTTCAGTACTGAGATGATCCACCAGATCATGGGCGGCCTGTGCTGCACTGAGCATCACTTGTGCATGTCGATAGATATTCATGCCAATATCAGTGACTGCAAAATGGCGAGAACTACGCTGAATCAGGCGGACACCAAGGCGTTCTTCCAGATTATAAACACGGCGGCTGAGCTTGGATTTGGGAATATCGGTGGCACGTTCGGCTGCACTAAAGCCGCCATGTTCCACGACCTGCGCAAAACAGTAAAAATCATCCAGATCAGTCAGCATCGTTTAATTCCATTCCTGCAACAATAGGCTGATTAAAAAATGATTGTTGCATACTGTCAACTATAGAATACGAATTTTGAATGATGACTAGATCTCGGACTCAAGTAATTTAAGTAAGGTCTTCATGCCTTCTGTGGCCGTTTGGGAAATCTTGTGAAACTGGACGGGTAAATGCTGTTGAACTGCTTTGGGATCAATATAATAAGCTGTGCAGTGAGCTGGAATCTCATGGATTAAACCAGCAACAGGATATACTTGTAAGCTAGTCCCAATGACCACAAAAATCTCAGCATCCTGTACACAATCTCGTGCTTCTTCATAAGCAGGAACTGCTTCGCCAAACCAGACTACATGTGGACGTAGTGGATAGCCCTCCTTACAGAAGTGTTTAGTTAAATCTAATTTAGTCCCTTCAATCGGATAAAACTCGGTGGTGTACTGACAATTCGGGCCTGAGGTTTTGGCTAGGCGGATATTGCCATGCAGATGAATGACCTTGGAGCTTCCAGCACGTTCATGCAGATCATCAATATTCTGGGTAATCACATGGACATCAAAATCATCTTCAAGTTCGGCAATGAGTTGATGAGCTGCGTTTGGCTGTGCTTCCAGAATATTTTTACGTCGGGCATTATAAAAGCGTTGCACCAGTTCCGGATTTTTAGCCCAAGCCTCCAGTGTAGCCACTTCTTCTATACGATACTGTTCCCAAAGCCCATCACTATCACGGAAGGTGTTGATCCCACTTTCCGCACTCATGCCAGCACCTGAAAACACCACCAGTTTTTTCATGATTTCTTCTCCTGAATCTTTAGGCCGCTGAAGAACTCGACTGTAAATTGTCTTTCAGAAAGATACCGAGCTCCCTGGCAAATTTGAGTGGTTCGGTCAGTAAGGGGGTATGGCCAGATTTCGTGAAAAGTACCTGTTTAGCCTGAGGCAGGCTTTGAGCAATCAGGCGCTGACCTTCAACAGGATAGAGTTTGGACTGCACACCGCTAAAGAAAGTCACCGTACAAGTAAGCTTCGCCAGAGCTTCACGATAATCTTCCTGATGATATAAATAATTATTGATGTACCACGTCATATAATCCACCCGGCTAGAAGGAAGGAGCAGGCTTTGCAGACAAGGTTGGTTCAGGATGAACTTAAATACTTTCAAACTGGCTGGACGATCATTTTGTAGCTGGATAAAGCGCAGCCATAATGCTGCAATTTGCTGTCGTACTGAATTATCCAGATCCCGAATGAGTTCAATATGCTGATGTTCTGCAAGTAATGTTGAAAGCTGCTGCAAAATTTCAATAAATTCCTGATGGCGTGGACCAAAAAGTCCAAATGCCCAGGCATTATCGACCGGAATCTTCGGTGTTTGGTCAATATGCAAATAAGCTGCTATGTGTTTGGAAAAATCTCCATAGCACAAGCCATGCATGGTAGTGGTTGCGCCCATAGAGTAAGCAATTACAATGAATTGATCTAAATTGAGCTGCTGGATCACCGACTGAACATCAAGCCAGTGACTGGAAATCGCATCCAGGTCTTGCGGGATTTTGCAGTGACTAGACGCCCCAAAACCGCGCCATTCAGGAATGATAAAGCGGAAATTTTTCTGATGTGGATAGAGAAAAGCTGCCCATTGCCAGCTCAACATGCCCAGACCTGATAAGACTAGTACAGGTTGACCCTGACCGTATTCACGTACAAATAACTGTTCGCCATCTGCCATGGTATAGAAGGGCATGCATATCTCCGTATTTATAATTTTTCTACATCGAATTGTTTAAGTCTGGGAATAACCTGTTCCAGCCAGGCAATCCAGCCCAGTTCCTGATCAATACCCAGTTGCAGAATCATTTTATGAATATACAGGGTTCGGTCATTTTCGTCAGCTTGAGCAAAGTCTTTGGCGAAAATATGCTGATAGGTTTTAAGCTTTTCTTTATGTATTTCTAGATGGCGTTCCAGTTCAGGTAAGGTGTTGTTGCCGCCAAGCTGGGCTTCTGCACGCAGACGAACCATCAATTCTTCACGAAGCTGTGCAGGAGAACTATGCTCCAGCATCCAGTTAGCCAGTTCTTCCCGGCCGAGTCGTTCTACCTGATAGGTTTTTTTACGGCTATGAGAATCTTCCTCTTCTATGGTCGAAATCCAGCCTTTTTGCAGCATGGCATTCAATTCACGATAGATCTGCTGATGGGTGGCATTCCAGAAGAAACCCATGGAGCGGTCAAAACGGCGTGCTAGCTCAATGCCGGTACTCGGTTTCTCAATCAGGCTGGTGAGTAAAACATGTGATAAAGACATAAACGTCTCAAAAAAGTGACTCGGGATTATTATGCAACATGTTGCATAAAAATCAATTCTGCACTATAAATTAGTGCAACAAGTTGCATAAGGCTGATGCTTGATGGAAATAAATCAGTCAGCCTGAATAAAAATAGCCAGCACATCTGCACGCTAGGGAGTTGAAATGTCTAAATATCCGAATTTACTTGCCCCACTGGACCTAGGTTTTACCACGCTTAAAAACCGTGTCTTGATGGGCTCTATGCATGTGGGCTTAGAAGAAGCACCAGGTGGTTATAAGCGGATGGCTGCCTTTTATGCAGAACGCGCCAAGGGTGGCGTAGCATTAATTGTGACAGGTGGTATCTCACCGAATGATCATGGCGTCACTTTTCAGGGCGGTTCCAAGCTCGACACGATTGAAGAAGCTGAAAAGCATAAAATCATTACTCAAGCCGTACATGAAGCTGGCGGGAAAATTGCCATGCAGATTCTGCATACCGGCCGTTATTCTTATCAGGCGGAAAATGTCGCGCCGTCTCCAATTCAGGCACCGATTAATCCAGTCAAACCGCATGCCTTAAGCTCGGCTGAAGTGCAGCAAACCATTGATGACTTTGCCAACTGTGCCAGACTGGCTCAATACGCCGGTTATGACGGTGTCGAAATCATGGGTTCAGAAGGTTACCTGATCAATGAGTTCATCGCAGCGCGTACCAATCATCGTGATGATGAATGGGGTGGTAGTTATGAAAACCGTATCCGTTTCCCGATTGAAATTGTACGCCGTACCCGTGAAATGGTCGGTGAGAATTTTATTATTATCTATCGTCTTTCCATGCTGGATCTGGTTGAAGGCGGTTCAACTCTAGAAGAAGTAATCCAACTGGCCAAAGCCATTGAGAAAGCGGGCGCGACGATTATTAATACCGGTATTGGCTGGCATGAAGCGCGTATTCCGACCATTGCTACCAAAGTGCCACGTGCGGCCTTTACTTGGGTTACGCGCAAGCTAAAAGGTCAGGTGAGTATTCCTCTTATTACCTCTAACCGTATTAATACGCCGGAAATGGCAGAATATGTCCTGGCTACAGGCGATGCCGATATGGTGTCAATGGCACGTCCAATGCTGGCAGACTCTGAGTTTGTCTTAAAAGCAGAACAGGGCCGTAGTGATGAAATTAATACCTGTATCGGTTGTAATCAGGCCTGTCTGGATCATATTTTCTCGATGAAAATTGCTACCTGTCTGGTGAATCCACGCGCGTGTTATGAAACTGAACTGATCTTTAAAGAAACCAATGTAGCGAAAAATATTGCAGTGATTGGTGCAGGACCAGCGGGTTTAAGCTTTGCCATCTATGCAGCAGGTCGTGGTCATCATGTCACTGTATTCGAAGCTTCAGCACAGATTGGTGGGCAATTTAATATTGCGAAGACCATTCCAGGTAAGGAAGAGTTTTATGAAACCTTACGTTATTTCAAACGTCAGATTGAGTTGCAACCCCGTATTCAATTGAAATTAAATTGCACCGCGACCTTTGATCAGCTGATTTCAGCCGAATTTGATGACATTGTGGTTGCCACTGGGGTGACACCGCGTCAGCTCGATATTCCTGGAATTGATCATCCTAAAGTGTTGTCTTATCTGGAGGTACTAAGAGAGCGTAAACCAGTCGGCCAGCGTGTAGCGATTATTGGTGCAGGGGGTATTGGCTTTGATACGGCTGAGCTGCTTAGTCATGGGACCGAAAGTGGTAGTGTCAATCCGGAAAAATTCTATGATGAATGGGGAATCGATACTAACTATGAAAATGTTGGTGGACTCAAGACCGCCAATGTAGAACAGCCTGAACGTGAAATTTATTTATTGCAGCGTAAAGCAGCTTCTGTCGGTTCAAGTCTGGGTAAAACCACAGGCTGGATTCACCGTGCTGGCTTAAAGCATCGTAATGTCAAAATGATTGCTGGTGCAAGCTATGAAAAAATTGATGATCAAGGTCTGCATGTGATGGTAAATGATCAACCTGCAGTGTTAGACGTAGATAATGTCATTATCTGTGCTGGTCAGGAATCTTATACTGCCATGTTTGATGAACTGAAAGCTGCCGGTAAAAACGTGCATCTCATTGGTGGTGCGAAAGAAGCAGGTGAGCTGGATGCTAAACGTGCGATCCGTCAGGGTGCTGAATTGGCTGCGGTAATTTAATTGATAAAATTTAAAAGATGACAGTTTTTGCTTTCATACGAAATTGTCATGAAAGAAAGTTGATTCGCAACATTCCCTCTCCTTTGTTAAAGGAGAGGGTTAGGGAGAGGATTCTATTCTGAAACAACAGAATCACCCTAAGTCCCCCTTTAACAAAGGGGGACTTTACAACAAAAAGGAAATAATAATGACACTACAAACAACCCAAACTGCAATTATGCGTTGGCATGAAATGTTGGAAACACGTGACATGTCCATATTGAATGAACTCCTCGCGGACGATGTCGTATTCCGCTCACCCGTGGCTTTTCATCCTTATCCCGGGAAACAGGTTGTATTTTTTATCTTGAGTAATGTGATTCAGGTCTTTGAAAACTTTAGTTATCACCGCGAATTTCTTAGTGAAGATGGTAACAATGTTGTACTTGAGTTCTCCGCCAATGTCGGCGATAAGAAACTTAAGGGAATCGACATGATTCAGTTCAATGATGAAGGTCAGATCATTGATTTTGAAGTAATGATACGACCAAAATCTGGACTTGAAGCCTTAGCTATAGAAATGGGCCAGCGGATTCAGGCTTATCAGGCTAATACTTAATTTCCTAAAATTGATTCAAGTCGGCATGAAGTTTGTACATCACTGATAGAAAACTAGAGGGGAATACAGATGAAAATGTGGCTTAAAAAAATGAGTCAACTTTCAAGTGAATATCTGGACCGCTTTAGCGGAGCCGATCTTCCAACACTTTATTATAATCCGAATGGTTTATTTTCTGGTGTGATTGAACGTTTACCACTTTTAAAACAGAAATATCGTCCAACACCGTGGTTATCGAATGCGCATGCGCACATTCTATATCTGGACTTGATAAAAAAACGCACGATTAAGCTGCAATATGATGTGCTTGAGCAGCTGAATATGTCCGATGGCGGCATTACTGGCATTGCCTGGTATGGTTTAGATTTACCGCCAAGTACACCTACCATTGTGCTATTGCATACCATTACCGGCTCTCCGGAATCCATGCGGGAGCTGGTGCGTGACCTACATAAATATACAGGCTGGCGTGTTGCTCTGTGTTTGCGCCGTGGTCATGCTGACCTGCCAATGCCTGTGCCAAAAATGAACTTGTTTGGTTCAACCCAAGATCTGCGTGAACAGTTGCTCTATATTCAGGACAAGTTTCCTCAATCCGATCTCTATGGTGTGGGTTCCTCTGCGGGGACAGGACTGTTGGTTCGCTACTTGGGTGAAGAGGGCGAGCAAACCCCACTCAAAGCAGCCTTTGCTTTATGCCCAGGCTATAACACTGAAACCGGTTTTGCCTATGTACATCCGTTTTATAGCAAAGTCATGGCTAAAAAACTGATCAAACGTTTTATCCATCCTTATCAGGAAACCTGGCAGATTTATCCTTCATGGAAGCAATTGCTTGAGGTGAAAGACTTGTCTGAATTTGAACAGCGCTACTATGAGCTGGCAGGCTTTTCAGATTATGAAAGTTATACCAAGGCCACCAATCCAATTTATGTATTTGAAAATGTCAAAATTCCATTGATGATTTTGAATTCGGAAGATGACCCGGTCTGTCATATCCAGAATCTGGAACCGTATAAGGATGTCATTCGAGCCATGCCAAATATTGTGGTCGTCACCACTAAAAAAGGTAGCCATTGTGGCTTTTATCAGGGCTTAATGCAGACAGAATCATGGGCCACTCGTCTGATGGCAGATTATTTACTGCAACTTTCCGATACTCTAACGGCAGCTTGAAAGAGATTTTTAAACCATAAAAAACCCAGCATAAGCTGGGTTTTTTTGATGAAGGATTATATTAGTTTTCAAGTGCTGGCATAGCAGCAGCAATTGCATCTGCAACTGCATCATCTTCAGACTTATTTGCAGAAGATGAGTTGTTTTTAGGAGCGGCTGGTGTTGCTGCAGGTTTTGCAGGCTGCTCAGTGCTTGAATTTGTTTCAGCTGCAGGCGCAGGCTCTGATTGAGCAGGTTCCGGTTTTTTAACTTCACGGCGAATTTCAGTCGTAGTATTCGCAGTTTGTTCGCGCTGGATTTCAACAGTCGGTGCTGCTGGTGCTTCTTCAACCGGTTCAACTGGTGTTGATTCTAATGGTTCAACAGGCTCAAGTTGTACAGGTTCCGGAGCAACCACTTCAGATGCTGGAGTAACTTCGGTTTGTTCTTCTTCTTTTGGAGCTTCTTTTTTTACACAACCAGTCAGTGTAAGGCCAGTCAGGATCAGGGTACAGATTAAAAGTTTCTTCATCATCATTGCATCAAACAGAATAGTGTAGGGTGTGAATGTTCCTATTATAGCAGCAAAATGCAATATATAAATCATATGAACTTACTGTAATTTTTTTCAGGAATTGCTGTTAGAATAGTCAATTGTTTATTGTTCTTTGATTTGATGCGGATTGACTTTGCTTTATTGGTACAAGGTAAAGTAAAATTGCGCAACATTGCAGGCCGATTTAGGCTCGATTGTACGAGAAACCCAATGACCCATTTTATTTTCGTGACTGGTGGTGTTGTTTCATCACTAGGTAAAGGTATTTCAGCTGCTTCTGTTGCTGCACTTTTAGAAGCCCGTGGTTTAAAAGTGACCATGGTAAAAATGGATCCATACATTAATGTCGATCCAGGGACTATGAGCCCATTCCAGCACGGTGAAGTTTTTGTTACAGAAGACGGTGCTGAAACAGACTTAGACTTGGGTTACTACGAACGTTTCTTGCGTCGTGCGAAAATGACCAAACTGAATAACTTTACATCAGGCCGTGTTTACCAGGATGTTCTGAATAAAGAACGCCGTGGTGACTACCTGGGTGGTACTGTACAAGTTATTCCACACATTACTGACAACATCAAAGAACGTGTACTTCGCGCTGGCGAAGGTTATGACGTTGCGATCGTTGAGATCGGCGGTACTGTAGGTGACATTGAATCTCTCCCATTCATGGAATCTGTACGTCAGTTAATGGTTGAACTTGGTCATAAACGTACGATGCTGATGCACTTAACGTTACTCCCATACATTAAGTCTGCAGCAGAATTAAAAACTAAACCAACTCAACACTCAGTAAAAGAACTTCTGTCTATTGGTATTCAACCAGACATTTTGATCTGCCGTACTGAACATGATGTTGATGCAGATACGACGCGTAAAATTGCCTTGTTCACTAACGTAGAAGCGCGTGCAGTGGTCGTGTGTAAAGATGCACGTACGATCTACCAGATTCCACGTACTTTCTATGAACAGAACGTTGATGATCTCATCTGTGAACGTTTCGGCTATGACAATCTTCCAGAAGCAGACCTGTCTGACTGGGATAATGTGGTAGAAGCTTTACTGAACCCTGAATACACCGTTCGTGTGGCAATGGTTGGTAAATATGTTGAACTTCCAGATGCCTATAAGTCTGTGAACGAAGCACTTTTACATGCCGGTATTCAAAACCGCGTGAAAGTTCAGATCGACTATGTCAATGCTGAAGAGCTTGAAAGCCAAGATGTCAATGAAGTATTGAAAGATGCGGATGCGATTCTGGTACCAGGCGGTTTCGGTGAACGTGGTACTGAAGGCAAAATGAAAGCGATTCGTTTTGCACGTGAAAACGGTGTGCCATTCTTAGGCATCTGTTTAGGTATGCAGCTTGCAGTGATCGAATATGCACGTAACGTGGCGGGTATCACTGATGCGACTTCAACAGAATTCAACCGTTCAACCAAATCTCCATTGATTGGTCTGATCACTGAATGGTTAGATGAGCGCGGTGAAGTTCAACAGCGTTCAGTAGATTCTGATCTTGGCGGTACCATGCGTCTAGGTGCACAGAAGTCTGAACTGGTACCGGGTACCAAGACTGCTGAAGTGTATGGTTCGGATGAAATTATCGAACGTCACCGTCACCGTTACGAGATGAACAACCGTTATATCCCAGTGCTGGAAGAAAAAGGCATGAAGATTTCTGGTTATTCTCCAGTGCAACACCTGGTAGAAACTGTTGAAATTCCTGCACATCCTTGGTTTATTGCAGTACAATTCCACCCGGAATTTACCAGCTCGCCACGTGATGGACATCCATTATTTGCCGGTTTCATTGATGCTGCGAAAAAACAGTACCAAAAAACTAAATAATGCGAGTTTAAGACACAACTAGGAAGTTTAAATGTCACAATTAAAACCACAAGAAATTGTACGTTTAGGCGATATACAAATGGCAAACCACTTGCCATTTGTACTATTCGGCGGCATGAACGTACTTGAGTCGAAAGACTTAGCTTTTGAAATTGCAGAGACTTATGTTGATATCTGCAAACGTTTAGATATTCCATATGTCTTTAAAGCAAGTTTTGATAAAGCCAACCGTTCAAGCCTGAACTCATTCCGTGGGCCTGGCCTGGAAAAAGGAATCGAGTGGTTAGCTGACATTAAAAAACATTTTAATGTGCCAATTATCACTGATGTACATGAGCCGTATCAGGCTGCTCCTGTGGCAGAAGTTGCTGACATTATCCAGCTACCTGCATTCTTAAGTCGTCAGACTGACCTGGTTGAAGCGATGGCAAAAACTGATGCCATTATCAACATCAAGAAAGCCCAGTTCCTTGCTCCGCACGAAATGCGCCACATTTTGCATAAGTGTCTGGAAGCAGGGAATGACAAGCTGATTCTTTGTGAGCGTGGTTCTGCTTTTGGTTACAACAATCTGGTTGTAGACATGCTGGGCTTCGACATCATGAAAGAAATGAACGTGCCAGTATTCTTTGATGTAACACATGCATTACAAACTCCAGGCGGTCGTGCTGACTCTGCCGGTGGTCGTCGTGCGCAGATTACTACACTGGCGCGTGCCGGTATGGCAACAGGTCTTGCAGGTTTGTTCCTGGAAGCTCATCCAAATCCGGATGTGGCAAAATGTGATGGTCCTTGTGCCTTGCGTTTATCTCAACTAGAACCATTCCTGGCTCAATTAAAAGAGCTGGATACTCTAGTGAAAGGATTTGAAAAATTAGATACCCATTGATGCAGTTTTAAGCATCCTGTTATTAATCAACTGAGGAATTGTTCATGAGCCAAATCGTTGACATTCGTGCACGTGAAATTTTGGACTCTCGTGGTAACCCAACCATCGAAGCAGACGTTATCCTGGCATCTGGCGTAGTTGGCCGTGCATGTGCACCATCTGGTGCTTCAACTGGTTCTCGTGAAGCTTTAGAACTTCGTGATGGCGATAAAGCACGTTACCTAGGTAAAGGTGTTAAAACTGCGGTTAACAACGTAAACACTCTGATTCGTGATGCGTTAGTGGGTAAATCAGTATTCGAACAAAAAGACATCGATAATACGATGATCGCTTTAGACGGTACTGAAAACAAAGAAAAATTAGGTGCAAACGCAACTTTGGCAGTATCTCTTGCTGCTGCGCGTGCTGCTGCTGAAGAAAAGAAAACGCCGCTTTACCAATATATCGCAGATCTTCGTGGTCAAAAGATTTTGACTATGCCTGTTCCAATGATGAACATCCTGAACGGTGGTGCTCACGCAGACAACACTGTTGATATTCAGGAATTCATGATTGAGCCTGTAGGTTTCACTTCGTTCTCTGAAGCGTTACGTGCTGGTGCTGAAATCTTCCATTCTTTAAAATCAGTTTTGAAGAAACAAGGTTTGAACACTGCAGTTGGTGATGAAGGTGGTTTTGCGCCAAACCTTCGTTCTAACGAAGAAGCTATTACTGTGATCCTGTCTGCAATCGAGCAAACTGGTTACAAGGCTGGTTCTGATATTATGCTTGCGCTTGACTGTGCATCTTCAGAATTCTACAAAGATGGTCAATATATCCTGGCTGGTGAAGGCAACAAATCGTTCACAAGCAACCAGTTTGCTGACTACCTTGCAGGTCTGGTAAATCAATACCCTATCATCTCGATTGAAGATGGTCTGGACGAATCTGACTGGGAAGGCTGGTCTTACCTGACTTCTATCCTTGGCGATAAAATCCAGTTGGTGGGTGATGACCTGTTCGTTACGAATCCTAAGATTCTTCAACGCGGTATCAACGAGAAAGTAGGTAACTCAATCCTGATCAAGTACAACCAGATCGGTACATTGACTGAAACTTTAGATGCAATCTACCTTGCGAAAGCAAATGGTTACTCTACTGTAATCTCTCACCGTTCAGGCGAAACTGAAGATTCAACTATTGCGGATCTTGCAGTAGGTACAGCAGCAGGTCAAATCAAGACTGGTTCACTTTGCCGTTCTGACCGTGTAGCGAAATATAACCAATTACTTCGTATCGAAGAATTGACTCAAGCTGCATATCGCGGTAAAGCTGAGTTCAAAGGTTTGAACTAAGCGACTCATGTCAATGTTAAATGTATTCGACTCCTTGATGAGTAAAGTACTGTTGGGCCTTGCGATCGTTTTGATCGCAGGGTTTCAATATTTATACTGGTTTGGTGAGGGTGGTTATAATGACCATCAGGCATTGACCCAGAAAATCCAGCAACAAGTAGAATTGAATGAAGAGCTAAAAGAACGTAATCGCGTTCTGGCTGCAGAAGTTTATGATTTGAAGAATGGTATTGAAGCCATCGAAGAACATGCCCGTCTCGATCTAGGTTTGATCAAACCGCATGAAACCTTTGTACAAATGAGCACTATTAGTACTCAATATAAACCGATTTATCTTAATCCGAATAAAGTAGACCTGAGAACCAATGAATCAGCTGATGTTCCAACAACACCATAAATTGTGGGTCATTTTACCAGCTGCAGGTTCCGGTAGCCGATTTTCCAAAACCGAAGTTAAACAATACCAGATGATTCAGGAACGGACCGTTCTTGAACATACGGTCGCACGTCTGAATCAATTGCCATTAGCAGGTTATGTTCTTGCAATCGGTGCACAGGATGATGTTGCCAAGACTCTGCCACTTTCTCGTCTGGATAAAGCGCATTTTTGCTTGGGCGGTGCAGAACGCGTCAACTCTGTACTAAATGCCTTGGAATATTTATCTGAGATAGCTTCAGAAGAAGATTGGGTATTGGTGCATGATGCAGCCCGTCCTTGTGTGAGTCAGAGCTCTTTGATTGATCTGGTCAATACAGCAATTCAAACTGATCAGGCTGCGATTCTGGCCATTCCGGTACGGGATACCTTAAAACGTGTCGTAAAGGATCATGGTATTGAAATGACAGTAGATCGTTCGACATTATGGCAGGCGCAAACACCACAAATGGCGAAACTTGGAACTTTGAAGCGTGCGATTCAGCAGGCACTCGCAGATGGTGCTACCATTACCGATGAAGCCAGTGCACTGGAACATATAGATGAACCCGTCCAAGTAGTACAGGGGCGTTCCGATAATATTAAAATTACCTATCCAGATGATCTGGAACTGGCGAAGTTGATTCTGGCTGTCCAGCGCTAAATATATTGCAATAAAAATGGAATAAATCGGTCAATGGCGATTTATTCCGGAGCACTTTAACTTATAATTTTGCCATCATGAATTTTCTATCCGTGGGCTAATGATCCCTTCACAGCAGTATCGTTTTTTGCGGCAGTCCGCACGCGATGGACGTAGTATTAATCCCCAGAATGCCTCCCGATGGACCAAGTTGCACCTTGATCCATGGCTGCTTTGTTTCCTGATTTTAAATGCGATCTTGGGTCTGATGGTGGTTTACAGTGCCACCTCTGAAGATTCGGGGATGGTGATTCGCCAGGCGATCAGTTTTGGTGTGGGTTTTGTGGTAATGTTTATCTGTGCCCAAGTACCACCCAAGGTCTATCAGGCTGCCAGTCCATATTTTTATATGTTCGGTATCTTTATGCTACTGCTGGTCTTTGTGATTGGTGAAAAGCGTCTGGGGGCAACCCGCTGGATTACGTTGCCGGGTGTGGGGAGCATGCAGCCGAGTGAGGTAATGAAGTTTGCCATGCCACTGATGATGGCCTGGTACTTTGCCCGTAAACCTTTCCCTCCAAAGTTTCTGGATATTGTCGGTGCCTTGGTGATTTTAGGCGTGCCTTTCGTACTGGTGGCATTACAACCTGATTTAAATATTGGTCTGGTGATTCCCGGAATCTTTGTACTGTTCTTAAGTGGCATGTCATGGCGTTTAATTGCTGGAGCCTTTGCTGCTTTAGCTATTGCAGTACCGCTGCTGTGGATGTTCTTGTTGCAGGAATATCAAAAGAAACGGATTTTGACTTTATTCGATCCAGAATCAGATGCTTTGGGCGCAGGCTGGAATATTATCCAGTCCAAAATTGCCATCGGTTCGGGCGGGATTATGGGAAAAGGTTACTCACAAGGTACGCAGTCTCATCTAGGTTATCTGCCTGAACATCATACCGACTTTATTATGTCGACTTATGCAGAAGAATTTGGCTTTATCGGGGTGTTTCTGCTATTCAGCCTGTTTACGGCCATTATTATTCGCTGTTTGATTATTGGTATGAATAGCTTTCATAACTTTGGCCGTTTGTATGCCGGTGCGATCGGACTGACTTTTTTCTTCTTTGTATTTTTAAACTCAGGCATGGTCAGTGGGATTTTACCTGTGACGGGTGACCCTTTGCCATTGATGAGTTATGGTGGTACAGCCGTAATTTCCATGTTGGCAGGGATGGGTATTGTGATGTCAATTCATACTCATCGGTAGAAAATTCAATGAAGTAAGTTTTCAAAGCCAGAGTAGTTCTGGCTTTTTTATTGCTCGTATTTATTAAAAGTAGCTTTATGTTATAAATATTCAAGAACTTAGATAAATCGTATGTAGTTTTTATTGTTGAAGGGAAAATGAATAAATTAATGATAACCATTGGAATTTTCGGGTTATCTGTTTCAGCTTGGGCCAAACCACTGAGTCAGGCTGAATTTAAGGCGCAAACCAAACAAAAATATGATGAGTTAGAGCTAAAACTTGCCGTGTTGAACTCATCGGTAGACCGACGTGAGCATCCTGCACTTATGATTGCTAAAGCCTGTGAATATGCAACCGGTTTAAAGCAGTTAAAGTATCTATCAGAACAGAATCTGCATCTTGCGACAGCGCAGGATGAATTCCGGTTTGTGAGTACACTGGATAATCAGTTTACTCAATCCCTTCAGGATTTGGGAACTACCTATGAAACAGGCTGTGTTTCACAAAAGAAATAAAGAACAAAAAGCCCTCAAATGAGGGCTTTGTTTTTGGCTGTTTAATACCTAATTAAGAAACCAGGTGTAATAACCCCATAGCATTAACGGCCAAGCCAGAAACGGACTAAATAGCCATTTCCAGAACCAGTGCTGAGGGATAAAGCCAACCCCGTGAATAAAACCGCCTGAAATGCCGATCATGATAAACATCATGGCGCGGTGGCTATATTCCCCGTTGGCATCCAGCATTGCAGCAGGATGAACCAGCAACACCGCTGCGAGTGGAAAAGCCAATAGGCAAGAAATCACCATTGCAAAAGGGTTAGATTTTTTTTCTATCTTTACTTGTTCAACTGCAGCGTCTGTCATCTCTTATTTCTCATCCAGGTCTTGATGATTTTCAATATATAGTGCACTGAGTACACCGGCGAAACAGGCCATCAAAATGCCGAGAATCCATGCGAAATACCACATAATTTTATCTCCTAAGACACAGCCTTAGTACAGGCTGTGTGAATTCTCTTGAATATGTTTTTTGGTAATCACGCCCCACATCTTGTAGTAACACCAAGTGGTGTAGCACAGAATCAGTGGAACAAAAATGCATGCAGCCACAGTCATCACAGTTAAGGTATTTTGGCTGGATACCGCATCCCACATGGTTAAGCTTGCAACCGGATTAATGCTTGAAGGCATCAGGAATGGGAATAGGGCAAAACCGGCAGTCAAAATTGCACCGATCACCGCTAAAGATGAACCCAGGAAGCTCAAACCTGCTTTGGCTTTAGATGCAGCCAATACCACAATAATGCCACCTAAAATACCTGCAACTGGTGCCAGTATCGTGATTGGATAAGTGCTGTAGTTGTTCATCCAGCCTGGGTTGGCATTGGTCAGTACTTCTTTTGCTAGTGGATTAGCGATACCGTTAGTTTCGTAAGGAGTCACTAGGGTATAACCCTGGATACCACCGAAATATAACCATGCACCGACTGCCAGGAAAGCTACCAGATAAACAATCCCCATGATTTTGGTTGCTTTGGCAGAACGTTCACGTAAATCGCCATCTGTACGTAGCATCAACCATGCACCACCGTGTGCACACAGCATAGATAAGCTGACAACACCACATACCAGTGCAAATGGATTGAGCAGGGCAAAGAAGCTGCCAGAATAAGTCGAACGAACTGTTTCGTCTAATGTAAATGGAACACCCAGGAACATATTGCCGAATGCGACACCGAAAACCAGTGCAGGCACAGCACCACCAACTGCTAGGCCCCAATCCCAGGCATTACGCCATTTGGTATTTTCCAGTTTGGAGCGATAGTCGAATCCTACTGGACGCAGGAATAAGGCAAACAGAACAAGCAGAAGTGCCCAGTACATACCAGAAAAGGCAGTTGCATAAACCATTGGCCAGGCAGCAAACAGGGCACCACCCGCAGTAATAAACCAGACCTGGTTACCATCCCAATGCGGGGCAATCGTATTGATTGCCGCACGACGTTCTTCATCATTCTGACCCACGAATGGCATGATCGCCATGGAGCCCATATCAAAGCCATCAGTCAGGGCGAAACCAATCAGCAAGACGCCAACCAGTACCCACCAGATTATTTTGAGTAATTCATATTCGATCATGCTTGAGCCTCCTCATTTGCCTTTTTTGCAGCTTCAAGTTTCTCGAAGTGGTATTTACCAGTATGTAGAGAACTTGGGCCAAGGCGTGAGAATTTAATCATCAGGTACATTTCAATAATCAGCAAGACAGTGTAGAACGCTGCTAATGCAATGATTGATCCCCATACATCGCCTGTGCTTAAGCTTGAAGTCGATAAATGTGTAGGCAGAACCTCACCAATAGTCCAAGGTTGACGACCTACTTCAGCAACAAACCAGCCAGTTTGTGCCGCAATCCATGGAAGTGGTAGTGCAAATAATGCAAATTTTAATAACCAAGGTTTGTTTTCTGCATTGCGTTTAGCCACCGCAAAAGTTGCAAGAACAAATAGAACCAGCATCAGGAAGCCAGAAGCGACCATGGCACGAAATGCCCAGAACAGGCTTGGTACATGTGGAATAGTATCTTTTGCTGCTGCCTTAATTTGCTCGTCAGAAGCATCTACAACATTTGCAGTATATTTTTTCAAAAGCAGACCGTAGCCCAAATCTTTTTGAGTTTCTGCAAATGCAGCTTTCAGCTCAGGAGACTGATCACCAGCACGTAGTTTTTCCAGTTGTTCATAAGCCACCATACCGTTTCGGATACGACCTTCATGTTCAACCAGCAGGTCTTTAATACCGGTAACAGGCGTATCTACAGAACGTGTAGCGATAATCCCCATAACATAAGGAATTTTCACAGCATAATCGGTAGACATGGTTTCTTTATTTGGGAAGCCAAATAAAGTAAATGCTGCAGGTGCTGGTTCAGTTTCCCATTCTGCTTCAATCGCAGCCAGTTTGGTTTTCTGTACATCACCAATTTCATAACCAGACTCATCGCCCAGCAGGATCACAGAAAGAGTTGACGCTAAGCCGAAAATGGCAGCAATCGCAAATGAACGGCGTGCAAATGGCAAGTCACGTTTTTTCAGCATATAGTAACTTGAAATCGCCAGTACGAAGATGGCACCAGTCACATAACCTGCAGAAACAGTATGTACGAATTTAACCTGTGCAACCGGGTTAAAGATCAGTGCTGCAAAGTCCACCATTTCCATACGCATGGTTTCATAGTTGAATGCTGAACCAACCGGGTTTTGCATCCAGCCATTGGCAACCAGAATCCACAGTGCAGACATGTTAGATCCCAGTGCAACTAACCAGGTCACGCCCAGATGCTGTACTTTGGATAAACGGTCCCAACCGAAGAAGAATAAACCAATGAAAGTAGATTCAAGGAAGAAGGCCATCAAACCTTCAATAGCCAATGGTGCACCGAAAATATCACCCACATAATGCGAATAATATGCCCAGTTGGTTCCGAACTGGAACTCCATGGTCAAGCCTGTGGTTACCCCTAAGGCAAAGTTAATCCCGAACAGTTTTCCCCAAAACTTAGTCATGTCCTTGTAAATTTCTTTGCCGGAAATCACATAGGTGGTTTCCATAATGGCAAGCAGAAATGCCAGGCCTAAGGTCAGTGGAACAAAAATAAAGTGATACATCGCGGTCATAGCGAACTGGAACCGCGAAAGATCGACCACGCTTTCAGAAATCATCAACGTGTCTCCTTGATTTGGGAAGGATTGCCGGCGATACGCTCGGCGACTTGAGTGTCAAAATCTTTTGGAATAGTAGGCGCATCAAACCAAATATTTTTAATTACCAGAAGTAGAATGATCTTGATAATTAAAATCGCAGTAATCTCTCTTACTGTTTTTTGGTTTAAATTTTTAGAAACTAAGCTCATGTGAACAAGCCTATTATGTGGTTTGTTATATATTATTAATCGATTGTAACTAAAAAATAAATAGACCAAATAGTTTAAATAAATATATATTTATAAGTTATTGAAAATATTAATAATATTTAATTAAAAGTTTGATAATTATTCTAAATATTTGTGATTGTTTTTTGTAACAATAGATTATTTTAATCTGATTAAAATGGTTGGAATTTATTTTTCAAGTATATTAATCCTGATTATTTTGCTGGGGTTTTTATTCAGTTTTTATTCTAATTAAAATAGTCGGGATTAATTAAAAAATAAAAAAGAACCCGCATCAGGCAGGCTCTTTTCTAATATGGAATTGGGGAGGGCTTCAGAAGTCGTAACGCATACCGACCGATAGTCCGAAGCTGTCTTCACCACGTGCGCCAGCCACTGCATTGCTACGGCCTTGTGCCCAAGGTGTCAGATTTGAGTTTTCATCATTTAATACACTGGCCAGATTGCTGTAGATGCGGACTGCTGGGTCAAGACGATGTTCAATTCCAATCGCCAGTAAAGTAGCATTGGCATCATCGGCATCTACATCACGGTGAAAGACCTGTCCACGCAATGAGGTCTTGGCTGCTAATTTATATTCACCCGCGATGCCAAAGACCTGAGCATCAGGATTGACTTCGGTATTGTCATGCTGAAGGAACTGATACAGACCACCGAGTTTCAAGTCTGGCGTGATTTTGTAGGCACCTGCAATCCGGAAACCATCACGTTCACCACGACTGGCTTCTTCTTCATAATGTTCATATGCCGCTGCAAAATCAACTTTATCTTTTTGGTAGGTAAGGGCAAGGTCATAAGCCTTATCTTTATCTTTTTCACCATCCTTAGATGCATCCGGGCTGTTGGCTTCATGTAGGGAAAGTGCACCCAGAACATTAAATCCATTGCCGAATTTTGGTGATTTATATTCAATGCTATTGGCATTACGTTCATCAAAACGTAGATTCCCTACTCGGGTCACATTACGTACATCGCCGACCATATCTCCAAAGAAGTTAACTGGACTGCGCGCCACTTTAAATGGGCTGTCGAAACGGCCGATCCGTGCCTGACCGAACTCACCTTTTAAACCGACAAAGGTATCACGAGTAGCAAACTCGACATCATCATTTGCAGAGCCACTGGCAAAGTTAATTTCCTGCTCAATCTGGCCAAATACGGTCATGCCATTTTCAAGTGTCTGTTCAGCTTTAAATCCAAGGCGTGATGCATTGGAGGAAATTCCAATTTCATTATAATCCTGGCCATCATCCAGATAATCTAAAGACACATGTGCACGGCCATAGACTTTAACATCAGCAGCGACTGCCATGAGCGGTGTAAAAACGCTTGCCCCAATTGCGAAAATGCAAAGTGATTTTTTCATATAAAGCTCCAATCAGACTTTTTTAGGTCTTTTGAGGTGTATGCAGTAGCTCGGTCTTGGCTACCATCCTGTATTGGTGCTCAGTATTGAGGATGAATAAGTCAGTATGGTTAAGGAAATATTGCAGATCTATGAAATCTAAAAAGGGAGCAATTTTAATTTTTAAGATTCTGTGCAGGATTTTTTTGCTTTAGTTAACGCTGATCCAGTAGATGAGTAATGCGGTTTTAATAAAGTCATTTAAGAGGAATACTGTATTTATGAATGGTGATAAAAAATGAAAAATAAGACATAAAAAATGGAGCCGAAGCTCCATTTTTAAGGACGAAGAATGAATTAAAGAGCAGCTTTAATTTTCTCTGCCAGTTGCTTGATTTTTTCCTGATCACCCATTTGTGCAGCATGTTTGCCAAGGTTGTGCAAAGAAGTAGGTACCAGATGGAAATGGACATGCGGAACAGTCTGACCCGCCGCAGCGCCAGAGAGCTGCATCAGTACAATGCCATCTACCCCTAAACCTTTTTCAATCGCTTTGGCAATTTTTTGCACCACCTGAATGGTATAGGCTGCAACTTCAGGATCCAGGTCAAGCAGGGTAATTGCGGGTGTTTTAGGAATGACCAAAGTATGACCATCGGCCTGTGGCATGATGTCCATAAATGCAAGAACTCGGTCATCTTCATACACTTTAATTGCTGGAAGTTCATCACGCAGAATTCGTGCAAAAATATTTTGGTCATCGTAAGTCATAAGTGCATTCCTTGAGCAGAATTGAATTGTATTATTTACAGTTCAATTCTTTCTGACGTTCTTTGATCGCGTCAAGACGTTGCTGCTCTTTTTCTGAAAATTTTGGCTTGGTTGTGTAGCAATTGTCATTAAACTTTGCTTTTGCTTCAGGATCCTTGAAACAGAAACCTTTTGATGCATAAATGACATCATGGTCATTTTTCAATTTTTTGCATTCCTGTTCAGATGCAAGAACCGATGTTGAAGCCCCAAACAAAGTTGCAGAACCGACGAGTGCTGCAACAAATAACTTATTCATAAGAGTTTCCTCAGGTATCACTGCATGTGGCTAGTCTATAGTCACAATATTAGGTTTGTTTATTATTATTCAATGGCGAGATATTACTCAATGGTAATATTACTCCATGATTCATACATTTTTACAGCACTGGAAAAGTCACTATTTTTATCCGACAGATTGCTAGCAGCTTGCACCAGACTTTGACCTAAAGCGAGAAGTGGTACTGCCAGTTTGGCATCGCGCGCAAGATCAAGTGCAATGCCTGTATCTTTGGCTAAAAGAGGCAGGGCAAAGGTAACAGGGAAGCTACGGTTCAAAACACGCTGTGGTAAAACGGTTTCAGTCACATTGCTTTTACCGCTTGATGCATTGATACAATCCAGCGCTTCATTCAGGTCAACGCCGTGCGCTTTCAGCGTGGTAAAGCCTTCTGCTGCTGCACACAGGTTTACAGCCAGTAACATATTATTTACCGCTTTTACCGCAAAGCCGGCACCTGATGTCCCCACATGCTTGATCAATTTGCCAAACGCCTGCATCGCTGGCAGGGCTTTTTCAAAGCCTTCCGCATTACCGCCGACCATCACAGTCAATGTGCCATTTTCCGCACCAATGGTCTGGCCACTCACAGGCGCATCCAGGAAAATCACACCCTGTTCAGCCAGTGCTTCTTCTAAGCGTCGGGCAGCGTCAGGAACACCGCTGGTACAGTCTACCCAGATACTGCCAGCTTTAAGGCTGAGGCCTTGGACTAATGCTTCAACATCGGCACTGGTCGGCAGGCAGGAAAAAATAATATCTGCCTGAACTGCCTGTTCTAAAGCGACAGCTTGGGTGCCATATTCAGCAGCATGTTCTTCAGCCTTGGCAAAAGTACGGTTCCAGACATAAACTGTCTCAAAATGCTTGGGTAAATGCGCTGCCATGCGATAACCCATTGCGCCTAAACCAATAAATGCCACTGACTGAATCATGTCATACCCTCTGAATAAAATAATAAATACCTGAAAATTGCCGGCTCTTCCGGAATTAAGCATCTATCCGGGTTGAGCGTTGTGCCAGCCAGGTGGTCAGTTTCGGCCAGAATGTATTGGCTGTTTTCTGATTGGACATCAGTCCAAGATGACCACCCGGGATAAGAGTAAACGTCTTATCGGTACTACTTGTCAATTCCATCAAAGGTTTAGCTGACTGTTCCGTAACAATCTGATCGGTTTTCCCAGCCCCGACCAGTAAGGAACAGTTAATATTTTTCAGGTCAATCGTTCGGCCGTTTAAAGTCATTGAGCCATTTTTTAAAGGATTTTGCAGCCATAAGTGCAGCACCATGTCCTGATTGATTCCACCCGGATAATCAATCATCTTGTTCAAAAAATTGCCCATGGTGGCATGTTCATAGACATCTTCAACATTTTCCAGGTTCATCAAAAACTGCTTCTGGCTTTTAAACCAGCCAATCGGATCAAGGAGCTTAAATCCCAATGCATTGATGATGCCGGGCGAATGAATATATTCCTTAGGAATCAATCCTTGATGAATCGCCTGTTGCAGGGTTTTATTTTTGGAAATGAGCTTGTTGGTGGTGCTAAAAAGCTTGCCAACGCGACCGGATGCATAACTGTCAATCGGGCTACCCAGTACAATCAGGTTTTTAACATGTTCAGGGGAATGTAGCGCAGTATAAAGTGTGACAAAAATTCCAGCCATACTCCAGCCATGCAAGGAAATAAACTGACTGCCTGAATGCGAGCAGATTCGTTCAATAGCCTGAGGAATCGCGCCGTCGATAAAAGACAGGAAATTCAAGTGACGGTGTTTATAACGGAAACGTTTCCATTCCACTAAATAGACATCAAAACCGCTATGCTGAAAATGCTTGACTAGTGAACGGTAAGGATACAGATCATAAATATCCATATTAATCGCAAGAGGGGCAACAAAGACTAACGGCTCACGGTACTTTTTTTCAGGCGCTGCATAATAGCGAATTTTGCAGAACTCAGTCGCAGCAATATATTCAAAGGGCGTTTTTTGCGAAAGAATCAGGGAAGACGAGTTAAATAACCGTGCATTCAGGTGTTTTAATTTTTTCTTCTGGCGTTGAATATTTTGTTTTAACTGAATCATGTAAATAATTTATCCGTATACAAAGGAGAATTGGTCGAAGTCTAAGCAATAATTGCTTATTATGCCTTGACCTGAAATAGCTTAGACGCTCAAAATGTTGGCAATTTTTTACAAAAGGCAGCCTTTGGGCTGAAGTAAAGTGATGAGCCAGCAAGACGATTTTAACTATCAATTAGAAACTTTAGCCATCCGTACCGGTCACACCCGCAGCTTCGAGGGTGAGCATGGTGAACCGATTTTTCTAACATCGTCATTTGTTTATGAAAATGCGGCTGAAGCCGCAGCGAAATTTTCAGGCCAGGAGCCGGGTAATATTTACTCTCGCTTTACTAATCCAACTGTTGCCATGTTTGAAAAGCGTCTGGCTGCCTTAGAAGGCGCAGAACGCGCTGTTGCGACCAGCTCTGGTATGGCTGCGATTATGGCAGTAGCGATGGCTTACCTGAAAGCAGGCGATCATGTCATCTGTTCACGTGCCGTATTTGGTTCAACAGTTTCTTTATTCGAGAAATACGTGGCTAAATTTGGTGTCGCAGTTGAGTTTGTCGATCTGACGGATCTGGATGCATGGAAAAATGCCATCAAGCCAGAAACCAAATTACTCTTTGTTGAATCTCCGTCAAACCCATTGGCTGAAGTGGCAGATATTCAGGCTTTGGCAGATATTGCACATGCCAATGATGCATTGCTCGCGATTGACAACAGCTTCTGTACACCAGTGTTACAACAACCACTCAAATTTGGTGCAGACTTAGTCGTATATTCTGCGACTAAATATCTGGATGGCCAAGGCCGTGCACTCGGTGGCGCTGTAGTAGGTAACCACAAACTGCTTGAAGAAATCTTCGGTTATGTACGTACCACTGGTCCTTCTATGAGCCCGTTTAATGCCTGGGTATTCCTGAAAGGTCTAGAAACTTTACGTTTACGTATGCGTGAACATTCTGCCAATGCACAAAAACTGGCAGAATTCTTAAATGCACATCCGAAAGTAGAAAAAGTTTACTATGCAGGTTTGCCTGAGCATATCGGTCATGAACTGGCTGCAAAACAACAAACCGGTTTCGGTGGTATCGTATCTTTCGAAGTGAAAGGTAGCCGTGAAGGTGCCTGGAAAGTAATTGACAATACCCAGTTCATTTCAATCACCGGTAATCTGGGTGATGTGAAATCAACCATTACTCATCCGGCAACAACCACGCATGGTAAATTGTCTCCAGAAGCCAAAGCAGCAGCGGGTATTCGTGAAGGTTTAATTCGCGTTTCTGTTGGTTTGGAAGAGATTGATGATATTATTCGCGACATTACACGCGGTTTAGATCTAATCTAATTTTATAAATATATGTTCGGAGATCTTTATGAACATTAATATGTTGATGCAGCAAGCACAGCGCATGCAAAAAGAAGTCGAAAACAACATGAAAAAAGCCAAAGAAGAGCTTGCGCAAACTGAAGTGCATGCTGAGGCTGGTGGCGGTCTGGTGAAAGTTACCATGACTTGCCGCAATGTGGTGAAACGTATCGAAATCAATCCTGAACTGTTACAGGACGATCCAGATATGATCGAAGATCTAATTGCAGCAGCGATGAATGATGCAGCGCGTCAAGCAGAAGCGATCTCTGAAGAGAAAATGAAATCTGCAAACTCAGGTATGGGCTTACCACCTGGTCTGGCTGGTTTATTCTAAGGAAGTATGCGCAATGTTTAGTGATCGTTTTGATCAACTGGTTCAAGCATTACGCATTTTGCCAAGCGTTGGGCCGAAATCGGCCCAGCGTATGGCTTTGCATTTAATCATGAAAAATCGTGAAGGGGCGATCGGTCTGGCACATGCCTTAACTGAAGCAACCGATCACATTCATGAATGCTCGATCTGCCATTCATTGACGGAAGATGAAGTCTGTAATATCTGTACCTCACTTGAGCGTGATGATGAACTGCTTTGTGTAGTGGAGTCACCCGCAGATGTTATGGCGATTGAGCAAAGCGGCAGTTTTCGCGGAAAATATCATGTTTTAGGCGGTCATCTGTCACCTCTAGATGGAATCGGGCCTGAAGAAATCGGTATTCCGTATTTACTGCAACGCTTAAGTCAGGGGCAGATCAAGGAAGTGATTCTGGCCACCAATGCGACTGTCGAAGGACAAGCAACCGCACATTATCTGGTTGAAGCCAGTAAACATTTACCGGTGCAAATGACGCGTATCGCTCAAGGGGTGCCTCAAGGTGGAGAATTGGAGTATGTAGATAGCCATACTCTGAGTCAGGCAGTACATAACCGGATGCGAATTAAGTGAAATATTAATTATATTCTCTTAATATATAATATAAAAAATATATTAGTAAAAATATAAAATTTTTACTAGATAAGCTATATTCGAAAAATATGGAACAAAAAGTTTGATTTGGTTGTCACATTTTTATATAAAAATTCTATATATCGGGTAATATAGCTTCATCGAGCATCTAATTTTAGACTCAGTCTTTATGTTTCAATTTATTCAACATCAGCACGACTTAAATCATGTCCTGAACCTTATGGATCAAAATCCGGTCTATGGCTTGGATACAGAATTCATTAAGGTAGACACCTTGTGGCCAAAACTTGGTGTTTTTCAAATCAATGTCAATAACAAGGTCTACCTGCTGGATGGAACAACACTGGATCTGAGTGAATTTCTGAAAAAGATTTTTAATGCTCAACAGAATATTTTCCATGCCTGTAGTGAAGATATTGACCTGATTTATCATTACACCCAGAAAAAAGCCCTGAGCAATGTCTTTGATACACAGGTCGGCATGTCATTCCTCGGACATGGTTTGCAGGTCAGCTATCAGAATGCCTTGAAACAGATGCTGGATGTCGATATTGAAAAAGATCAGACCCGCTCTAACTGGCTGGCACGACCTTTAAGTTCTGAACAGTTACTGTATGCAGCCAATGATGTGCATTATCTGGTGCAGTTGTCGGATAAAGTCAAACAAGATCTGGAAAGCAAATATCTGCTCGATTTCGCTCTTGAAGATTGCCGTTTTTTGACCCATGAAATTGGTGAAGAAACACCGACTGCCTTACTTTATCAGGATGTCGGTAATTATCGTCATTCACGCCGTCAATTAATGCAGTTGCAACAACTGGCTGTATGGCGTGAGCAGATTGCCAAGGCGTTGAATCAGCCGCGTAGTTTTATTCTGAAAAACTCGACCATGATTGATCTGGTAGAGAAATTCCCGCGCAATAATTTCCAGCTCAGTCAGATGAAAGACATCCGGGCGAATATTGTCCGTGAACATGGCAAGACCATTTTGGATCTGTTGAAATTCCTGCCTGACCAAGCCGACTGGCCATTACGTCTGGCACGCCCAATCCGCCATTCATCCAGAGAGATTGGCGAGAAGGTCGAAACAATGATCCAGAATATATCCAATCAAATCTCTGTACCTAAAGAAGTGCTGATGCGCAAGAAATGGCTGAATGCCTTATATCAGCATGTGGTATGTCATAAGGATGAACAGGATCTGCCAAACTACTTGCTCGGCTGGCGCTATGAGTTATTAACTCTGCCGCTAATTAAGGTATTGCATCAGGATGAGTCTTATCTGTCGACCCAGATGAAAGTGGTTGAGTGATTTTTACTGGATTGATTAAAGATAAAGCAATTATACAAAATCACGACTGATGCATTGGAGGCGGCTAATGTTTCTGTCGTTTTTTTGATGTATCCTTGCGATTGTTTTTTCAGAAAAGTCGTTTGAAACATGCAAGTGTCTATCTACAAATCTAGCAAAAAAGATGAAATGTATCTTTATGTGGCGCGTCCTGCAGATGAGAACGAAGCCGAAACATTTGAACCACTAGAGGTATTGGCTGAACCGGTACGTGTTGCTTTTGGTCGTGCGACTTTTGTCATGCATCTTGAATTGAGTGAATCGCGTAAACTGGCACGTGCCAATGTTTTACATGTGATGGATTCAATTTCTACTCGTGGTTTCTTCCTGCAAATGCCACCAGAAGGTTTGATTAACCCGAATGCGCCAGCGCCAGAAGGTCTTCGTGGGGCTTAAGCTCAGTTCAGGAGTTGTGAAATGAATGGTTTTGTAGCTGTATTGGACTCAATTCCTGACCAGAGTATTGCGTTTGCAGTGTATCTGCTGGGCAGTCTGATTGCGTTAGCCTGCTGGTATGGCGTGACCAAGCGCATGCCAAAGGCAATGGGCGGTTTTTTATGGTTGTTAGCCTTTGCCGTGCTATTAACCCCAACCGTTTCTGAAGGCAGTAATGCTTCAGTTGCACCTGCTATTTTCGGGCTGCTGTTTGGTATTCTGACCAAGGAATATGAACTCGTTTGGATTAATGCGTCACTTATTTTATTTGTCATTGGTATCGGGTCTGTGATTGGCTATTGCTGGTCGACCTATGCATCCAGTAAAACGGGTCTTGGGTCAAACAAGAAAAGTTCACCGCTGTAAATAAAAAAATAAGGTTCAATCATGTCTGCTGATATTCAACAATTCTCAGGTACGGATCAGTACATTGCCACTGACAGTTTAAAACTGGCTGTGAAAGCTGCGCGTAGTTTGCAAAAACCCTTGCTAGTTAAAGGTGAGCCGGGTACAGGTAAAACCCTGTTGGCTGAACAAGTGGCACAAAGCCTCGGACTGAAGCTGATTACCTGGCATATCAAATCAACGACCAAGGCACAGCAGGGCCTGTATGAATATGATGCAGTATCACGCTTGCGTGATAGTCAGTTAGGTGATGATCGCGTTTATGACATCAAGAACTACATCAAGCCGGGTAAACTCTGGGAAGCGTTTACCAGTGAAGAACGCTGTGTATTGCTGATTGATGAGATTGATAAAGCAGACATCGAGTTCCCAAATGACTTGTTGCATGAACTCGACAAGATGTCTTTCTTTGTTTATGAAACGGGTGAAACCATTACTGCGACCCAGCGTCCGATTGTCATCATCACTTCAAATAACGATAAAGAACTTCCAGATGCCTTTTTGCGCCGTTGTTTCTTCCACTATATCGAGTTTCCGGATGAAGCGACCATGCGTGAAATTATCGATGTGCATTTTGAGAATATTTCAGCAACGCTGGTGAATGAAGCTCTGCAAGTCTTCTTCAAGTTACGTCAGATTCCAGGCTTGAAAAAACCACCTTCAACTTCAGAACTGATCGACTGGCTAAGCCTACTCATGGCAGATGATATGCCGGAAGACATTTTAAGAAATACCGACAAGTCCAAAGCGATTCCGCCTTTGTACGGCGCGCTGATCAAAAATGAGCAGGATGTACAACTGCTTGAACGTCTAGCCTTTATGTCGCGTCGCTAAGGGAGAAACACGCATGTTTGTGCGATTGTTTTATACCCTCAGAAAATATGGCGTACCAGTTTCCACCCGTGAGCTGATTGATCTGAATCAAGCGGTGGCGGCAGGCGTGGTTTTTGCTGATCAGGGCGAGTTCTATCAGCTTGCTAAAACTGTGATGGTCAAAGATGAGCGCTACTTCGACAAGTTCGATCGCGCCATGAAAGATTACTTTGATGGTATCGCGACTTTTGATCTGGATGAACTGCTGAATCAGGTGCTTAAACTACCCAAAGACTGGTTTGATCTGGAACTTCTGGAAAAGCACTTAACCCCTGAACAGCGTGAAGAACTGAAAAAAGCCGGATCGCTGGAAGAACTGATGAAAATGCTGGAAGAACGCTTGCGCGAACAGCATAAAAAACATCAGGGCGGGAATAAGATGATTGGTACTGGTGGCACATCGCCATTTGGTGCCTATGGTGATCATCCTGAAGGTGTGCGCATTGGCGGGCCGGGGCGTAAACGTTCCGCCGTCAAAGTCTGGGAACAGCGTCAATACCGTAATCTGGATGATGATCAGATTCTTGGTAGTCGTCAGATGCAGATGGCACTGCGCCGTTTGCGTAAGTTCGCTCGTCAGGGTGCGGCTGAAGAACTGGACATTGATAGTACTATTCGTGAAACCGCCAAACAGGGGATTCTGGATGTGCAATTGGTGCCGGAGCGTCGTAACCGTATTAAAGTACTAATGCTGTTTGATATCGGTGGATCAATGGATGCGCATATCGCTCAGTGTGAAAAACTGTTTAGCGCCGCTAAGACCGAATTTAAGACTCTGGAATATTTCTATTTCCATAATTGTCTATACGACTATGTCTGGAAAGATAATGTCCGTCGTTCCAGCTCGCGCATGAATACCTGGGATCTGTTCAATACCTATGGACGGGATTACCGGGTGATTGTAGTGGGTGATGCCAGCATGGCACCCTATGAGTTGAACTCCGTCGGTGGTTCGGTCGAATATATGAATGATGAGGCAGGACAGGTCTGGTTACAGCGTCTGCGTCAGCATTTTGATAAAACCGCTTGGCTCAATCCTGAAGAAGAAAAATACTGGCATTACACGCATACTATTGGCCTGATTAAGCAAATCTTTGAAGATCATATGTTTCCAATGACCTTAAAAGGTATTGAGGATATGACCAAATATCTGGCGCGTTGATTCCATTTATCTATAAGTGACTTTATCTATAGTTATTAGTGCTTTAAAACGAATTATTCTAGTATAAAGTCACTTGTTATACCTTATTCCAATATTCAGGAATTATTATGGCTCATCAAATTAATGGTATTGCGTTGCCCAATGAAGAGGGTTTCTTTGGTCAATATGGCGGTCAGTTCATTCCACCGGATCTAAAACAGGCCATGGATGACATCAATGTTGCCTATCAGGAAATCCGTCAAACTGAAGAATTTCAAAATGAATTAAAAGACCTGTTTGCTAACTATGTCGGCCGTCCTAGCCCTTTGTTTCATGCTAAACGCCTTTCTGACCAGTTAGGTGGAGCACAGATCTATTTAAAACGTGAAGACCTGAATCATACCGGTGCACATAAAATCAATCACTGCCTGGGTGAAGCACTGCTGGCGAAATATATGGGTAAAACCAAAGTCATTGCAGAAACCGGTGCAGGTCAGCATGGTGTAGCATTGGCTACTGCATGTGCTTTGGTGGGTATTCCATGTGAAATTCATATGGGCCAGGTGGATATCGAAAAAGAACATCCAAACGTCGTAAAGATGAAAATCTTGGGTGCTAAGCTGATTTCTGTGACGCGTGGTACTGCGACCCTTAAAGATGCAGTCGACAGTGCTTTTGAAGAATACTTGAAAGATCCGAAAAACTATATCTATGCGATTGGTTCGGTGGTAGGACCGCATCCATTCCCAATGATGGTGCGTGATTTCCAGTCCATTATTGGCGATGAAATCAAGGTTCAAACCAATGAACGCTTCGGTGCAAACCCAGACTTTGTGGTGGCATGTGTGGGTGGTGGTTCAAATGCCATGGGGGCATTCACGGCATTCCTGAATGATCCAGACGTGAAACTGGTGGGGGTAGAGCCTGCAGGTCATGGCTTAAATACTGATAAGCATTCCGCAACGCTGACTTTGGGTAAACCAAGCCAGTTGCATGGTATGGCCTGTTATGTACTCGAAGATGAGCAGGGTGAGCCTTTACCTGTGCATTCGATTGCTTCTGGGCTGGATTATCCAGGCGTAGGGCCACAGCACAGCCTGCTGAAAGATCTAGGTCGTGTGGAATACACTACAGCAACAGATCAGGAGTGTCTGGATGCCTTTATGACCCTGTCACGCGTTGAGGGAATTGTGCCAGCATTAGAAAGTTCACATGCAGTGGCTTGGGCAATTCGTGAAGCGGGTAAACTGCCTAAAGAGACTAAGATTGTAGTGAATCTTTCAGGTCGTGGTGATAAAGACTCTGACTATGTCGCAGAGAAACTCGGTCTTTAATTTGATCTAATAATCAAAAAATCCCAGTCTTAAGGCTGGGATTTTTTATATCTAATCTGGTTTTGATATGGCATTGTCATTTGTTTGTAATGACATTTTGAGTTTGAGTCTTAATTTACGTATTCAACTAAGAAAGAATTTTAGCCTGAAATATATTGTTGTAACTGATCAATCAGCTTACGTTGATCTTCCATTGCAGCTTTGACCAAGTCACCAATCGAAATCAGGCCAATCAGTTTGTCATTTTCAACTACAGGTAAGTGGCGTAAATGGCGGTCAGTCATTAATGCTAAGCAGTCTTCAACAGAAGTTGCAGAAGTCACGGTTATGACTTTAGGTGTCATAATTTCATTGACCGTGGTATCAAAAGAGGTTCTTTGCATCAATGCGATTTTACGGGTGTAATCACGCTCTGACAAAATGCCGACCACACTATCTTCGTGGGTAACGACCAGCGCCCCGATTCCTTTTTCTGCCATCAGGCTAATTGCTTCTAAAACTGTAGAGTCTGGACGGATGGTATAAACTGCCTGATGTACTTTATCACCGAGCACTTGTGCTACGTTGGTCATTCTATTGAGTCCTTTTTATCTAATTATTATTAGTCCTAGAGTATGTATCCAGCTGAACATCTCTAGGTGTCTATTTTATGTCTTTATAAATAACATGTTTTTAGGCAAAGTGCAGTCTTTGTTGTGAAAAAAACAGGTGACGCATCTGTGGAATGGATAACTTTAGTTTAGTGCCATTGCCGCTACATAAAGTAGGTGTCACGGCTAGTCGGGACAGTGTAGGTAACAAGTTGTTTTCGAAATCTTCCGGGTTGATTCTACGGGGTACATAACCTGGCCAATGTTCCTTGGCATAATTTTTGGCATCCAGAGAATTAAGCCAGAATGGAAAAATATAATCTTCCTGATCACGCATCATCGCCCAACCCTGATGATAGACGCCCCACAAAACGCCGCAATACATCATAGATTTGAGGATGGTCAGCCTCAAAAGAAAGTTTTTACAAATCGGGTCGTATTGAATAATTTTTCGCATTGTCGTTAAAATAAAGTGCTATTAGAGTTCAGCTCTATTCTAGAAAGTTCAAGTGAAATTACTGTTTCAGCTTTGCAAGCAATCGTAATAAATTATGTCTTAATTGCAGTATTTCGAAAAAATGGCATAAAAAAACGTCACCGAGGTGACGTTTCTTCAGGCTTGCATGGTGGCCATGCTCTGCCAGTATTGTGCTTTGAGTGAATCTCGTTCTACACGAAAACCCTGATAATACAGTTCAGCTAAAAAGAGAGCTGCTTTACCGTGACCGGCGCGCGCAGCATCTTCTAATTGTTTTACTGCATCGACAAAGTTCATTTGCGATTGAATGGTATTCACTGCATCTGCATACAGATGTTCCAAATCATGTTGAGAGATATTCTGCATAATATAAAAACTCCTTAATTTTAATTATGATTTCGGATAGACTTTTAAGTCTAAATACAAATATAACTTAGTATTATTAAACTAATATTACAGAATAATGGAAAAGTCAACTATATCAGCTTTCCTGTTTACTTAATTTATAGTTTGTACGATCAAACTATACACACTTGGAAGTTTGGTTGGTATAGATTTTAACAATAGAACAAAAGAAAAGGAGAACAACATGATGCAAAGAACTCTTGAAGGGCTCAGTTTTGATATGCCCCCAACAGCCAGTCAGATTACAGAATTGGCGCATGTACACCGTAAAAAACTGGATGAGGCAATTTATGACAAATATACCCATCTAGGTGATTACAGTCTGGCTCAACGTAAAGAAGTTTATGATTTTACCCGCGCTCTGGACGAAACCCAGCGTGCAGAGTTTTATAGTCACTATAATGATGAATTGGTCCGAATTGCAGATGAAGATCGACTGCATCCACCTGAAGCAGAAGCCGGCTTAAGCAAGTTTGCAATTTTACTGGTCTTAGGTCTGGTGGCAATGGTCATTGCCTGGAGTGTGTACGAATTGTTGAAATCCTAATCGATTTATATTCATATCGAGATGTGTATTTATACTGGTCATTCAATCTTTGACTTGAACTTCATGGGGCCCAGCCATACACTAGCTGCAACTTGAGGTAGTGTATGGCTATAGATAGCAAAAAATTAAGCGATTTTCTGAATAAAATTAAGCTTGAACAAATTTATAATGCGGTTGTTATTTTTATTGTGGCATTAATTTTATGTCTGGCTACATTTGCCATTTATCGTCCACTGACGACTTCTCAATTTAATTTACTTCAGCAACTTGCAGAACAGCAGAGCTTACCCCAAACACAGGATATGGCTCAGACTTTGCTGCAACAGCAACGCATCCATCGCGGTCAATATCTTAAATTGATGCAGGCGTATCAACAGGAATCTCTACGGGCTCGTCAGCTTCCGCCGGTTTCTGTGGATATGCCTTAGGTATTGGAATCGTATTCGGTAGTGGTGTAGAAGGATCTAACAGGTTCTGTTCCAATCGTAGTTTTAATGCTTCTTTATCTAGTTCTTGGCTTACCACGACCAGTGTCAAGCGTTCTGGATGCAGATGTTTGCGCACGGCATTTTGCACATCTGCAGCGGTAATTTTGGCTAGACGTTCTGGATAGCGTGACAGATAGTCGGCTTGCTCTGCATAAAAGCCCATTGTGCCTAACTGGGCATTGATTGTGGCATTGCTGCTGTAATTATTCGGAAATGCTCTTAACATCCCGGCCTTGGTTTCTTCCAGTCGCTTAGTATCAATCGGCTGATTTACAAAGTTGATAAAAGCCTGATGTGCGACCTGAATGCTATCCAGTAATTGATCTTGTCTAGTCGAATAACGGAAGCTAAATATACCGGGTGCTTGACTAAAGCTGAATGTGCTATAAGCACCATAGGTATAGCCGCGTTTTACCCTTAATTCCTGCATTAATACTGCATTAAATCCGCTACCACCAAACATGCGATTAGCCACTTCTAGAGCAAGCCGATCTTCAGTAAAACGGTTTGGTCCTAAGTGGCCGAAGGTCACATGCGCTTGGGATGAGTTATAAGGCAAATGCACGATATCAAAACCCGATTTTTCTTCAGGTTCAGCTAATGCAACAGCTTTCTGTCCTTGAGGCAAATTGCCTGCAATTCGTTCAGAAAGTTCCAGTGCCTGTTTAGGACTGAGTTTGCCGGTAATGGCAATATTCATGTTTTGTGCCACCAGAAACTGGTCGCGGAATTTTTTCAGTAAATCAGCCGTAATTTTTTTGGTACTGCCAATGGTGCCGGTAATGGGTTCGGCATAAGGATGCTGACCATACAATGCTCGATAAAACCGGATATCCATCAGCTTACTTGGATTTTCCTGAAGCTGTTTTTGTCCTACTTGAGTATTGCTGAGTGCTAGCTGAATGCTGGAAGGCTTGAATGTGGCATTTTTGAGAACTTCCATCATCATGGCCAAAGCAGGTTCCATTTTCTTGGGATCTGACAAAGTTCGCAAGCGAACGACAAACATATCGCGATAAGCCTGTACGCTAAATTGTGCGCCCGTGGCATCGAAGACGGAAGCCACCTGTGCAGCCGTATATTTATCTGTTCCTTCACGCATCAGTTTGGCTGCTGTGCTGGATAAACCAAATAGACCTTTAGCAATTTCCTGATCTCGTGCTGATCCGGCATTAAAGGTCAGTTGAATATCGACCATAGGTAAATCACGGGTTTCAACAAATAAGGTACGAACTTTGTAGCGATTGTTCAAGTCATGAATAAAAGGTGCTTGGAATGCCTGCTTTTGATTAATATTTTTTAAACTTTGCAGGAGAGGGATCGCTTGTAGCTGACTGGGATTATCATTCAGATCAGGTTGGGTATCTAAATAATTTTCTGCCCAAAGGCTTGAACTGAGGCTTAAGCTGGTTAAAAGGATAAGAGAGCGAACTTTAGACATTGTAATAACCATTATTGAGCTTTCTGTTCAGGCAAAAGGTAGAGCGTACTTAAATTTTCACGGACAAAATAGGCATTAGCAACCCGCTGAATATCCTCTGCACGGACACTGTCATAATGCTGAGGCAGTTCATCCATCAGGCGGTAACTCAATCCGTTTACTTCAAGGTTTCCAATCATTTTGGCCTGTCCGCTCAGACTGTCCTGACTATAAATCAGATTTGAAATAAAGCGTGTGCTGATCCGTGCCAGTTCATACTCAGAAATAGCTTCAGTTTTTAATAAATCAATTTCTTTCTGGATGGCCGTTTGTGCTTCTGCCAGGTTAACGCCTGGAGCCGGAAGTGCGGAAATACCAAACAGGCTATCTCCACGGTTATAAGGATCATAGGATACACTCACAGAAGTAAGCACTTTGCGGTCGCGAACCAGACGATCCTGCAACCGAGAAGAAATCCCACTATCCAGCAGGCTGCGAATAATGGTTAGAGCATAGGCATCTTGAGGATTCTTGGCGGTAGCTAGAGATTTCACATTCCAGGTCATATACAGATTAGGCACCTGAACATTGCTCTCAATTTCCATATGACGATAGCCTAAGCGCTCAAACTCGAGTACATCATTACGTGAGGGTGTGGGACGCGCCGGAATATCACCGAAATATTTCTGTACCTGAACCAGAGCTTCTTGCACATCTAAATCACCGACAATCACCAGAATGGCATTATTCGGGCTATACCAGTCTCGATACCATTTTTTAACATCACTCAGCTGAATATTATTAAGCGTTTTCATGTGACCAATCACGGGCTGACGATAGTGACTGGTGGGATAACTGATCCATCTAAAGCGTTCAAATGCCTGGGCACGCGGATTATCATCAGTACGCTGACGCCGTTCTTCCATTACCACTTTAATTTCCGGATCAAAATCTTGCTGGCGTAACAACAGGTTGTTCATACGGTCAGATTCAAGTTCTAGCGCCATCGGAAAATAGGCTTTGGGATAGAGCTGATAATAGTTCGTGTAATTGGTAAAGGTTGCGGCATTAATACTGCCGCCATAAATCCGGCTTAACCGGGTAAATTCATCATTGGGAACCTTGCTTGTGCCTTTAAACATCATATGTTCCAAAGCATGAGATACACCGAGAATATTGCCGGACTCATCACTACTGCCGACTTTATACCAGATCTGTGTCATCACCATCGGGGAGCGATGATCTTCCCGGATAATGACTTTTAAGCCATTACCTAAATAGGTTTCGATGGTAGTGCGGGATAATTCACTCTGGGTTGCGGCATGTACGGGGTTAAAACCGAAACTCAGGAGGAGTACAGCGGCTGGAGAAATCCGTTGTTTAATGATTCTGGATAAGGAGGAGATAGCAAAAAAAGATAGGGACACAAAGTCTTCCAATGAATAGATATTTGTATTTAGGATTATTTTTCAGAAATCTTGTATTGAAAGCAACCAAACACTGTTATTTTTTGGTTGTTTATTCATGGATTGGATTGCCCGCTCAAAACACTGCAAGTTATGCTAGAATTCAATTTTTTAACGCAATGCTTTTCAAGGATTCGGCATGCAACAGCAATCTAATGGGCAAAACAAATTTTTGATTGATGCTGATATCGGAGATGATGATGTCACGTTACCGAGTTTACCTGCGGTTAATGTGCCAATTGTAGAAACACCAAGCGCAACTGCTGAGGTTTCTGCACCTGTAGCGACAGAAGCTCAGGAAGAAGAACCTGCTACAAAAGGCGGTTTCTTTAGCCGTATGAAAGAGGGTTTAACCAAAACCCGTAAAAATCTTGCCGATGGGATGGTCAATATCCTGATTGGTGGCAAAGAAATTGACGATGAATTATTAGAAGAAGTTGAAGAACAGCTTTTGGTTGCAGATATCGGTGTTGATGCGACTAAAACGATTATTGCCAATTTGACTGAACGTACTGCACGCGGTGACCTGATTTATTCTCACTCGCTGTATAAAGCGCTTCAGGAAGAACTGGTCGCTCTGCTGGCTCCGCGTGTAAAACCGCTGCATATCGATCCAAACAAAAATCCATATGTAATTCTGGTCGTGGGTGTAAATGGTGTAGGTAAAACCACGACCATTGGCAAGCTCGCAAAACGTCTGCAAGGCGAAGGTAAAAAAGTCATGCTGGCTGCGGGTGATACTTTCCGTGCTGCTGCAACTGAGCAGTTACAGATCTGGGGTGAACGCAACAATATCGCCGTCGTAGCCCAAGGTCATGGTGCTGACTCTGCTTCTGTCATTTTTGATGCTTTCGAAAGTGCACGTGCCAAAGGTGTGGATGTTTTAATTGCAGATACTGCAGGCCGTTTGCATAACAAAGGTCACCTGATGCAGGAATTGACCAAGGTTAAACGTGTCATGCAGAAGATTGATGCGACTGCGCCACATGAAGTGATGCTGGTGGTGGATGCCGGTACAGGACAGAATGCCATTAATCAAGTTGAAATGTTTGATGAAGCAGTAGGTTTAACGGGTTTAACCATTACCAAGCTGGATGGTACTGCAAAAGGTGGTGTGCTGTTTAATATTGCCAGCCGTACCCATGTACCGATTCGCTTTATCGGTGTAGGTGAGAAAATTGATGACTTGCGTCCATTCTCGGCAAAATCATTCGTTGCTGCATTGTTTGAAACTGAAAAATAATTAATGCGACTTGCGTCACATAAACTCCGCTAAATGCGGAGTTTTTTGTTTTTAAGGAGTTTGAATGCTCTAAAAAGCAGCATAAAAAAATAGCAAATCCTGCCTGCCTGAATAAACCCATTATAATTGTATGGGATTTTCCTGGTGATTGAAGTTCAGGCTATATGTAGAGGGTAGAAAATGGCATTACTCAATAAAATTGGGCAGGTATTAACAACTGACCTGACTAAGGATTTTAAATTTCCTAAAAAAAGTAAAGCAGTTGAAAATTTAGAATTCACTTTTGTTGAGAAATTAAAAAAGTGCCGTGGGACCTATCAGCTAGGTAAGCGTGTGCATTACAGTCAGGCTTATCTGACCGAGCTGATTCAGGAAGCTGTGCATAGTTGTCCTTCAGCCTATAATTCACAAAGTGCACGCATTATCGTGCTATTTGCCGATTCACATCATCAATTCTGGAATATTGTGAAAGACATTCAACGCCAGCATGTGCCGGCATCGGTCTATGAAGGGATTAGAATCAAGCTGGATCAATGTGCAAATGCCTATGGCACGATTTTATTCTATGAAGATCAGCGCGCCATTCAGCAATTACAGAAAAAGATTCCATTTAGTGCCGATGATTTTCCACTGTGGTCAGAGCAGACTTCTGGCATGGTACAGTTTGCTGCGTGGACTGCGCTGGCAGATGCTGGTCTAGGTACTTCTTTGCAACATTATAATGCGCAGATCAATCACCCTGTAGCTGAGCATTTTAAGATTGATGAAAACTGGTTGCTACGTGCTCAGCTCTGTTTCGGTTCAATTGAAGAAGCAATAGAAGATAAAATTGAGTCTGTAAACCCAGACAGCTTCCAGGTATTTAGCTAAGACCTGTGATTCTTGAAATTAGTATGTGCTAAGGTGACTGATACAAAGGATCAACCTTAACATCTCTGAGAATGTTCTATAAATAAAACACATTGTTATCGAAATAAGACTGTTTTAGGCAGTGAAAATGCTTAGGATGATCTTATCGGTTTTAAATAATCAGAATAGAACGAGGTGAGATCATGGCATTCCTAGATCATATTAAAAAACGCCGTAGTATTTATGCCATTGGGAAAAATGTCAGCCTGGATCAGGCAGAAATTGAGAACATCATTAAAGAGGCGGTGAAACATAGTCCATCATCTTTTAACTCGCAATCTTCACGCGTGGTGATTTTGTTTGGTCAATCACATGATACTTTCTGGCATATTGTGCGTGAAACTTTACGCGACCTGGTGTCAGCAGATGCTTTTGAGGCTACCAATAGCAAAATAGATGGTTTTGCGGCAGGTTATGGAACTGCACTGTTTTATGAAGACCAGAATGTCATTAAAGGAATGCAAGAAAAATTTGCGCTGTATGCAGATAATTTCCCGATCTGGTCAGAGCATGCTAGCGGTATTGCGCAGTTTGCAACCTGGACAGCTTTGGCTGAACATAATATTGGCGCATCACTACAGCACTACAATCCGATCATTGATGAAGAAGTAGCGCAAACTTTTAGTATTCCATCAAACTGGAAGCTTCGTGCTCAATTGGTATTTGGTTCAATCGAAGCGCCTCCGGGTGAAAAAACCTTTATGGATGATGCAGAACGATTTAAGACCTTTGCATAATCGATTTAGAGATGAGAAAGAAGTACTGTTAAGTACTTCTTTTTTTATGTGTGATATAGCAGAAATCAGAAGATAGATAGTCTGATAAATGCTGAGTAAAGTACTGTAGAGACAAAGCATTTGTCATAGAATTGTCATTTATACACGGCATAGTGCAATGAAAATTTTATATATTAACCAGAATGAGTGAGTGACATGGATTTACGTATCACAGCAGCTGTAGTTGCATTATTGAGCAGCACATCAGCTTTTTCAGCCGTGACATTAACCGTACCTGAAGAAATCAAGATAATCGCAGTGAATGATCAGGAAGTACGTTCAGGTCTATTACGCTCAGATCAAACTTATAAACTGGATGCTGGTACGAATGCGATTAGTGTTCGCTATACTGAATTTTTCCAGCACAATGACAATTCTCATGACATTTTAAAATCTGGCGTAGTAACTGTAAAAACTCCAGAACTTAAAGATGGTGAAGCTTATAAATTGGCTTTAATTAACGCGCCTAAAAATTTTGATGAAGCGAAAAAATATAAAGATCAGTCAATTATTGGTTTATATGATGCAAAAAATCAGCTTCTGGTTCAGCAGGCGGGAGCAAAAGATGCAGCGAAACCATTACTAGGGCAAAGCGTTTTAGGAAAATCTGTGGATTTGACAACGAATAAAGTAATAACTCCAACAAATCAGCCGGCAGCGGTCTACACTCAAACTGCAAGTACACCAAATGTTGCTACTGCAAACGTTCGGGAAAATGTATCAGTTGGTCAGCTTGATCAGCAATTAATTCAGTTGTGGAAACAGGCATCTAAAGCTGAACGACAAAAATTTATGAATTGGCTTGGCGAGCAGGCAAATTAAAATTTATTGTTCAATATTAAAAGGGATCGTATGCAACGATCCCTTTTAATAAAAACTAAACCAGTCGAAATTCACATTTGCTTAAACTTTTAGGCTGAAAATGACTGGAAAAAAGCATTAAAACTGCTAAAAATAGCAATTCAGATTAAAAAATAAACGTACAATGCGCTTTTTTGAATATTTTTAAGAAAAGCTCTTGCACTGGTTCTGAAACTGTATAGAATACGCAGCACACCAACGCAATGCATGAAACGAAACGTTAAGTGATTGGGTTGGAACTTAAAACTGACGAGGTTTTAAGTGAGATCATTAAGAGATTATGAAGAACAACTTGTGTGGATTTTTACTGGTTGATTGATCGAAATTATTTTCATTGATTGATTGGTTTGAATTACTCGAAGTTTATTTGAGCGAAATTTAAGTCAGAAAATTGATGAGCCAAGTTTAAGAACTTTACTTATAAAGTTCGAAATGATTTTAACTGAAGAGTTTGATCATGGCTCAGATTGAACGCTGGCGGCAGGCTTAACACATGCAAGTCGAGCGGGGATAGGGTGCTTGCACCTGATTCCTAGCGGCGGACGGGTGAGTAATGC
>NZ_VPAW01000031.1:0-34225 GCF_013419055.1 Acinetobacter sp. YH12108 | reverse complement strand
TTATATAAGTTTTATCTTTTAATGGGTGATATTGAGTAAAACGAGTAATGATCATTAACTGAATTGAATCGCTACAAAATATGTAACGATTCTAGTTTAAAACCAAATAAAAAATATTTTAATAATAATTATTAAATTTAAAAACAATAATTTATGTCAGTAAAAGTATATATTTTACTTTAAAATCTTCCCAAATATCCCCCCTCTTTTCCTGCTTGCAATTAAAGCTTTTCAGTCACATGATTAAGTGATCAAGGCTGTATATCAAGTGAGTAAAATCATGACGCCTGAACAACGCTTCCAAGCCATTTTGGGCCAATCCAAGCAGCATGATGAAGAAAAATCCCAGCGCTCAAAGCTGGAAAATAACCTGATCGTGCTCAGTCATGAACTAAAGGAACTCGCAGAACGCATTGAGGAACAAGTCACTGATCTCATCTTCGCTGAAATGGATCATTTTCTAGAGTCCCAAGGCTGGAATTCAGAATTTATTAATACCAGAAATAAAAGATATACCCTGAATGAAAAAAATATTTATCTCAGCGCGCTTAAGCCAGCGATTGGAAAATTTTTATTTGTGATTAAGCATGACCTGTTTGAAAGTACTGAACATCAGGTTGAAGCCTGCTTTAAAGATAGTACGACCTTGAGTCATTTCAAAACTGCCATGCAAGGTGGAGATCTTAAAAATGATATCCCGATCAAGGCGCTTGAAGAATGGTTAAAAGGCTTACAGTTAACCTTGCAGAAATTAAAAGCTGAAAGTAACCACCTTCAGGCTGATGGTCTGACCTATGAAGTGATCAAGGTTGGTCAGATCCATCATAAAAGACTGCCTAACTTTATCGAAGCCTTTTTATCCATTCTGGAGCATAGATAAGCCTGTTTAAAGTTAGGGGTAGTTTTTAAACTTTATTTACAGGCGCTGTAATTCATTAACCGCACTTCCCTGTTCTGCGAGCCATTTTGCGCGTCGCTGGAACAAGGCTGGAGCAGCCTGATTGACCTGATCAATTAAGATTTGTAGATCAGCACGTACCAGTTTTCGGTTTTCTACCACCATCTGACCGTTGACCATGGTCATATGTACATCCTGTCCTTGTACTGCATGTACCAGATTGGTATGTAAATTAAATAACGGGCCTTGATTAATCAAGGGTGTCATTCTTGGGGTCGCAAGATCTACTGCAATAATATCGGCAAGTTTTCCAGCTTCTAACGAACCAATCTGATCCAGCATGCCTAAGGCTTTGGCACCTGTCCGAGTTGCCATCTGACAGACAGACCATGAATCCAGTGCTGCAGCATCTAAACCGGAAAACTTCGCCAATAATGAAGCAGTTTTCATTTCTTCAAACATGTCTAAATTATTATTTTCTTTCTCGCCATCAGTACCTAATCCTACAGCAATGCCATGTTTAAGCATTTCCGTAATGGGGGCGGCGCCAGATGCCAGTTTCATATTCGATATCGGGTTATGTGCGACACCAACATTATAGTGTTTTAAAATTTCGATCTCTGCTGAATTGGCCCAGACACAATGCGCTAACAGGCATTGAGGTACATCCAGCATGCCCAATTGTTCCAGCGTCTGGATCGGGCGCACGCCATAACGTCGAAGGTTTTCTTCAACATCAAACTTGCTTTCGTTGCTATGCGTGTGAAAACCCGTCTGATATTCATGACACATTTTCTGGATACGTGCCAAGGCTTTTTCTTCAGCATAAAACAGATGTTCCAAGCCAACCCAGACCTGAATTCGCCCATTTGCGGCTTGATGCCATTTTTGAATTAAAGCTTCATTACTATTGAGGGTTTCAAAATAGTTGTGATCTGGATGTTCAGCCACATATGGCACCAGCACTGCACGTATACCGAGTTGCTGTGCGGCCTCAGCACTACCTTCCATATAACGCCACATATCCACAATGGTAGTCGTGCCGGATAGCAGCGCTTCGGCATAGCAGAGATAAGAGGCAATTTTGGAATCTTCGGGAGTCACTACCCGATGCATCGGGTCAATAAACTGTTGCAACCAGTCCCAGACCGGCAAACCCTCAGCTGTACCGCGTAGCAGGCCTGAGTGGCAGTGGGTATTAATCAAGCCCGGCATCAATAAACTTTTGGGATACTGGGTAACTGCAGCTTCAGGATATTGCTGAGTTAATTCCTGTAATGTTCCTACCTGCTTAATAAGAGCACCATCAATCAGGATGGCACCATCTTTAATACAGTCTAGGTTGGAGTTCATGGTCAGGACATAATCTGCGCTTATAATTTTCATAAAGTAATTCCTGAGATTTGTCCGGTTAAGGGCTAAAGGTTTTGCCGAGTGACGCTGGTAAATTGAGTTTCAATAACTTCTTGTCACGTGAAATGAGGACTAAGACGACAATGGTTGCGATGTATGGCAATGCCGATAACAGTTCATTCGGTACTTCTAGACCCAGCGCTTGGGCATGAAACTGCAAAATCGTTACACCACCAAATAGATATGCACCCAACATCAAGCGCGTTGGTTTCCATGCAGCAAAAACCACTAATGCAATTGCAATCCAGCCACGTCCTGCGACCATATTTTCAATCCACATTGGGGTATAAACCGTAGATAAAAATGCACCACCAATACCAGCCATTGCACCGCCAAACATGACTGCACCATAGCGAATCGCTAGCACGTTATAGCCCATGGCATGTGCACTTTCTGGAGATTCCCCAACAGCTTTCAGTAACAGGCCTAAACGGGTTTTACTCAGTACCCACCACACCAGCACAAAAGCAAGAATGGACAGATACACCACATAGTTTTGCTGGAACAGGACTGGCCCTATGAATGGAATATCAGCGAGTCCCGGAATTTTTAGGTTTTCCAGACCCGGTAAGGCCGTACTGACATAATTCTGTCCTAGAAAGGCTGAAATCCCGATCCCAAAAATAGTGAGTGCCAGACCACAGGCGGATTGGTTGGTGCTTAAAGATAAGGTAAAAAATGCAAAAATTAGTGCCATCAATGTGCCTGCCAATCCGCCCATAAATAAGGCGCTGGCGACACTGGCTTCATACTGGCTAGCGAAAGCAAATCCAGCAATGGCACCGACCAGCATCATGCCTTCTACCCCAAGATTGATGACACCGGTACGCTCTGCTACCAGCTCACCCAGCCCGGCAAAGATCAATGGCGTTGCCGCAGCGACAGTTCCGGCAACAATTGCGGTTAATTCAATACTCATGTTGTTATCCTTCTTCTATCTGGATCAGGCTGCTTGCGCAGTGGTCATGGTTTTTTTGATTTTCTTTTTGGTAAAACGGTAGCGGTTTTCAATCAGGGCATCTGAAGCCAACAGGAAAAATAAAAGCAGGCCCTGGAAAATTCCGGTAATCGCGACTGGGAGTTGCAACTGCATTTGTGCCAGTTCGCCACCTAAATAGATCAGCGCCATCAGGAAACCTGAAAGTACGATTCCAATTGGATTTAGTCGGCCCAGATAAGCCACAATAATGGCTGCATAACCATAACCTGGTGAAATATTCGGATTGAGCTGGCCGATTGGACCTGCAACTTCACAGATTCCGGCAATCCCCGCCATCAGACCTGAAATTCCCAAACTTAACCAGATGGCTTTTTTTGCTGAAAATCCTGCATATTGAGCTGCCAAAGGTGCCTGACCACTGACTTCCAGTTTATAAGCCATCAGACTCTTACGGATAAAAACCCAGAACAGCACCACTGCGATGATCGTGATAAAAATTGAGGCGTTAATCCGTGTGCCTTCCATAATCAGCGGCAGGGTCGCGCTTTCCGAGAACATTAAGGATTGTGGAAAGTTCATGCCATCTGGATCACGCCATGGACCATTGACCAGATACATCAGCAGGAAAAATGCCACATAGTTCATCATTAAGGTGGTCAAGGTTTCTTGCGCATTAAAATGGGTTTTTAGCAGCGCTGGAATCAGGCTCCAAATTGCACCACCAATCGCACCCATAATCACCATTAAAGTTAAAATCCACCAGCCGATCTGCTCATGAAACAGGATGGCAATACCACCGCCAAAGATGGCCCCCATAGCCAACTGCCCCTCAGCACCAATATTAAACAGACGGGCACGAAACCCAACAGCCAGACCCAAGGCAATTAAAATCAGCGGACTGGCTTTAATTATCAGTTCACTCAGATTATAGACTGAAGTCAATGGCTCAATAAAAAAGATATATAAAGCCTGAGCAGGATTCACCCCAAGCATTAAAAACAATAGGCTACCTACCGCCAGCATGGCGAGTAATGCAAGCACAGGTGAGAGCCATTTCATTAATTGAGAAGGATGTTCTCTAGGTTCTAATAAATGCATATTTACACCTCTTCTCTACGCATGCGCTTCATGGACAGGCTCGGATTCAGCCAATATTGCTGGATCTGCCTGAATACCTGACATGAGCAGGCCAATCTGTTCTGCATTGGTATTTTTAGCCGGGACAGGTGCTGACAGCTTTCCACCAGCCAGAACACAAATCTGGTCGCTAATTTCAAACAGTTCTTCCAGCTCTTCCGAAATCACTAAAATCGCAACGCCTTGGCGGGAAAGATCAATCAGGGTTTGACGGATAAAAATCGATGCGCCGACATCAACGCCCCAGGTTGGCTGGGAGATGATCAGCACTTTCGGCTGTTGCAGGATTTCACGCCCTACAATAAATTTTTGCAGATTGCCACCCGAAAGGCTGCGGGCTTCCGCTTGTGGCCCTGCGGCTTTTACTCCGAATTTTTCGATACATTGCTGGGCAAAAGCGACAGTTTTCTCAAACTGGATAAAGCCCCATTTGTTTAAACCCTGACGAAAAGCAGTCAATAAAGTGTTTTGTGCCAATGTCATATTCGGCACAGCACCACGACCTAAACGCTCTTCCGGAACAAAGCCCAAGCCTAGATCACGTCGCTGACCTGCACTGAGTTCAGAAATGTCATGATCTAATAGAAAGACTTGACCTTTTTTCGCCGTTTGCTCACCGGAAAGCAGAGCCAGTAATTCAGATTGACCATTACCCGAAATACCAGCAATGCCCAGAATTTCACCGGAATTTAGGTTGAGTTGAATATTGGATAAGGACACACCAAACGGATCATCAGTTTCGTAATTCAGGTTTTTTACCTGAAACAGCGTGCGATGTTTGCCTGTATATTCAACATGCGCATACGTCGGCAATTCCCGGCCAATCATTAATTTGGCCAGTTCACTGGTACTATTTTCAGAAGGCAATACATAGCCGGTGACTTTGCCATTACGCAGAATCGTCGCTTCATCACAGAGTTCTTTGATTTCATGTAATTTATGGCTGATATAAAGAATTGAAACACCTTGCGAAGCCACCAGTCGCAAAGTTTTAAATAACTGACGTACCGCTTGTGGGGTTAATACGGAGGTCGGTTCATCTAAAATGAGTAAGGACGGATTTTGGAGTAGACAGCGGATAATTTCGACCCGTTGTCGCTCACCAACCGATAAAGAAAAAACTTCACGCCGTGGATCTACCGGCAAGCCATATTGTTCTGATACTTCGGTGATTTTAGCCCCTAAGCTTTTCAGGTCTATTTTCTCATCCAGACCTAATAAAATATTTTCAGCCACAGTCATAGTTTCAAACAGCGAGAAATGCTGGTACACCATACCGATGCCCAGTTTTCTGGCCATCGACGGACTTTCTATCTGTACTTCTTTGCCATTCCAGACGATATGACCGCTATCTGATTTCGTGGCGCCGTAGATGATTTTCATCAAGGTACTTTTACCAGCACCGTTTTCACCCAAAATGGCATGAATTTGCCCAGGTTGGACTTTTAAATTAATACTGTCATTTGCTTTCAATGAGTTATAGCTTTTGCTGATATTGATCAGCTCCAGTCGTGGAATTTGCTGCTCATTGAGCGATGACATTTCGATGTCATTTGACATGTGAGGCAGATCGCTCATAACTCAGTCTCCACTCATTTTGGCCCAGTCCATAAAGTGATTCATGGACTGGGGGATGATTTTTCAGGATTTACTTTCTTTTATTTTTAAGTCATACAAATAGTGAAAGAATTATTTAGGCAATGAACCTTCAACTCCTTTCACATAGAAGTTCATTTTTCCAAGCGCTTCATCTGTCATTTTTCCGCCCTTGGCAATCACCAAAGTTCCATCCTGTTTATAGATTGGGCCCTGGAATGGATGTAATGTGCCTTTATGAATTGCACTTTGTGCATTTAAAGCGGACTGTTTCACCTTGACAGGAACAGCAGGCCCGAAGTTTTCGATTTTCACTGCATCCTGTTTTACGCCATACCAGAGAGCAGCAGGTTTCCAGGTTTTATTAGCCACTTGCTGCATGGCTGGGGTATAAATTTTTTCCCAGTGCAGTACTGAAGCAGCCAAATGCGCTTTAGGACCAAATTTGCTCATGTCTGAATCCCAACCAAAGGCATAAACGCCTTTTTGCTGGGCAGCTTGCACAACTGCTGGCGAATCTGTGTTTTGCATCAGCACATCAGCTTTTTGAGAAATCAGTGCCAAAGCCGCATCACGTTCTTTACCCGGGTTAAACCATGAGTTCACCCAGATGACTTTGGTTTTGACTTTAGGATTGACGCTTTGTGCACCCAAGGTATAGGCATTAATATTACGAACCACTTCCGGGATCGGGAATGAGGCTACGACACCCAAGGTATTAGTTTTGGTGGTTTGCCCTGCCACTACACCCAGCATGTAAGCACCTTCATAGGTACGTACATCATAGATGCCTAGGTTTTTCCCCTGCTTATAACCGGTCGCGTGCATGAATACGGTATTGGGGAACTGCTTCGCGACTTTTTCCATCTGGTTCATATAACCAAAAGAGGTCGCAAAAATCACTTTATTGCCCTGCTGTGCCAGATTACGAATCACACGTTCAGCATCGGCCGTTTCAGGTACATTTTCGATATAAGTCGTTTTGAATTTTCCGCCCAGAGCTTTTTCAGCTTTAATACGCCCCTGATCATGTGAATATGTCCAGCCATGGTCACTGGTTGGTCCAATATAGACAAATGCAGCTTTATCGACTGCAAAGCTCTGACTGCTGATCCCCAAACCCATAATTGCAGCCGCAATTACAGGCAGTGAAAATTTTTTCATTATCTTTTTATGTTTGGACATATTCAGCATAAATTGCCTCCGTGAATGCCATTTGAGTTTTATAAATAGCGGCTTTAAAAGATCTGAATCGACATCAAAAATTTTACTGATTGCTATATTTCTATTAATTAGCAACTTCTATTCCAATTCAGTTCAAAAAATAGAACAGGTGGATTGCAAGACACTTATAATTTTTAGAATGATCTGTTCTTTTATTTATTTTTATAAATTACAATTATTTACTACCAAGTATTGAGTATAAAAAAGTTGAACAGTTAAGAATATAAGCCGAGAAATATAGATATCAATCTAAGACAATGAGTAAAGTTGCTAGAAAACCAAGCTCAGCTCAAGGTTGAGAAATTAATAAAATTGAAAATTTAAAAATTCTTGTGATTTTCTTTTGATCTGCGCTAGATAAGTGCGTCAGCTCTAAATCGTGTGCGCCAATAAATGGCTTATAATTGGCAATGCACTGAATGAATAAAATGGATTTTTAAAAATAGAAAATTAAGGAAAGCATTTTTAGAAAATAGAGACTGGATTGCAGGGTTTTAAATTGAGCCTACAATCCAGAAAATCTGTTTTTATGGTCTTATAAATAATATAAATAAAATGAAGTAGAATTATAAAAAGAATAATTTCAAATCTTCACCGAGATGACCAGAAGTCTTTTTGCAATTGAACCGTTTCCTGTTCAAGTTCCATGATTGATCCAATCAGCTCAATATTCTTCTGACCATGAGCAAAAACATATTCAGCAGAAACACTCATGGTCGGATTCTCATTGTGGTTTCCAGTACATTGCAATAATTTTTCTTCGGTCATGGCATAGACCACCCGCCCGATATTGGCCCAATAAATCGTTCCAGAACACATGCAGCAAGGTTCAACTGCCGTATATAAGGTGCATTCAGCCAGATAATCCGGCGTAAAATTGCTGGCTGCGATCCGGGCTAAAGTACTTTCTGCATGGTTGACCGTATCAATATTACATTGGGTCAGTAAAACCGTTTCATGATCAGGTGCAACCAGCACCGCACCAAAAGGATGATGGCCTAAAGACATTGCCCGCTTGGCAACCTCATTGGATAATCTTAAAAAAGATAGCATTTGCTCATGGCTAGGCTGTGGCATAAATTACTCTAAAATTAGTAGTTCAATGGTCATAGCTCCTCTAAAAAGAGGATTTTCGACATATATGGAATAAAAAAGCACCCCAACAGACCAGGGTGCATAAAGGAGGAAATTTAATTTAAACAATATAGCGTTTGCTTAGGCCCCATTCCCCCAGAATGCGGCGATAAGTTGTCGAAGAACGGTCAGCTTCAAAATGTGCTTCCATCGTAATATCCAAAGGTAATTCTTCTGGTTTCTGGCTTTCGACCATGTCCTGATCTTCAGCAAAAATCTGTGCGTTAAAGTCATAAACCGCTTGCAGATCACCAGTCGTATCAAAATTACGGGTCAATGGCACAAATAAACGGGTTTGATTATGAGATACCGGACAGCAGGCATTTAGAATTTTCAGGATGCCATTTTCCGGAAAATGCACCGTTAAAATCGCTGAAAATGGTGGATAAACATCAAACACACGTTTCCACAAAAATCCTTCGGGTGCCAGATGCTGCAAGCTATGTGGATAGTTGCTGACATCGCTGACATATTCTGTATGCAAGCCATAAGGGGTGCGCACAGTTGAATACTTTTGCACGATCGGGTTATCACGTGAAGCAAATGATTCATGATGCACCCAGGCAAAATGCGCCACATCAATAAAGCCTTCCAGCTGCCGGCCACTTGAACCACTGATATCAACAAATGGCGGTAAGATGGATTGGTGCTCTTCACTGTCCCAGGTATCCAGATCAGGGAAATTAGCTTCTGATTCATCCCGGCTAAACAGGCTGGTCCAGACCAGACCATATTTCAAGACCACTGGAAACTTGGTTAAGGTAAAACGATCCGAAATGTTGGTTAGTTCTGGTTGAGCCGGTATTTTGGTGCATTTTCCTTGAGTGTTGTAATGCAAGCCATGATAAGGACAAATAATTTCTTCACCCTTTACCCAGCCTTTGGTTAATGGTACACCACGATGCGGACAGATATCACGAACCAGATGAATGCTGCCACTCTCAGTTTGATATAGGGCCATCTTCACATCCAGAAGTTGTACCTGCTGTGGCGTAGTACTCACATCCTGAATACGGGCAACTGGATACCAATGCTGAGCCAGGATATTCCAGTCTGATGGGTCAAAGCCGCTACAGTGCGGTTGACTGAATAAATTAAGCACCGGGATCGCATTCATAGTTCACTCACAAATATTTATTGCATGACAACGGCTTAAATTTTTATTTCATTAAGCTGCCTTGTTGTTCTTTTATAAAATTAGCCAAATGCCTGTTCTACTGTCTATTAGAATGTTTCGTAGCCCGTGTTCCAAAAAATAGAACACAAAACTTTTACTGTTCCATTTCTTTGAAAATTGGCACAGAAATCGCTTATCCACTTACATAGAACCAGAATCACTTAGTTTCTAGCTGAAAATTATGTGATTAAAACGATGTGCAGGTGGATTGACGTGATTTTATGAATATTACTTTTTCAAGATTTTCAGAATATTTTATTGCCGTAGCCAAAACAGGCAGCCTCAGAAAAGCAGCTGATCAGCTTTATATTTCTGTCTCCGCGATTCATCGTCAGATTGCTCTAGCAGAAGAAGAATTTGGCATCGTGCTTTTTGAACGGTTGCCGAGTGGCCTGAAGCTGACATTAGCGGGTGAATTGCTGTATGCAGATTTACTCAAATGGCAAAAAGAATTCCATCAGACCTGTGTACGTTTTGATGAAATTCAGGGTTTATCACGCGGCAGCATTGAACTCGGACTCATTGCGGCACTCAGTGACGGTTTCGTTTTAGATTCTCTACAATATATGTATGAAAACTATCCCTGGATCAATTTCAATATCCAGATTCAGGAAAGTGATACCGTCTCTAAAATGATTATGGATGCTGAAGTTGATTTTGGCATTCTGCTCAATCCTAAAAGTCATAATCAGCTCGAAGTCATGTCTTTTGTGGAAATCCCGGTGGGATTTGTGATGGCCAAATCTCATCCTTTAGCTCAGGCAGAAAAAATCTATTTTTCCGACACCTTAAATTTCAAGCATCTCATTCCCTGTGCCCCTTTAATCATTCATGACTATGTCTATAGCCTGTATAAACATCATCAATTTATGCCGCAGCAAAAGCTGGAGTGTAATGACATTCGCATGATTACTGCTCTGGCAGAGCGCAATTTAGGAATTGGTGTACTGTCCTATATCGATGCTTTGCCTTATTTAGAACGTGATGAACTGGTGTTTAAACCGATCATTGAAAAAGGTATGCATCCACTGACCCTTGCCCTTTGTGTGGCACCGAAACGGCAAATTTCCCGTATCTCACAAATCATGATGAACCATCTGATCGACCAGATGGAAGATTTAAAAATCAAATTACACCAGCTTAATACTTCATGTGCTGCCTGATTTAGCTACAGCACGAATAATATTTATTGGAAATAAGATATGACAACCTTATGGATTAAAAACCCTCTTGCTGTATTTACCGCAAATGATCTGGATGCCCGTGGTGGCTTGGTCATCCGCGATGGCAAAATTATTGAACTGGTGGCTTTGGGACAAACCCCAGCATCGCCTTATGACCAGTTCTTTGATGCCCAGAATTTGGTGATTACACCGGGACTGATTAATAGCCATCATCATTTTTATCAGACCTTGACCCGTGCTTGGGCTCCCGTGGTCAATGCTCCGCTATTTCCATGGCTAAAAACCTTATATCCGGTCTGGGCCAAATTGAATACTGAACAGCATTATCTAGCCACTCAAATTGCATTGTCTGAATTACTGCTTTCCGGTTGTACCTTTGCTGCGGATCACCATTATCTGTTTCCACAGCAGCTGTCCGATGCCATTGATGTTCAGGTTGAAGCATCAGAACAATTAGGGATTCGGGTCATGCTGACCCGAGGTTCCATGAGTCTGGGTGAAGATTCTGGTGGCTTGCCACCACAGCATACCGTACAGGATATGGACACCATTCTGCTGGACTCAGAACGGTTGGTGCAGAAATATCACCAGCGTAGTGCTGATGCGATGGTCAATATTGCGCTTGCACCATGTTCACCATTTTCAGTCACCCAAGAAATTATGCGAGAAAGTGCTGCACTGGCAGAAAAACTGGATGTACGTCTGCATACCCATCTGGCCGAAACACTGGATGAAGAAGAATTTTGTCTGTTTAAATTTGGCATGCGCACCGTCGATTATCTGGAAAGTGTAGGCTGGCTTAATTCCAGAACCTGGCTGGCGCATGGCATTCATTTTAATGCCGATGAGATCCAACGCTTAGGACAGGCTCAGGTCGGTATCTGTCATTGTCCACATTCCAATATGCGTCTGGCTTCAGGGATTTGTCCAACCATGGATCTACTGGAAGCAGGTGCAGTCATTGGTCTAGGTGTGGATGGCTCTGCTTCAGGTGATGCCTCTAACCTGATTCTGGAAGCTCGGCAGGCGATGTATTTACAACGTTTAAAATATGGTGCAGAAGTGATTACGCCTGAACATACTTTAACCTGGGCCACACAAGGCTCGGCACAGGTACTGGGACGTGAAAGGCACCTAGGACAAATCGCAGCAGATTTTCAGGCAGATTTAGCGTTTTATAGTCTGGATGATGTGCGCTTTTCAGGGATTCATGACCCGATTGCCGGTCTGTTACTGTGCGGTGCAGACCGTGCCGAACATGTCATGGTCAATGGACAATGGGTGGTTAAAAACCGGGAAATTCTGAATCTGGATCTTGAAGCGGTTCAGGCTGCACATCGTCAGGCAGCGAAAGCTTTACTTGCGGCCTAAAAAATCTATTAGCGAATTCCTGTTATTTAAATATAAAAAGCCCTTCGATATGAAGGGCTTTTTGCCAAGAGATTAAACGCAGAATTAATCTAAAGGATTGCCAATAATATTACTGATAATCCCTTTCATGATATGCGGTCCCTGCTCTTTACGCAGTTCTTCATACCATTCTTTGGTCACGGCTTCATCTTTCATATGTGTCACATCACAGCGTTTACGTGCACGCAAGACCAGCTCATTGGCACGCTCATTGCGTTTGTTCTGATAGCGTTTTAAGGCATCTTCCAGACCCAGCGTATTAATCTGTAAAGATCGAGCTAGATAGATCGCATCTTCCATGGCCTGGCAACCCCCCTGACCAATATCCGGTGTGGTGCTATGTGCGGCATCACCAACAATTACGACACGACCTTTATAGAACTGGGCAAACGGTTCAATATCATGAATTTCAACCCGATTGGTTTTCTGTTCATCCAGCGCGTCAATCAGATGCTGAACCGGCGCACACCAGCCTTCAAAATACTGTTTCAATAAGGCTTTATACTCTGCCCGATTATTTTCTAAACCAACTGGCAACGGTACATCAAAGAAGAAATAGAATTTTCCGTCTGCCACAGGCATTAGCGAAACACGCTTACCTTGCTCGACAAATGTGGTCCATTGATCTGCCGGAGTAAGCTTTTCTGAAATTTCTACCAGACCATTCCAGTTGACATAACCGGCATAGCGACGAGAAACCTGTTCACCCAGTACATAGGCACGGGTAATGGAATGGGTACCATCTGCACCAATCAATAGGTCTGTTTTGATTTCTGTACCATCCGCAAATTTAACCAGAACACCGTCTTCCTGTTCTTGTAGCTCAACCATTTTCTTGCCAAGCTGAATATCTTCACGGCCAAACTCGTCCATCAGCATGTTCTGTAAATCAGCACGTGCCACCGGATATGGACGTTGTCCCACTTCTTCAATTAATGGCAATAAACTGAACTGGGTCATGGTGTCGCCGGTCAAGCCATCAATATAAGCCAGCTGATCCATCTGACCACCGAGCTTGGCGACCTGTTCAGTTAAGCCCAGATAATTCAAACATTTTACCCCATTTGACCAAAGTGAAATCGCCGCGCCCACCGGTAAAATCTTTTCTGCCTGTTCATAGATGGTGACTTTATGTCCAAACTTTTTTAGTGCAATTCCTGTGGTCAATCCCCCCATCCCTGCACCAATAATTGTAATCTCCATCTATTTGCTCCTCTCAAAATTGTGTTTCTTCCCCCCTGTGTAGCTAAAAGCGTGCCATTTCGAAAATAATGCACTGATTTTTCTCAAAAGTTGGCACAAGCCGTGCATTCATCTATTCATTAAAAACCTGTTTTTATAAGGTCTTTCAGCAGAATTACAGACTTTTATAAAAAATTAGATTCACGTTAAACATAATTTGAATGGAACATAGTTATGGCAATATTATTTGCACCCATTTTCGAGATCCCTGCGCATATCCAGCAGCTTACCAACCTGGCTGATAGCCGGATTGGTGCAGAAATTCTTGAATATTCAGATGATTTTTTTGCTGAAGCAAAACGAATGTTGCAATTTGATGCACCAATTTTTGTTGAAGATAAATTTGATGATCATGGCAAATGGATGGACGGCTGGGAAACCCGCCGCAAGCGTCATGCCGGCTATGACTGGGCGATTGTCAAACTGGGGGTAGCTGGAACCATCAAAGCACTAGATATTGATACCACATTCTTTACCGGAAACTATCCAGCTTCTGCTGCAGTTGAAGCCTGCTATGCACCAAATGGTGACTTAAGCACCGCAACCTGGCACTCAATTTTACCAAACAGTATATTAGGTCCGAGCCAGCATCATATTTTTAATATTGATTCAGACGAAGTCTTTACACATGTACGCCTAAATATTTTCCCTGACGGGGGTGTAGCTCGCTTTAAAGTCTATGGTGAAGTAAAAATTCAGGTTCAGGACAGCAATCAGGTGATTGATCTGGTCGCTCTGGAAAATGGCGGTCGTGTCATTGCCTATAGTGATGCGCACTTTGGTCATCCACGTAATCTGATTAATCCGGGGCGTGGCATCAATATGGGTGATGGCTGGGAAACCAAGCGCCGTCGTGCACCCGGCTTTGACTGGTGTATCTTGGCTCTGGGTCAGAGTGGTCAGATTGAAAAAATTGAGATTGATACCGCGCATTTTAAAGGTAACTTTCCTGCTCAAGTCTCTATCCAAGCGATTTATATTGAAGATGCGACTGACCAGCAGTTAATTCCGCAAAGTATGTTCTGGCCATTCCTGCTTGAAGCACAAGAGATGCAGATGGATCATATTCATAGCTTTGTTGAGGAAATCTTAAAACAGGGAAAAATTTCTCATATTCGGGTGAACATGATTCCGGATGGTGGCATTAGCCGGATTCGACTGTGGGGAAAAGTTGCCTGAGTAATTATATCTATGAGCATGCAAACCATAAAAATACAGCCCTTAACTGCTGAAAGTTTCTTGCCTTATGGCGAGGTCATTGCCTGCGAAGGCAATGATTTTTTCCATATTAATGATCAGCAGACCGAGCGTTATCATGCTCTGGCGGTTGCTGAAACAGATGCTAAAGTTGGTCTAAGTATTTTTAGAAATATTCAGACTACAGCCATTCCCTTTGCAATCGAAATACTGGAACGTCACCCTGTCGGTTCACAAGCGTTCATCCCGATGCAGGGCCAGAAATTTCTAATTGTGGTTGCGCCTAATCTGGATCATGAAAAGCCTGATCTCAGTCAAATTCAGGCTTTTATCAGTAATGGTACACAAAGTGTAAATTACCGTGCCGGTACCTGGCATCATCCTTTGCTGACCTTTGAAGCTCCAAGTGATTTCGTGGTAATCGATCGGATCGGTACTGGTCCAAACTGTGATGTTTATACTTTTCCTGAAAAGATCTTTATCGAAAATTAAGCCCATTAAAAAAGCCCTTATCAATAAGGGCTTTTAAATTTCTTATTTATTGTATTTAGAAATGATATTTCACTAAAGCACTCACGTTATTTTCATCCGCATCCGGAATACCGTATTTGTTATTCCAAACCGAATGCTCAATACCGAGATATAAATTGGTATCAGGAGAAATATGCTTACCGACATTCCATTTCCACTGAGTCGTCCAGTTCATCTCGCTCGCATGATCATCTTCAGCAGTTGACCAGTCCAGGAAGCCATCTACCAGGAATTCTTCTGTACCCAGTTTAAATGGCACACCATAAGTCAAGGTAAGCTGATAGTCATCTTCCATATTTTCATTATTTACACGATAAAGATTCACGCTGGCATAATTGAATTTTGGAATAGCCAGGTCGAAACCTACACCGTACAGGAAGTTATCAAAACCTTCACCACCTTCCCAAGTCGTTGCGACCAGCACATCTTTCACTGGACCGAATGCCAGCTTTTGACCTGAAACTTCACCCAGACTTAAACGTGGTGAAAATTCAAAATAGCTTGATTTAATATCATCGGAACCACGCATACGGTCAATGAAAAAGAAGACATCTGCATATTTAACTTTTGCAGCGTATTCAACAGTTAGGGTTGCCTGTTTTTTATCTACAACTTCATAGTTTTCCCCATAAAGCCCAGTAACGCTAAAATCCTGCCAGACTGGTTTTGCCTGTGCAGATGCTGCACCCCATGCAAGTAATGTTGCAGCAGCAACTTGAGTAAATTTCATAAATAAGGTTCCCCAATGGAATTAAAAATCTCATTCTGGATTAAGCAAGAACAAAGCCAACTTTTTTAATTTTTGATAAAAAAGCCCATGACTGGCATGGGCATATGGAGGAAATCATACTTTAATGCAGCGTTTCTGCAATCTTTTCCGGAACCTCTGTTTTCGACTTGAACATTTGCAGATGATTAAACAGAATGTTTAAAAGGATCGCCATTAAACAGGTTGAACTGATGCCAGAATGAAATAGGGTTTGAAACCATTTTGGAAAATTAGCATAGAAAGAATAGTCAATAATCGGGATCATGCCGGCTGCAATTGAAGTTGCAACAATAATCAAATTCTTTTGCTCGTTATAATCAATTTTTGCCAGAGTTCGGATGCCGCTTGCAGCCACTGTACCAAATAGCACCAATCCTGCACCACCAAGTACCGGAACCGGAATTGCGGCGATTAGTCGGCCCATAATTGGAAGTAATCCCAAAACCACTAAAATCATACCGCCAGCAGCGACCACAAAACGGCTTTTAATCCCGGTAATGGCTACCAGCCCGACGTTCTGTGCAAAAGCACTTTGCATGAATGAACCAAAAATCGGTGCAACTGCACTTGAGAACATATCTGCACGCAGACCATTGGAAATACGTTCTGAATCTACTTTGGTTCCAACAATTTCACCCACAGCAATAATATCAGCTGTTGTTTCAGTCATAATCACCAGCGTCACGATCAGCATGGAAATGATTGCACTGAGTTCAAAAGTTGGCATGCCGAAAGCAAAGAAACTCGGAAATTGTACCCATGCACCATGGCCGACTTTACTAAAATCGCCAAAACCAAACAGATAAGCCAGCATTGAACCCAATACGATCGCCAATAAAATAGACAGGCGACGAATCGAGGCATTTCTACTCAAGTTTAGACAGATCACAATGGCCAAGGTCATCACGGCCAAACTGATATTTTCTACACTTCCCCATTCAGGTGCATTTTTATTGCCCCCCATCATCCAGCGAACGGCTACGGGTAAAAGTGATAAACCGATAATCGTGATCACACAGCCGGTCACGACTGGCGGGAAAAAACGGATAATTCTAGAAAAATAAGGCGCAAGGAAGAAACCAATTAATGAAGCTATGATGACTGCACCATAAACAGCTGATAAGCCGCCACCTGTAGTTACAATCGCCACCATCGTCGCCACACCCGCAAAGGAAACCCCTTGTACCAGTGGCAATTTAGCCCCGATATATTTCACTCCAATGGTTTGTAAAATCGTAGCCAGACCGCCAACAAACAATGCAGCCGCAATCAATAAACCGATTTGTGTAGCTTCCAAACCTGCGGCAGTACCCACAATGAGTGGTGGTGCGATAATACCACCGTACATGGTCAATACATGTTGCAAGCCATAGGCTGCACTTTTGCCTGCGCCCAGATATTCATGTTCTGGTGAAATGTTTGTGCTTTGTTCTGTCATTCTTTTTCTCTCCCTGAAAGCTTGAATAAAAAAATCAGCTTCCGCGATATGTGGAGTACGCGAATGGGCTGATCAGTAAAGGAATATGAAAGTGCTGAGAGGCATCTTTCACCTGAAAATGAATGACTGCTTTAGGAAAGAAAGTTTCTAGACCTAAGCCTTCAAAATAATCAGAAGTAGCAAATTCAAGACTGTATTTACCTTCCTCAAATTCGGTTAAACCAAAATCTGTGACTCGACCATCTGCATTGGTAAATGCTTTTCCGAGTAATTCACCTTCTTCATCAAAGAGTTTGATTAAAACATGTGCTGCAGGTTTGCCGAGATGCGTATCTAAGATATGAGTGCTGATCATGCTTGCAGCTCCTGTGACAGTCTTAATAAAGCGATTTCCGCCAGTTGCGTATGAACAATACCTTTTTCAGTTTCCGGATCATTAGCTAAACGATCTTTCAAGGCATTCAGCACTTCTTGGCTATTTAGACCAGCCGCTTTAATCAGGAAGATATAACCGTATTTTTTTTCATAAGCGATATTGCCTTCTAGCAAAGCTTGCTGAGTTGCTTCGTCCTGAGTTATCGCAGCCTGTTCACGATTGGAAAAGTTTTTTTCAACTTCGCTTAATTCAGCCTGTGCCTTTTTTTCACCAATACGTGGATGATTATCCAAAGCTGCTTTGATTTCGTCCCAGGTCCAGGTTGCAGCCTGTTGTCTGGCTATATTCAATATATCTTCAACAGATGCATAAGGACGCTTTGCTTCAATCTGGGTCGACCAGCTCGGTATTTGCACACAGTGCTTTAAAAACGTAATGGCCTCTTCTGGAGATGCCTGATTAAATTCAACGAGTTGCACTATTAAATCGCCTGATGATATTCATTTTTTGTTCAGTACAGGTTTTGCAATAACAGTGCCAAATCTTTTTGATCTTGTATTTTTATATAATATATAAAGCAGAAAAGAGAACTCAAGGTTCTCTTTTTTAATATATTTTTTTCATTTTGGTGCGTGATATTTATACCAATGCGTTGCAATATCACCCCGTCGGCAAATCCAGACTTTTTTATGACCTTGCACATAATCGAGGAACTTTTGTAGGGCTTTAAAGCGTCCTGGCCGCCCTAAAATACGACAATGCATCCCGATCGATAGCATTTTTGGTTCAGTTTCACCTTCAGCATAGAGCACATCAAAGGCATCTTTTAAATATTGATAGAATTGTTCCCCGCTATTAAAGCCGCCTGGTGAACTAAATTTCATATCGTTGCTTTCTAAAGTATAGGGGATGATCAAATGAGGGCGTGTTTCACCTGCCTGATTGGTCAATGTGCTCCAGAATGGCAAGTCATCTCCATAGTTGTCGCAGTCATATTGAATCTGAGGAAATTCAGCCAGTAATTGACGGGTATTTGGACTATCACGACCGGTATACCAGCCAGTCGGTGCTTTGCCGAACAGGGTTTCCAGTACGCTAATCGCCTGATCCATATATTGGCGTTCAAGCTCAATTGGCATGTCCTGATAATGCACCCAGCGCTGACCATGTGACACTACATCATAATTGGCTTCTTTAATCGCTTCGACTATATAAGGGTTGCGGATTAAAGCCATCCCAACCCCAAAAATAGTCATCGGCAGATTACGCTTTTTAAACTCGTTATGAATGCGCCAGAAACCTGCACGTGAGCCATATTCATACATGGAATCCATCGACATGTGTTTGTCTGGAAAGCTGGCTGCGCCAATAATGTCAGATAGAAACTGTTCTGAACCGGCATCACCATGTTCAACGTGGTTTTCACCACCTTCTTCATAATTCAGTACAAACTGAACTGCGACACGGGCCTGATTAGGCCATTCTACTTTTGGTACATCGCCATGATAGCCAATCAAGTCACGTGAATAAGGCTGGTTTCGAATTTGATCTATGAGTTCTTGTCCGCGTAAATAGGTACTGGTCACGTTTAATCCTTGATGTGTTATATCAAACAGTAAAATTATTTAAGCGTGACAAGCAATTTATGCGCCATAATAGAACATCTATGAAATTTAAAAATATTCCTAATATTTCTTATCATTCCACAAGTTTAATTAGATAAAAATGCTGCTAAAGTTTTAGTATTTTTATCTAGAATTGGGTGATTAGGAACAGTGATTTTAAAACTATTAGGTTTTAGAACAGCCTCATAAACTTTAATATCTTGTTGATAGTATTTATTAAAATAATTAATTGATTCAATTAAAGCCATTTTATTTGGGTCATGATTAGTGAGCTTTGCCCCCAAAATCACTGAAGATATATAAGTTGCAGGAATTTCTTTTAACAGTGAATTAAAATTACTAGAGTCATAATCATGTGCTAATGTTCTAAATTCATTTTCATATGACCAATCTGTTGATTTTATTAAATATTGATTCGTAACGAAATCCAGCAATTTTGCTCCATTTGCTACATCAAACATTGCTAATGGATTTGATATATCTAAAGGAATTTTTGGAAATTCATTCTGATATTTTACAGCTTGGACATTAAATACCTCATGTACCATAGCTTTAGGATTAGGATGTGGGATTTTAAATTCAACTAAAAAACCTTTATGGCTTTGAGCATAATGAGACCACATAAGCATATTTAATGGATTATTATTAAAACAAGTTACACTCAGCTTTGCTTTTATAGCTGTAGAGAAATGTTGATGTAGAATTTCTTTAACATCATTCGGCGCATTATTGAATTCAATAGATGCCATACAATCATATGGATCATTAAAATTATCAGGATGGGTAAACTTTAATTGAAGTTTTTTAAATAAATTTAACACTTGAAGCTTTGGATCAAAGCTTAAATGCTTATAGAGATAATAATACTGATCATCACATTTAATATTTTCAAATTGCCTTAAATAATCTGGTCTTGAGACTTCTTGCATAAGTACATGTAAAATTTTTTCTAAGTTCATAATAAAATCAATTTTTTTAGTCTTGATAAATTAACACTAAAGATTAAATTATATAACTCAAATATACTTTGAAAAAAAATCCCTCTTTTGAGAGGAATTTTAGAAGCAATTAAAACAAGAAATACCTCTGCGCCATCGGCAGCACTTCTGCTGGCTCACAGGTCAAATGTACACCATCAGCACGAACCTCATAAGTTTCTGGGTGCACTTCCATCACAGGACAGTAACTATTATGTTTCATGTCCTGTTTGGTTACTTGGCGCGTCGCCTTACAGGGTGAAATCAACTTTTTCAGACCTAATTTTTCATGTACGCCATTCTCAATTGCGACTTGCGACAAGAACGTAATACAGGTGTTATGCACTCCACGCGGATAAGCCCCAAACATTGGACGATAATGCACAGGCTGTGGCGTTGGAATAGAAGCATTAATATCACCCATCGGCGCTGCTGCAATCATCCCACCTTTGATAATCATGGATGGTTTCACCCCAAAGAATGCAGGTTTCCACAATACCAGATCAGCTAACTTACCTTCTTCAACAGAGCCAATTTCATGGCTTAAACCGTGAGTAATTGCAGGATTAATCGTATATTTGGCGATATAACGTTTAACCCGATTATTGTCCCTATAGGCTGTATCACCTTCCAAAGGCCCACGTTGCACTTTCATTTTATGCGCCGTTTGCCAAGTCCGTAAAATTACTTCACCCACACGACCCATCGCCTGAGAGTCTGATGACATCATGGCAATCGCACCCATATCCTGCAATATATCTTCTGCAGCAATGGTTTCGCGTCGGATACGGCTTTCTGCAAAGGCCACATCTTCTGCAATCGCTGGATCTAAATGGTGACAGACCATCAACATGTCTAAATGTTCATCGATGGTATTGACGGTATATGGACGAGTTGGATTAGTTGAAGATGGCAATACATTCGGTTGACCAATGGCTTTTAGAATGTCCGGTGCATGTCCGCCACCTGCACCTTCAGTATGATAAGTATGAATGGTTCGATTTTTAAAAGCTGCTAAAGTTTCTTCTAGAAAGCCACTTTCGTTTAGTGTGTCAGTGTGAATCGCGACCTGCACATCGTACTGGTCGGCCACAGTCAGACAGTTATCAATCGCTGCTGGTGTCGAGCCCCAATCTTCATGCAATTTTAAACCCACTACACCAGCTTTAATTTGTTCTGCAATTGGCTCTGGCTGGCTCAAGTTACCTTTACCCAATAAACCAATATTCATTGGTAAATCATCAATCGCTTGTAGCATTGTGGCAATATGCCAAGGCCCTGGAGTCACGGTTGTCGCAGAAGTTCCAGCTGCCGGACCTGTACCGCCGCCGACCATCGTGGTTGTACCAGACATCAGTGCCGTTTCAACTTGCTGCGGGCAGATCCAGTGAATATGGGTATCAATTCCGCCAGCGGTCAATATTTGTCCTTCGCCAGCAATGACTTCTGTAGCCGCGCCAAGTGGAATAGTAATATTTGGCTGAATATCCGGATTACCGGCTTTACCGATTTTCCAGATTCGACCATTTTTTAAGCCTATATCTGCTTTAACAATGCCCCACCAGTCGACAATCAGCGCATTTGTAATGACAGTGTCAGCCACTTCAGATGACAAAAGTTGTGATTGACCCATACCATCACGAATGACCTTGCCGCCACCAAATTTAACTTCTTCACCATAAGTGGTGAAATCCTGTTCGACTTCAATGAATAATTCAGTATCAGCTAGACGAACACGATCTCCTACAGTCGGTCCAAACATTTCGGCATAAGCACGACGTGACATTTTCATGATTTATAAACCTTTATAATTCTGCTGCAATTTTTATGAATCGAGCTTGCCCATGATTCGCCCGGCGAAACCGTAAACCTCACGTTTACCTGCTAGTGCAACCAATTCCACATCACGTTTTTGCCCTGGCTCAAAACGAATCGCCGTACCGGCAGCAATATTTAAGCGAAAGCCTTTGGCCAGCTCACGATCAAACTGCAAGGCATCATTTGCTTCGGCAAAATGGAAATGTGATCCGACCTGAATCGGTCGATCACCGATATTAGCAACAGTCACCTTCAAAATTTCCCGACCAACATTCATTTCAATATCGCTCTCAGGTGTAAAAATTTCCCCTGGAATCATATGCTGCTCCTATACGATCGGTTGATGGACAGTGACCAGCTTTGATCCATCTGGAAAGGTTGCCTCGACCTGCACTTCTGCAATCATTTCCGGAATGCCTTCCATGACATCATCACGTGTCAGTAAAGTCGTACCGTAATGCATCAACTCACTGACCGTCATGCCATCACGCGCACCTTCAAGCAATGCCGCAGAAATATAGGCAATGGCTTCTGGATAATTCAGTTTTAAACCACGAGCTTTACGACGCTCTGCCACCAGACCCGCAGTAAAAATCAGCAGTTTATCTTTTTCTGTAGGATTGAGTTCCATAACTGGTTCCTCATTGATATATATGTATTTCTAAGCAAAATATGTGCAAGATTCGATATTTGGTGTTCTCTCCCTTTGGGAGGGAGTTAGAGGGAGGGTTTTAATAAATGTTTAATCACCTCTCCCTAACCCTCTCCTATAAGGAGAGGGAATTAAAGGATTACGTCCGCCAAATCCTCGGAAATGCCTCATCCAGACCGAACCAGTAACGTCTTAATCGAGCGCGAATTGCAGCAAAACCATCATGGCATTGACGGACATCATCTCCCAGAAAACGTGCACTAATTACATCGCCAAGCAAAGTCAAGGTAATCGGTACATCCATCCGCATAATAAGCTCACGAATTAAATCGAGATGCTGTTCCAGATAAAAACTCGCGCGATATTTTTCAGGCGGTACAGCCCAGAAGCTACCCATCACCGCATGTCCATTCATACCTAGACATGAACTGAGCCAGCGGTCATTGCCCTTAAAATTCAAGGTGTCTGCAACCAGCAATTTGTCTTTACGCCAAAGCTGAAAACGGTTTTGATAAGCCCCCTGTGCAAACTGTTCATCTCGTGCCTGACGGCCGATCACCAGCATATCCCAACCAATAAAACTGGCTGCTGCATCTAAATGGACGATTGTTTCGGAACTGGCATTAGCCCCATCAAATAGCATGGTTTCTTGAGGTAGCCATTCGAAAATCGCATTGTCATTTAAACGGATGTGAATATGCTGAAAAGCCTGCTTGCCATTGGTTCTGTACCATTTACCTGCGCCTGGTGTGGTCACCAAGGCATGAGCATTGGCATCTACCTGCATATCAAAAGTGAGATGATCCCCACCGGCAATCCCTGCTGGCGGATGCACGATAATGGCATGACAGATTCCGTTAGATTCAGGCCATAACATTTTCTGGATGCGTACCGGACCATGATGCTTGCGCTGCTGCAAAATGGTTCGCGTAGTCTGTTGCTGCGCCTGAAATCCCATTTCCAGACGTGCATACCATAAGTTCTGCTGTGTGCTTTTTTCTGCCAGTTCATGCATCAACAAATCAACTCAATTTCATCTGAAAATGATTTTCCAGGCATTAAGCCAGGCCAATGACAGCAACAACTGCAGCTAGACCACCAACGATCTGCTTGCCATAAGGCACATATTTTTTTACGAATGCACCCAGAGCCAAGCCTGCACCATAAATCAAAGCCATTGCTGAAACCATGCCAACAATTAATAGGGATACATGTCCGCCTTGTCCCAATTCACTTCCATGCGCCACGCCGTGGAAGCTGGCCAATAAAATTGCAGCGACAGGCAAAACCTTATTCGATTTAGTCCATAGCGCAACAGCTAAAATAACCAGTGAAGCGATGATGCCTGACTCAGCCAGTGAAGTTGAAAGCAGACCCTTGCTACCGAGCACAAAGCCTGCAACCATCGCTACTGCAAGACCGATGAGACCCGTGATTTTCCAGCGCTGATTTGTAGTCCACATCAATACACCAAAAGCAATTGCCATCATCAGGTGATCTAAACCGGTAAAAGGATGGACAAAGCCAGACCAGAATCCATTGTGATGGTCATGTCCCGCGTGAGCCATTGCCAACATAGGTAAAGCAGCAATACCTGCGACCAGTAACTGTTTGAATAGACGCATGATGAATTTCCCCTTAAGACTTAAATAAACCTTGTTTTTCGATAAAGCTGATAATCTCGTTCAAGCCATCTTGTGTTTTCATATTAGAAAATAAAAATGGTTTATCGCCACGCATCCGCTTCGCGTCCTGATCCATCACCTCCAGGCTGGCACCGACCATTGGCGCCAAATCTGTTTTATTGATAATCAGCAAATCCGACTTGGTAATTCCAGGACCACCTTTACGTGGAATTTTCTCGCCACCGGCAACATCGATCACGTATAAAGTGAGATCAGATAATTCCGGGCTAAAGGTTGCCGCAAGGTTATCGCCACCACTTTCAATAATGATCAGCTCCAGCCCATCAAACTTTTCACACAAATCATCAATCGCAGCTAGGTTAATGGACGCATCTTCACGAATCGCAGTATGTGGGCAACCACCTGTTTCTACACCCACGATACGGTCTGGCGACATCGCTTCATGACGGGTTAAAAAGTTCGAGTCTTCTTTGGTGTAGATGTCATTGGTCACCACTGCCATATTGTATTTTTCACGCAGTGCAAGACATAAATTCAGGGTTAAAGCCGTTTTACCTGATCCAACCGGACCACCAATTCCAACGCGTAATGGACTACGTTCTGACATGTTGATTTCCTTTTTTACAATTTCTTGGCACCAGTTTTAATGATGCTTTTCAATCTTTTTACTGCTGCTCTGGTCTGAAGATTACGACCGAAATAAGCGTGAATACTGGGTTTCATGCGACATGCTCAACATGGCATATTGCGGCAATGCGCTGCTGATTTCATAATCGTTCAAAGCTAATGCAGCCTGTACAGCTTCAGGAATTTCCTGATGTAATTGCCAAATAATCCGCTGCCCGCTCATTTGCCCGAGTGGAATGGTTTTTACTGCTGCCAGCACCTGATTTTCCAAAACCGTAAAGCTATAAGCAGTTAATACATCGGCAAGATCTAAACCCAGCTCACCACATAAATGTGCATACACCGGCACAAACCCTAATTGCTTTTTTACGCTCGGCGGCTGCTTTAACACATCTCTAATCCATGCATTCAAGGAAAATGCCAACTGCTGTGATTCAGCCAGTAATTCTTTGGATTCTCGGCTGGCCCGATACAGTTCTGCCCAATACTGAAACTGTTCTGCATCATCAAAAGTCTCTACCAGACGCTTGAGTACCGGAAGCTCAAAACGCACCAACAGCATTTCCAATACTTCTTGGAAATAGCTCACACAGGAGGCTTCATCATGTACCATGCCTTTTTCGATGGCACTTTCCACCCCTTGTGAATAGCAGTACGCTCCAATCGGCAATGCCGTTGAAGATAAAGTCAGCAAGCTGAGCAGTTGAGACGCATTAGTGATGGACATGATGTAAAGCCTTGATTGGGCTTAAACGGTGGTCATGCTGATGCTGTGCATAAGCACCACTTTCAGGTTCAAATGGATACATGACTTCCTGAACTTCAAGACCTAAACCTTGCACCATTTCAGCCAGTACATGATCTGGTTCAAAGTACAATGCAGTAGGTGTGAGCATTAGAGGAACATGACGATTCCCCAGATGATAGGCTGCTTTTAATAAGTCAAAGCTATTGTCCGTAGTCACCTGAATCAATTTTTCAGGCTTCGCATCGACCCGAAGAATGTCGCCCTGTTCAGTTGCTATAAAAGAACCACTACGCAAAATTCCTGTACGTGGTAAATCTGCACCAATATCGACACCATTTTTTAAAGTTGCACGAAAACGGCTCTTTTGTCGTGTATCGAATGTGAGTTCAAGAGACTCAAAATCACTTTCTGGTGCAATGTTTTCCAAACGTTGCGTATAAATTTTCATAACTACCCTACTGATGCTGATAAATCCTGTATTTGTTCCAAATTGAAACCAAATAATTTTTAGCATTTAAAATTTGCATCAAAATAAAGCAGTTATCGTGCCAACTTGGTTTGTTAAAAGATCTAAAATTGAATGAAAGATAAAATCTCAATTTTTTTTGTTGAGCTAATCCGTAAGTTAAATTATTTTCTTGATTCAAAAATTTAAGCTAATATCTCTACAATTATTAAATAAGAATATGAGAGATAAATGGCAAAATTCTTAAATACAAGCGGCACAAATTTCTTTTTAGAAGAACTCATTAAAAATGCCAAAGAACGTCTAATTTTAATTAGCCCATATTTGCGTCTCAATGATCGTATTAAAGAGCTATTGGAAGACAAAGATCGGCTAAAAATTGATATCCGTATTGTTTACGGTAAAAGTGATCTGCATCCTGATGAAATTAAATGGATGCAAAAACTGGATTATGTGCGTCTAAGTTTTTGTAAAAATCTACATGCAAAATGCTATTTGAATGAATCAGAGTGCATCATTTCAAGCTTGAATCTCTATGAATTTAGCCAAGTGAATAACAATGAAATGGGGATTCTAATCCGCAAGTACGAAGATAATGATGTATTTAAAGAAGCTTATGAAGAAGCACAACGGATTATTCGAATTAGTGATGAAGTCCGTATTACTTTAGATGAGGTAAAAGCAGAGACCATCCCAACTGAAGAGAATAAATCAGAAGAAAATACAGCGTTCACGAAGCTGACCACAGCGAAGCTTGCAGCAAAACTAGGCTTAAAAACAGCAGACACTTTTGAGAAATTGATTGCCAAAGGTTATCTAACACTCAATGAAAATGGAAAGCATTTTTTAACAGATGAAGGTAAATCTGCAGGTGGAGAATTCCGAACTGGACAATATGGCATGTATTTTTTATGGAGTGAGAATACAGAGATTTAATTATATTTATAAATCCCTCCAAACCTCCCTTTGTAAAAGGGAGGCTTTAAAAGCAGTATGACTAAATTGCCACCAGATCCCGAATACCTTTTTCTGGCATTTCGCTTCCAATACCTTGAGCAATCACTTGCCCACGTGCCATGACGGTATAACCATCTGCCAGTTCTTCAGCAAAGTCATAGAACTGTTCCACCAGAACAATTGCCATTTCACCGCCATCAGCCAACTTACGAATTACCCGACCAATGTCTTTAATGATAGATGGCTGAATTCCTTCAGTTGGTTCATCTAAAATGAGCACACGCGGTTCAGATGCCAATGCGCGGGCAATGGCCAGTTGCTGTTGTTGGCCACCGGACAAATCACCGCCGCGTCGATACTTCATTTCTTCTAATACCGGAAAAATCTCATAAAGATGTTCCGGAACTTTACGGGTTTTGGCTCCTTTAAATTTCGCCATGCCAATCAAAATATTTTCTTCTACTGTTAGGGTTGAAAAGATATCTCGTCCTTGTGGCACATAAGCCAAACCTGCCCGTACTCGCTGTTCAGGACTCAGTTTGGCAATATCTTTGCCATCTAAAAGGATCTGACCTGATTTGATGGGCAATATCCCCATCAGACATTTCAGTAATGTCGTTTTACCAACACCGTTACGACCCAAAACCACTGAGCACTCACCGACAGGCGCATTGAAAGACACATCACGTAAAATGTGACTACCGCCATAAAACTGATTTACATCTTTAACTTCTAGCATCAGTCAGCCCCTTAACGTCCAAGATACTTTTCAATGACCTCTTCATTGGCCTGTACTTCTGCCAATGTGCCCTCAGCCAGAATCGCCCCTTGTGCCAGCACCGTTACTTTTTCACTAATGGTATCGATGAAGCTCATATCGTGTTCGATGACCACCAGCGTATGATTCTTTTTCAGTTCCAGACACAGTTCAGCAGTCCGTTCGGTTTCGGCATCGGTCATCCCTGCCACTGGCTCATCCAGTAAAATGAGTTTTGGACGTTGCATGAGTAACATGCCGATCTCAAGCCATTGTTTCTGACCGTGAGATAAAAGTCCTGCAGGTTTGTGAATAAAATCCTGCAAGCGGATTTGCTGTAAGGATTCATCCAGCGCATTTTGTGCATCCGGATCGAGCTTGCTGAAAAAGCTTTTTTTAACACGTTTATCTTTAGGTGCAGCCAAGAGCAAATTTTCCATCACGGTGAAATTTTCAAACACCGTTGGTTTCTGGAATTTACGCCCGATGCCAGCTTCTGCAATTTCTTCAGTACTCATTTTCGCCAGATTATAGGTTTGGCCAAAAAATGCAGAACCTTCAGTAGGACGGGTTTTCCCGGTAATGACATCCATCAACGTGGTTTTACCCGCGCCGTTTGGCCCAATGATGCAGCGCAATTCACCTTCTTCGATATACAGCGATAAATCATTTAAGGCACGGAAAGCATCAAACCAGACACTGACTTTTTCCAGATAAAGTGCGATCCCATGGCTAAAATCTGGCCCTTGCTCTTTTGGTCGGCCATAGCCTTCAGAAGCATGGCCGCCATGAGGTTGTAAAATTTCACTCATTCGCTACGCTCCTTTTTAAAACGGTCAAATAATCCAATCACGCCTTTAGGCAGGAAGATGGTGACCACAATAAATAATGCCCCCAGAATTAATAACCAGGCTTCTGGATAGGCCACAGTAAAGTAAGTTTTAACTGCATTAATTAAGCCTGCACCCAGGATCGGACCGATCAAGGTACCGCGACCGCCAGCCGCTACCCAGACTGCCATTTCAATCGAGTTCACCGGATTCATTTCGCTCGGATTAATAATCCCGGCTTGTGGTACATACAGTGCACCAGCGATACCTGCAATCACAGCAGATAATACCCAGGCTGAAAGCTTGTACCATAAGGTGCGGTAACCTAAATATTGCAGACGGTTTTCACTATCACGAATCGCGCCAAGCACACGACCATAAGGTTTATTCATTAAATGGCGTAGACCAACAAAGCACAGCAATAACACCAGAGCCGTGATAAAACATAGGCTGGCACGCATCGGTGCTGATGTGATGTCCATGCCTAAAATGGTTTTGAAACCGGTAAAACCGTTATTCCCGCCAAAGCCTGTTTCATTGCGGAAGAATAAAAGTGCTGCCGCAAAAGTCATCGCCTGAGTAATAATCGAGAAGTAAACGCCTTTGATTTTTGAGCGGAAAGCAAAGAAGCCGAAAATAAAGGCAATTAGTCCTGGTACCAAGACCACAAGTATCATGGCCCACCAGAAATGATTAGTCCCCACCCAAAACCAGGGTAATTCAGTCCAGCTCAGAAAACGCATAAAGTCAGGCAAACCATCACCTGCTGATTGACGCATTAGATACATCCCAAAGGCATAACCACCCAAGGCAAAGTACAGGCCATGACCTAAACTTAAAATACCGGCATAGCCCCAGACCAGATCAAGTGCTAAAGCCACCAACGCCAAGCACATGATCTTGCCGATCAAAGTGACCCAATAAGCAGACAGATGCAGGCTTGAATCCGCTGGCAATAAATGCAGCCATGGCAAGGCCAGTAAAATAACAAAACAGATCGCAATTGCGAGTGCGCTATAAGGTTTATCTGAAAGTAATGATGTGATTTTCATAGGCTTACTCCACAAAGCGTCCTTTAATGGCAAACAAACCTTGTGGGCGTTTCTGAATAAACAAAATCACAAGAACCAAGAGAATAATTTTCGCCAATACTGCACCCATACCAATTTCCAGTACGGTTCCACTGACACCTAGTCCCAAAGCGGCAAGAACTGCACCCCATACTTGACCAACACCACCGACAACAACCACAAGGAAAGCATCGATAATGTAGTTCTGGCCCAAATCTGGCCCAACATTACCCACTTGAGCCAAGGCACAGCCGGCAAGACCGGCAAGACCTGAACCCAGACCAAATGCCATCATGTCAATCCGGCTGGATCGGATACCGACAGCACGAGCCATTTGACGGTTTTGCGTTACGGCACGGACAAATAAACCAAAACGGGTTTTATTCAGTAGATAAACCAGCAACAGTAAGACAGCTACAGTAAAGACAATAATTGCGATACGGTTATAAGGCAGCATCAGGCTTGGAGTAATCGAGATCCCGCCTGAAAGCCATGAAATGTTAGAAACTTCGACATTTTGTGCCCCAAAGATCATCCGCACCACTTGCATCAGGATCAGGCTCACCCCAAAGGTTGCCAATAAGGTTTCCAGTTGACGGCCATATAAAGGACGAATCACGGTACGTTCGATCAGCATGCCAATCGCTGCACTGACAATAAATGCCGCAGGAATCGCTGTGATCAGATACCAATCTACCAAACCACTAAAATGCGATTTAAAGAAACTTTGCACTACATAAGTGGTATACGCCCCGATCATGATCAGCTCGCCATGCGCCATATTAATGACACCAAGCAAGCCATATGTAATGGCTAATCCTAAAGCCGCAAGCAATAAAATACTGGCAGTACTTAAACCGGAAAATACATGTCCAGCCCATTCACTGGCCTGAATTCGGGTTTTGATACTACTTCTGGCATCGACCAGCGCTGCTTTTAAATCAGGATGCAGATTTGGCTGAGCCAGTTCATTTTGAACCAGTGCAAGAACGTCTGGTCTGTTGGAATCTTTTAAAACTTTTGCCGCTTCTATTTTGGTCAGGACATTTTCAGATTGATAATCCAGACGTGCTTTTAACTGGGCAAAACGTGATTTAACCGTATTGTTTTTTTCATTTAAATACATCTGATTGATGGCTTTAGCATCAAGTTCGGACAAGTTATTTTCCAGAATATCAATCGCCTCAAGTCGCTGAGAGGCTTCTTCTGAATTTAATTTCTTTTTTGCTAAACCAAAGGTCAGTGCTTTATTTAAGGTATTTACCAGCGTAATTTGCGATAAATCAGATGGCCAGGTTTCCACGGTTTTTCCGTCAGGATAGCTAACCAGTTTGTCTTCTGCTTCCAGAATATAAGTATTGCCTGAACTGTCAGTATAAAGCTGATCTTTTTCAACAAACTCTGCCAGCTGATCAAGTTGTTCAACACTGGCAGGCCACTGGTTTAATAAAGCACGACGAGTGGCAAAGTCCCCACGAACAAACTGCTGAATAGCATCAAGTGACTGTTGAGATGATTGCGATACGGTTGTTTCGCTAGATTGAGTTTCCGCATGCACCATATTGAGACACAAACACTGACTCAAAATTAAAAAAATGGCCGCGAGATTTAGGCGAGTGGACATGAGTGCCCTCCCTATTTATATATTTAACGCTGTCCCGTCCGGGAGATGAAAAACCAGAAAGGCCTACTGCCGGAGCAGCAGGCTTTGGAGGAAATTATTTAGGAATGTATGGGCTCCATGGCTCAGCAGCGATGGTTTTCGGTGTCTTATAAACCACATCAAACTGACCATCACCACGAATCTGACCAATCATCACCGGCTTATGTAAATGATGGTTATTAGCATCCATTTGTAACTGATAGCCAGATGGTGCATCAAAAGCCTGACCTGCCATTGCTTCACGAACTTTATCCACCTCAGTAGAACCGGCTTTTTCTACCGCCTGTTTCCACATATTGATACCCACATAAGTCGCTTCCATCGGGTCATTGGTCACAAACTTGTCTGCATTCGGCAATTTGTATTCCACAGCATACTGTTTCATCTTGCCGCTGAATTCGGTATTTTTCGGATTTTTCACGGACATGAAGTAGTTCCATGCCGCTAAATGACCAACCAATGGTTTTGTATCAATACCACGAAGCTCTTCTTCACCTACAGAGAATGCCATAACTGGAATATCAGAAGCTTTAATGCCCTGGTTACCCAATTCACGATAGAACGGTACGTTTGAATCGCCGTTGATGGTTGAGATCACCGCAGTCTTTTTGCCTGCAGCAAATTTTTTCACATTGCCGACAATGGTTTGATAATTACTATGACCAAATGGTGTGTACTCTTCCATGATGTCAGCATCAGCGACGCCTTTAGATTTCAGGAAAGCACGGAGAATTTTGTTAGTCGTACGTGGGTAAACATAGTCTGTACCTAATAAGACAAAGCGTTCTGCTTTACCGCCTTCTTCACTCATCAGATATTCAACAGCAGGAATCGCTTGCTGGTTAGGCGCAGCACCGGTATAGAAAATATTTTTAGACTGTTCCTGACCTTCGTATTGGACTGGATAGAACAATAAGCCGTTTAACTCTTCAACCACTGGCAATACTGATTTACGTGATACTGAAGTCCAGCAACCAAAGATGACCGCAACTTTATCTTGAGTGATGAGCTGACGTGCTTTTTCAGCAAATAGTGGCCAGTCAGATGCTGGATCAACGATAACCGGTTCAAGCTTTTTACCTAAAACACCCCCATTGGCATTGATTTCATTAATCGCCATCAATGCGGTGTCTTTTAATGAAGTTTCAGAAATGGCCATCGTGCCAGATAAAGAATGCAAAATACCAACTTTAATAGTTTCCCCACTTGTTGCAGCTGCTTTCGGCTCAGAGGTAGCGGCCGTTTTATCTTCAGGCGACTTTGAACAACCTGTTAAAGTCAGTATTCCCAACATTGCAGCAACAATTAAATTTTTAGAAAACTTTTTTTGTTCGACTTTCATGTACTTCTCTCCAACCTTAGTTAGGCTTTTTTAGAAAATTTGAGAGAAGCTATTCAAATACTGTGCCACTTTTAATTTATAATTTTAACCCACTGAATTTCATTATGATTATCTATTTAAAATAAAAATAGAGATTAAATTTTGCACCAATAAATACATGTTGCCCTAAAATAGAAAATAAATTCTGAGGCGAAAAATCAATTAATTATCCTAAAAACACATCAAAATAGCGCAGCCTTTTAAATCAAAATATTAAAATGCTTACTAATGATGCATAAATAAAATGAGCAGAAAATACATCTGCTCATCAATATAATTTATTTTTCATCAATAAAATTTTGCATATGCTGCAAAACTTCCGCCGTCTTTTCACCATGTAGCCAGTGCCCTGCACTTTCAATCACTTCAACCTGTGCATGAGCAAACTGCTGATTGATGGCTTCAAAATGTTCAGGTGTAGAGATATACGATGAATTTCCACCTCTTAAGAATAATGCTGGAAGTTCATTTTTTTCTATCTTATTCCAAGCAGTAATATCTTCATAATGATCAAACAGTGCTTGCACATTAAACAACCACTGCCCTTTATTAAATGATTTTAAAAGAAACTGGATGACCATTTCCTCTTGAATATATTCACGCATAATTTTTGCTGCTTCATTTCGTGAAGCGACTTGCGCCTGTTGGACTGCAAACAAGGCTTTAAATATTTCAGAATGATGATTTTCTTGATATTGAATTGGCGTGATATCTAATACAACCAGTTTTTCAATCAGATCAGACGCCAGGTCTGCCAGCTTCATGGCAATTTTTCCGCCCATTGAATGCCCGACTGCAATAAATTTTTTAATATTTAAACTGGCTAAAGTTTCTAAAATATCTTCGGCCATGATTTGATAATTCACTTCATCAGAATGGCCAGATAAACCATGATTTCTGACATCAATTTGAATCGTAGTTGCCTGCTCTGAAAAATGTCGGGCTAACATACCTAAATTACTTAAACTACCAAATAAACCGTGAATAAATACCATTGGGGCTAAAGTTGATGTTTCATGGGTTTGTATTTGATAATTCAGGATCATTTGAGAATTCCGTGATTTCCTATGTTAGGTGTTAATAGTGGAGTTATATTGGAAGTTAATCAATTGCCAATGACATAATTTAAAATTTTGCTTAGGCTATTTTGATTGAAATAAAATCTGCTTAGGCTAAATTGTAAGATCTGCTCATAATTGAGTGTCACACTAGATCATTAGGGTGTGTTGACACTTTTAGCTTAAAAAAATAGCGAAGTAGTAAAATCAAATCGCCAAACCCAATTTTACTATTCGCTATGCCTCGTACCATGCTGACAGATCAACACTGGCAAAAGTTGAAA